>DFGG01000109.1:9224-74554 GCA_002371695.1 bacterium UBA3756
GCATAGCGGTGTTGATAGCATCGCAGACGAGGTCGGTGTTCAGTGCCTCGAGAATGGTCTTACCAGGCAGGATCTCACTGGCCATAGCAGCTGAGTGAGTCATACCCGTACAACCGATCGTCTCAACGAGAGCCTCCTGAATCACACCGTCCTTCACGTTCAGGCTCAGCTTGCAGGCACCCTGCTGAGGTGCACACCAGCCGATACCGTGGGTGTAACCAGAAATTTCCTTGATTTCCTTCACTGCAACCCACTTGCCCTCCTCGGGGATTGGTGCAGGTCCATGATAAGCGCCTTTGCAAACGCTACACATGTTTTCTACTTCTTTAGAATAAATCATTGATAAATTAAATAAGTTGTTAAACAAAAGTATTTATTTAGCCATTTTGAATCCTAAGCTATATTGTAGCCTACAAAATTACTCGATTTTCACGAACTTTCCAAGTGTTCTTTGGTCTATTTAGATATTATTAACATCAAAAACCGCTTTCAACCAGAATTCGTTCTTGTTTTTTTCGTAATTTTGCCTCCCAAAAAGACTACGATGGAAGAACAGGAGATAGACAAGAGAGTGGAGCGTGCCGTGGAGAATTTCATGGCGGGCTATGGCTGTTGCCAGAGTGTGGTGGCTGCATTTGCCGACCTGTATGGGCTCGACGACAACTTAGCAAAGAAGATTGCCGCAGGTTTTGGAGGCGGTGTGGGAAGGATGCGCATGATGTGTGGAGCCGTCTCAGGTATCGTCATGCTTACAGGCCTTGACTGCGGGCAGACAGAGGGTAGTGACCGTGAGGGTAAGTCTGCTTGCTATAAGGTTGTTCAGGACCTGCTGGCTCAGTCAAAACAAGAAAACGGCAGCCTGATCTGTGCAGAGATCCTAGGTCTGAAAGGCTACGAGAAAGCTGTCAATAGCTATCAGGCATCGCCACGCACGGCAGAATACTATAAGACACGCCCTTGTGCTGCAAAGGTCGAGAGTGCTGCCCGTATCTTTGCCGAATATCTCAAGAAGAAAAGCCAGGATCAGGCTTAGCACGATCTACAGGTGTAGGCCGATGCCGAGCATCAGGTTGTTGGGATAATAGAAGTCGTAGAGACTATAACCGATATGGAGATAGGCCTGTCGCATAAGCTTGATCTTGAGCGCAAGGATCTCATAGAAGCCCTTCATGTCCTCCGTATGGGCATTGACGAAATTATGACCAATGCCAAAGTTGATGGTGAAATAAGGCATCACAAACTCTGCACGAGCCGAAAGGCCAAGAGCCACCCTTTGGTACCAAGGCGATAGGATGACATCATCTTTCGTTGGTTCTTGCTCCTGATCACCTACCGTTGTAGTCTTTACTTCCATGTTCGCACTACTATCGTAAGAACCATCGAGCGAAGCACCGACATTCAGCCAGTGGTTAACATGATAAAGGGGATTGAGCGTGAAACCTGCCACCCCATAGACTCCAGGAAGAGCATAGGTACCAGTATTAGTATCCATCCCGCGACGCTTCCAAGCTCCATACAAGGTCAAATCCCCCCCCCAGTGTCTGTCAAAAACTGGCAACTCTCCAGACGCGTGATGCTTTTCCTCACGATTAATATAATAGGCCACACTCGCCTTTGCCCCCACAGCATTGAGTCCCGCATTGGGAATGGCAGTATTACCATTACTATAATGAGAAACAGAAGCACCAATATTCAGGTCCCAATTCCGTGACAACATCCAACGCAAGTAGAAGCCCAAATCGATATAGGCCGTCAGTTTGGAACCAATCACACGATTCTCAGGATTCGTGTCCCTGTCATAGGTCTTCCAGCCATAAGTCAAGCCAAAGTCCCACTCATAGTTCAGAGACAACCGCTGTGACAATGTCTTGACGGTAGCGCCCTGAAACAGATAGAGAGAGACGGGATTACCCAACTGAGGATTGAAACTATGGAAGGCAAGACCTGCTCCCTGATAGACACCTTTATATATTAAAGCCTGCTCAGAGCCCTCTGGCGGTGCAAATGCATATTTCAGACGCGCCACGAAAGAGTGGTTCATGGTGCGCACCTCTGTATTAAAGCCTTTTAGGAAATCATTGGTATGGAGAAGTTGCCCCGGAACAACCTCGACCTCTATACGGTGAATGGTAGCACTATCTTCAGAAACAGCATGGGCAGCAACGGGAAAAGCCACTGCTGCCATGCATATTGAAATCATGCGAAGACGGAGAGTTCCTCCGCAGGTCATGCCATCCAACAATTACTTGTCGCTTTCTGGTGCCTGACCGATTAAGTCCATAAACTCATCGAGCTTCGGCGTAATAATAATCTGGGTACGGCGGTTGCGCTGCTTGCCAACCTCTGTATCATTGCTTGCGACGGGATTATACTCGCCACGACCACCTGCCGTCAGGCGTTTTGGATCAACACCATAATCATTCTGCAGGGCCTGAACCACTGAAGAGGCACGCAGTGTGGAGAGATCCCAGTTATTACGAATGTTTGTCTTCTTGATGGGCACATTGTCTGTGTTACCCTCGATGAGCACATCATAATCCTTATAGTCCTTGATAATCTTAGCTATCTTTGACAGGGTTTCAGCGGCACGGCTGTTAATCTCGTAGGAACCACTCTTATAGAGCATGTTATCAGCCAGCGAGATATAAACCACGCCCTTGAGCACCTGCACATCGACCTCCTTCAGCTCTTCCTTGGAAAGAGAACGGGTGAGGTTGTTCGTCAGCACCATGTTCAGAGAATCGCTCTTCGACTTAACCTCTACCAAGTGACGGATATACTGGTTTGACTCGTTAATCTGATCGACAAGTTTCTCGATAGAAACGTTATTCTGACTGGCATTTGTCAGACTCTTGTCGAGCGACTGCTGTAGTGCAGCATAAGCCCGTTTCTGCTCTGCCAACATCTGCTTCTGGGCAGCGAGCTGTTCTTCCAAACTAGCAACACGAGCATTCTTGGCAGCCAGGTCTTCACGCGCTGTCTGCAAGCTCTCTGTGAGCGATTTATTCTCTGTCTGGCAGTTCTCCAGATCTTTCTTACTGGCACAGCCCGTCGTCATCAGACTGACGGCAATTGCCATAAAAATCACATTCTTTTTCATACCTTATTCTGTTCAAAATAGATTTTACGACTGCAAATTTAGTGATATGCTGCAAAAAACAATGAAAAAATGACGGGTATTAGAATTATTTTAATTAAATTTGCAGACAAAAACCAAACAAGAGATGAAAAATATCAAAATCCTACTCATGATCCTTCTGAGTATGATGGTGTTAAGCACACATGCCCAGATGCTTTCTAAAGGTGTGTCCAAGGAACTTGCGGACCATCGAAAAGTTAATATCAGCAACGTAGTCTATGACCTTACATTCAACATCCCGTCGAATTTGAACCAAAAGGTGACAGGCACTGCGATTATCAGTTTTGAACTAAAAGAACAGGAAGACCTTATACTGGATTTCCAAGGAGAGTTCAACGGCACAGCTTACGTCTATTACGGCAAGAAGAACAAGCGCCGTTCCTTTGAAGCACTCTACGAGGACGAGCACATCATCATTCCCATGAAGCAGTTGCAAGCTGGCAAGAACAAGATTGAGCTTAACTTCACCTGTCAAGACAAGGCCCTGAACCGTAATAAGGACTATGTCTATACTTTGTTTGTACCAGACTTGGCACGCTCAGTATTCCCTTGTTTCGATCAGCCTGACCTGAGAGCTGTCTTTGTGACAACTCTCCACACGCCTTCGGGCTGGAAGACGATGACAAGCGACAATAGCTGTCAGCTGCCTACTTATTTATATTCATTCGTGGCCGGAGATTTTCAAGAAAAGACCGGCACTCGTGACGGAAAGTTGATGAGAGCCCTCTATCGCGAGACCGACCCCGCAAAAGTTGCCCAACTCGATAAGGTGTTTGACGAGACTGGACAGGCCATAAAATGGATGGAAGGCTATACATCTATTGCCTGCCCCTTCAAGGAATACGGCATGGTCATTCTACCGAACTATCAGTTTGGGGGCATGGAACATCCAGGTGCTATCCAATTCAGCGACCGCCGTATCTTCCTTGAGAAGAATGCCACACAGGAGGAAGAACTCTATCGCACAGAACTGATTGCACACGAGATTGCCCACCTCTGGTTTGGTGACCTCGTCTCACTGAAATGGTTTGAGGACGTTTGGACCAAAGAGGTGCTTGCCAACTTCATGGCCTCCAAAATCACGCGACGTCAGTACAGAGGCATAGACCACGACCTGAACTTCCACAAGACGTTTCAGACCGCCGCTATCGCCATCGACCGCACTGACGGCACCCACCCTATCGCACAGGAACTTACCAACCTGAATCATGCCAGCCTGCTCTACGATAACATTATCTACGACAAGGCACCTGTCATGATGCGGATGTTAGAACAAGTAATGGGAGCTCCTGCTATGCAGAATGGTCTGAGCAGGTTCCTGATAGAGCATCAGTTCGACAATGCCAGCTGGGATGACCTTATCAAGACCCTTGACAAAGCTGCTCCCAGTGCCGGTGTCAAAAAATTCAGCGACATCTGGGTGAAGCAGAAGGGCATGCCCAACATCCATACAAGCTACAAGAATGGACAGATAGTCGTCACACAGTCCGACCCCTACCACCGCGGTATCTTCTGGCCGCAGAAATTCGAGGTAAGAGTCATCTATGACCTCGGTAAGAGCCAGACACTGACCGTTGATATGCAGAAACCGACGATGACGTTCAAGATTCCAGGCCGGCCTGACTATATCATCCCCAATTCCAACGGAAAAGGCTACGGTCGCTTTACCCTTGACGACAACTACGCCAGTCTGATGCCTAAGCGCCTTATCACAACCCGCAACGACTTGAACCGTTATGCACTACTACAGGTCATCCATGACAACTATCTCATGGGTAAGATATCACCATCCTACTTCTCTGAGCTATTCAGACTGATGGTGAAAGAAAGGAATCCACAAATCATGTCAACCGCCATTGAGCACATGTTCAAGATTCTGGAAGACGTGAACGAAGATCAGCGCGCAGCCCTTGAACTCTGCGTCATGGACCTGCTTAACGAAAACCGTACCAACGAATGCCATCAGTATGTCATCCGCAGGATGAGCACCTGCGCCTCCTCTCCAGAGGTTCTCGATCAGATTGAATCTATCTGGAGGAACCATAATGACCCATTGCTCAATGAGCACGACTACATGGATATGGCCTACCGTTTGGCCATCATGCATCCCCAACAGTGGCAGGAGATCCTGAGCACTCAGCGCGCAAGACTCACCACAGACGATTTGAGAAACGAGTTCGACTACATCAGCCGCGCCTGCAACCCGAGTGATAGTCAGAGACTCCAATTGTTTAATGACTTGCTGCGTCCAGAGAACCGCCAGCAGGAACCTTGGGCCATCACTATGCTGCAGCTTCTCAACTCCGACGTTTTCGAGCCGCAAAGCAATAGCTATATCGAATCCAGTCTGAAATCATTGGAATATATTCAGCAGACCAGCGACATCTTCTTCCCTGGCAAATGGATGAAAGCACTGATGGCAGGTCATAAGAGCAGAGAAGCTGCTCAGATCATCGACAGTTTCATGAAAGCCAACCCCAACTATCCCTCAAATCTCAAGAACAAAGTGCTCGAAGCTTCGTGGATACTGATGAAACAGGTGCCATACGTAGAGCCCGCCAAGCCTGCTACCACAAAAAAGAAATAAAAACATAATAAACGATAAGATATGATACGCTTCTTTCAGACACCACAAAAAACGACGGATAGCAATAGTCGTTCGGTGATTGCCACTGAGGTGGACCACGCTCTCAGTGAACAGGAAATAAAAGAACTAACATGGCTTTATGGCGAGGCAACACTACTGGATGCCGACCATCTTGACGGGTACTACGTAGGACCACGTCGCGAAATGGTGACCCCATGGTCCACCAACGCCGTAGAAATCACCCAGAACATGGGACTACAGGGCATCAGCCGCATCGAGGAATATTTCCCCGTTGCTTCAAAAGATGCTGAATACGACGAGATGTTGCAACGTATGTACAATGGTCTTAATCAGGATATCTTTACAATTAACATCAAGCCCGAGCCGATCAAGTATGTAGATAACCTCGAGGAATACAACGAACAGGAGGGTTTGGCCCTCAGTCCTGAAGAGATTGAATACCTCCATGGACTGGAGAAACAGAACGGTCGTCCTTTGACCGACTCTGAGATCTTCGGCTTCGCCCAGATCAACTCCGAGCACTGCCGTCATAAGATCTTCGGCGGTACCTTTATCATCGATGGCAAAGAGATGGAGTCAAGCCTCTTTGCGATGATCAAGAAGACCACTCAAGAGAACCCCAACAAGATTCTCTCTGCTTATAAGGATAACGTAGCTTTTGCACAGGGTCCTGTGGTGGAGCAGTTTGCTCCAAAGGATCAGAGCACCAGCGACTACTTCCAGGTGAAGGACATCGAGAGTGTCATCTCGCTGAAGGCTGAGACCCATAATTTCCCCACGACCGTTGAACCATTCAATGGTGCTGCTACCGGTACGGGTGGTGAGATTCGCGACCGTATGGGCGGTGGTGTAGGTTCATGGCCTATTGCAGGTACTGCTGTGTATATGACAGCCTACCCCCGCCTGCACGACGATGAGGGTGCAGCCCGTGACTGGGAGGATATTCTACCTGTACGCCAATGGCTGTATCAGACACCACAGCAGATTCTAACCAAGGCTTCTAACGGTGCCTCTGATTTCGGTAACAAGTTCGGCCAGCCACTTATCTGCGGTTCTGTGCTGACCTTCGAGCATCAAGAGGGTAAGGAGAAATATGCCTACGACAAAGTCATCATGCTGGCTGGTGGTGTAGGTTACGGTACCAAGCGCGATTGTCTGAAAAAAGAGCCTCAGAAGGGCAACAAAGTGGTCGTCGTTGGTGGTGACAACTACCGCATCGGTCTTGGCGGTGGTTCTGTATCATCGGTAGATACAGGTCGCTATAGCAATGGTATCGAGTTGAATGCCGTTCAGCGTGCCAACCCAGAGATGCAGAAGCGTGCCTACAATCTGGTGCGTGCGCTCTGTGAGGAGGATGTAAACCCCGTTGTTTCAATTCACGACCATGGTTCTGCCGGTCACTTGAACTGTCTCTCAGAACTTGTAGAGGAGTGCGGTGGCGAAATCGATATGACCAAGTTGCCTATAGGCGATAAGACGCTTTCAAGCAAAGAAATCATTGCCAATGAGAGTCAGGAGCGTATGGGGCTGCTCATCGACGAGAAGCATATCGAACATGTACGTAAGATCGCTGAGCGCGAGCGTGCCCCACTGTATGTGGTTGGCGAGACTACTGGTGATGCCCACTTCTCGTTCAAGCAGGGTGATGGCGTGAAGCCGTTCGATCTCGACGTGGCTCAGATGTTCGGTCATTCGCCTAAGACTATCATGAGAGACAATACTGTAGAGCGTCATTATGAAGACGTAACCTACAGTCAAGATAAGATTAATGAATATCTCAACCGTGTGCTTCAGTTAGAGGCTGTGGCATGTAAGGACTGGTTGACCAATAAGGTGGACCGTTCTGTGACCGGTAAGATAGCCCGTCAGCAGTGTCAGGGCGAAATCCAGTTGCCGCTAAGCGACTGTGGTGTAGTAGCCCTCGACTATCGTGGCAAGAAGGGTATTGCAACAGCCCTCGGTCATGCACCACAGGCTGGACTGGCAAATCCAGCTGCAGGCAGCGTACTCTCTGTCGCAGAGGCTCTGACTAACATCGTCTGGGCACCTATGGCTGAGGGTATGGACAGTATCTCCCTCTCTGCTAACTGGATGTGGCCTTGTCGCTCTCAGGAGGGTGAGGATGCCCGTCTGTATGCTGGTGTGAAGGCACTCTCTGATTTCTGCTGCGACCTGCACATCAATGTACCAACTGGTAAAGACTCGCTGTCGCTCTCTCAGCAGTATCCTAACGGTGAGAAGATCATCTCCCCGGGAACCGTCATCGTCAGTGCCGGTGGTGAAGTCAGTGATATCAAGAAGGTAGTAAGCCCCGTATTGGTTAACGATAAGAATGCATCACTCTATCATATCGACTTCTCGTTCGACGAGCAGCGTCTTGGTGGTTCTGCCTTTGCCCAGAGCTTAGGCAAGGTAGGCGACGATGTGCCTACGGTGAAGAATCCCGAATACTTTGCTGATGCCTTTATGGCTATCCAACAACTCATCGAGAAAGGCTGGATTATGGCTGGTCATGATATCTCTGCCGGTGGTCTCATTACCACCCTGCTCGAGATGTGCTTTGCCAACCAGAAGGGTGGTCTGCACATCAATCTCCACGACATCTGCAAGAATGGCGACATCGTGAAGACACTCTTCGCAGAGAATCCAGGTGTGGTAATTGAGATCAGTGATGAACACAAAGATGTATTCAAGGAGTTCATGGAGGAGCAGGGCGTAGGCTTTGCAAAGATTGGCTACTCTGTACCAGAGAGCCGCAGTATCGTTGTGAAGGCTGATGAGAAGGAACTGACATTCGACATTGATGCGCTCCGCGATATCTGGTATAAGACCTCATACCTGCTCGACCGCAAGCAGAGCTTCAACGGCAAGGCTGCTGAGCGCTTCGCCAACTACAAACAACAACCCATCGAGATGAAGTTCCCGAAGACCTTTACTGGCCAACTTGCGCAATATGGCATCTCTGCCGACCGTCGTGAACGCACAGGTGTGAAGGCAGCCATCATCCGCGAAAAGGGTACTAATGGTGAGCGCGAGATGGCTTATTGCCTCTATCTGGCAGGCTTCGATGTAAAGGACGTGATGATGACTGACCTGATCTCTGGTCGTGAGACACTCGAGGATATCAACATGATTGTGTTCTGTGGCGGCTTCTCTAACTCTGACGTACTGGGCTCTGCTAAAGGTTGGGCTGGCGCTTTCCTCTTCAACCCCAAGGCTAAAGAGGCTCTGGATAAGTTCTATGCCCGCGAAGACACCCTCTCGTTGGGTATCTGCAATGGTTGTCAGCTAATGGTTGAGCTCGGTTTAACAGGCGCAGCAGGCGCAAAGATGCTCCACAACGACTCTCATAAGTTCGAGAGTGAGTTCATCAGCCTGAGCATTCCTCAGAACAACAGTGTGATGTTCGGTAGCCTAAGTGGTTCTAAACTTGGCCTATGGGTAGCTCACGGTGAGGGCAAGTTCTCGCTGCCAGAAGCAGAGAATAGCTATAACGTGATTGCTAAGTACAACTATCACGGCTACCCTGCTAACCCCAACGGCTCTGATTACGATGTAGCCGGTATCTGCTCAGCTGATGGTCGTCATCTCTGCATGATGCCTCATCTGGAGCGTGCCGTATTCCCATGGCAGAATGCTTGGTATCCTGCCGACCGTCGTCAGGACGAAGTGACTCCATGGATTGAGGCCTTCGTTAATGCCCGCAAGTGGATTGAGGCCCATGCTTAATAATATTTATTGGGAAGCTTTCCGCACCTTCTTTCACATTGGCATATTCACCCTCGGTGGTGGATATGCCATGATTCCTTTGATAGAAGAAGAGGTGGTCAACCGCCATAAATGGGTGGAGAAAGAGGAAATGCTTGATTTGATTGCCATTGCCCAGAGTTGTCCGGGCGTATTTGCCATCAATATTGCTATCTTCATCGGATACAAACTGAGAAAGACTCGCGGTGCCATCGCTACGGCGCTAGGCACGGCACTGCCCTCTTTTCTCATCATCCTAGCCATCGCCATCTTTTTTAAGCAGTTTGAGGATAACAAGATTGTGGCAGCCATCTTCCGCGGCATTCGTCCAGCCGTAGTAGCCTTGATTGCCGTGCCCACTTTTCGCCTCGCCCAGAGCGCAAAAATCGGATGGGCCAACTGTTGGATTCCCGTCGCTTGTGCCCTCGCCATCTGGGCACTTGGCGTCTCACCTATTTATATTATTATCATTGCAGCCGTAGCTGGCTACATCTATGGCATGTACATTAAACCTACAGAGACATGATTTTTCTATCGTTGTTCATTACCTTCTTTGAGATAGGACTCTTTGGTTTCGGTGGTGGCTATGGCATGCTCTCGCTCATTCAGCATGAGACTGTTGAGACGCACCACTGGCTCTCTACAGCAGAATTCACAGACATTGTGGCCATCTCACAGATGACTCCTGGCCCCATCGGCATCAACTCCGCCACCTACTGCGGTTATACGGCCATCCATAATGCGGGTTATGGCAATATGATGGCCATCCTCGGCTCTGCCACCTCTACTTTCGCTTTGGTGCTGCCGTCACTTATCTTGATGATACTCATCAGTAAGATGTTCATGAAGTATATGAACACCCACCTGGTACAATCTATCTTTATCGGACTCCGACCTGCTGTTGTGGGACTCCTGGCAGCTGCGACCTTGCTACTCTGCAACAAGGAGAATTTTTCCACCCCGATGGAAAATCCGTGGCAGTTCTTCATCAGTTGTGCCCTACTCATAGCTACCGCCTTTGGCACAGGCTACCTGAAAATCAACCCCATCCGCATGATCTGCTATGCAGGCTTAGCGGGACTACTACTGCTATATTAACGATAAAGGCTTCGGAGATTCCGAAGCCTTTATTTTCTTTCATCATTCTTCCCAGCGCAGGACTGCACCGTTCCGACGTGCGGGGTCAGCACCAACGAAATCCATCGAATAGGGGCTACCCGTGGTAGGACTCTTGCCGATATACTTATGCGTGCGCATCGACATGAGCATGAACTCGTGGTTCAGATAGTCTTGCCAAAGGAACACCTCGGCCTTCGATTCATCCGCTGTCAGGCGCACATCACCAGCAATACCATAACCAGCACAGAAGACATAACGACCATCTTCGCACCGCAGGATGACCTTACCCTGTCCTTTGTCAATGATACGGAAGCGGGTCAGTTTAGAGTGGTCCTTGACATCTGTATCATAGAGCAGCCCATGCTCCAAGGCAATGGCAGGCTTGCCGGTAGCGAGGTTGATGATGCGGAATGACTTGCCATAGGGGATATTGCTGCTACGGTCGGCCATCGGCTCCTCGACCGTAAAATTATCGAATTCGGCATATCCGCCTTTCGCACCCTTATGATTGAAAGTAAACAGCGCATGGCGAGAGCCTTGAAAAGATATCAACTGATAACTCAAGGGCATCTCACGCCCCAGCTGCTTGAAATCTGTACCATTAAGTGAATATTCGTAATGCGCACGGTCGTGATCGTAGTCACCCACCATACGAAGGAAGATCTTATCACCGTTGAATGGGGTGTCAATGGTGTCGTTGGTGGCCTGCTCGAAACAGCGCAGGGTCAATTGCCTGCCATCCTTCACGATGCCAATCCACGAGCAGGGTACATTGATATTACCCAGTCCAGCCACATCGCCATCTTTCAGTCCCTTCGTGTACAATTCAACAGTGGTGATAGAGGTAGGGCCGATGACGCGCTGTGTTAGCGAATTCCTGGCCCACATCAGCTGTTCGGCAGGCATCGACAGCAGGCGAAGACGACCATTCTTCAAACTCCACTTCGTGTCGTCGGGATTATGATTCCACTGCCATACGCGACCAAGTGCCTTCCCGTTGAAGTTCTCACTGCGCTCATAAGGAGCCTTAGCCTGACTGGCATCAGCAACGCTTCCAGGAATATTCGGTTTCATCCAAGTGCGAGGTGCACGACCAAGATTTCCTTCTAGTCCCAACATAGGCCAACCGTCTTTCCAAGTAATCGGTGCAAGGGTGACAGTACGACCGATGGAATGGAAATCCATCATCAGCAGTGCCCACCATTGTCCGCTCTGGTCTTCGACGATGCCACCCTGATGGATATTGGTACAAGCCGTGGCATCCTTATCCACTTCAGGGATACCGAACTTCGTACCATCATGTCCGATGCGATACTGCTCACCTCTAGGCACCTGTGTCAACGGCGCCTGATGATAGCCGAAAGTCTCGTCGGCAGTAATGGTGATGGTCTCGTAGGGGCCCCAGATGCTCTTCGAACGAGAACAAAGCGTTCGCCCGTTGGGTCGATAGTCGGTAGATATCAGATAGTACATCCCATTGATCTTATACATGTGATGACCCTCTCCCACTGCATTGCCTTCGGGGATAATCGTGCGTTCTGTCTCCTCGATAGGACCGCTCATATCTGACTTCAGCTCCGTACATTTCACTTCACCGTAGCCGTGAATGGCATAAATTTTCCCATCGTCATCGAAAAGTACGCTAAGATCATAGATACGTCCTTGCATGTTATGGTGCTTCCATGGACCCCGAATATCCTTGGCAGTATAGCATTGCAAGCCCTTGCCGTTGATATTTGTAAACACATAGAACTGCCCATTCGCATAGCGAATAGCAGGTGCCCAGACTCCCTGACCGTAGATCTCCTGATGGTTCTTCAGCGAAAAGGCATCGTCGTCGAAATCGAAGCGGTCAAAGCAATAGCTGATATTCTCCCAGTTCACCAGGTCCTTGGAATGGAGGATAACAAGTCCCGGTACGGCATGCATCGTAGTACCGGCCAGATAGTAGTCATCACCCACGCGCAGGATATCTGGGTCAGAGAACTCGTCGTAGAAGAGCGGATTTGTAAAGGTTCCGTTACCATTGTCAGCCGTCCATGACTTGGACTGCGCCAAGCCAGTCAGGCTACATGCCATCAGCATAAAAAATAGTAGTTGTCTCATTGTCATCTGTTCGTTAAATTATTTTTCAATCACATTATTGCCTTATTTCATCTGTTCTAATATCACGTAAATATCGTTATATATTATAACGCACACACTACCTCTTTATTATAATCGACTAGTGCATTTATTGTAAAAGGGGCTCTGGGGTTTGCCATAAGGGTGGTATTGCTCACCGAAACTACCCGTTTTGAAATATCAGCAATAATATGACTGATATCAAGTTTTTTTTGTAATTTTGCAACCGATAAACAAAAACTAATTATGGAAATGAATAGGTTCTTTTTATTGGCAACATTTTGTCTATGCATCTCACTGTGCGCAGAGGCACAGCCTCGCCATTTCAAACACGAGTCATTCACCACTGAGACACCGATGGTACACGATCCCGTCATGGCATATGAGGATAGTACCTATCATATCTATGCAACGGGGATGGGAATCTCTCACATGACCTCAAAGGACCGAAAGACCTGGACGGTGAAGGCCGAGCCTGTGATGAGTGTCATTCCAAAGTGGGCAATGGACTCTGTGCCAGGTTTCCGTCTTCACGTTTGGGCGCCCGACGTGATTAAGTATCACGGCAAATGGTGGCTCGCCTACAGCTGTTCGACCTTTGGCAAAAACGGTTCTGCCATCGGTCTGCTGAGTAATCGTTCACTATCATTCCCTGTCTGGGAGGATGAGGGTTGCATCGTTACATCTCGCGAGAAACGAGACAACTGGAACGCCATCGATCCTAACTTCGTCGTTGATGATCAAGACCAACCTTGGCTTGTATGGGGATCCTTCTGGGATGGTATCCAACTGGCTCGCCTCAATACGACAATGCACATCGCCAAAGGCGAGAAGCCTCGTACGATTGCCCGTCGCTATGACCCAAGCTATAAGCCTGCAGAGCCCAACCCAACCTCAAAATATGCGGGTACAAATGCCATCGAGGCACCGTTTATCTTCAAGCATGGTGGCTGGTATTATCTGTTTGTATCGTGGGACTATTGCTGCCGAGGTGAGAAAAGCACCTACCGGGTTGCCGTAGGGCGAAGCAAGACTGTCGATGGACCCTATCTCGACCGTGAAGGCAAAGACATGGCTAACGGTGGTGGAACGCTTTTCATCGAAGGCGACAAGAAGACGTTTGAAGCAGCAGGTCACTGTGCAGCCTATACCATCAACAAAGAGGACATCTTCATCTGTCACGGCTATAGCACTGCCCATAAGGGAGCTGCCATCCTCATCCAGCGACCTATCAGTTGGACGGCTGATGGTTGGCCGGAACTAGTTTCTTGCGCAGGGTCAAGACGTTAAAACCACCTATGCGCTCATAGTTCACACTATCCATCAACTGGCGCACGAGGAAGATACCAAGACCACCGATTGAACGCTCCTCTGCAGACAATGTCGTGTCAACGGCAGCTACCGTTGTGGGATCAAAGCGTTTGCCATTGTCGGAGATGACAAACTTCAGTCTGACATCATTCGCCTGCACTTCAATATTCACATTACCCTTCGTTCCCTCCGGATAAGCATAGTTCATCACGTTTACTACAGCCTCTTCTATGGCAAGGTTCATCTGCATACTGGTGGCCTCGTCGAAGCCCATGGCCTCACACACATGATCGACGAATTCTGCCAGCTGCGGCACTTCCTCAATATCATTGCTCAGAGTGATACTCCGCTGATAACGCACATCAAGTTGGTGCTTCGTATATTGAATGGCGAGCAACGTCAGGTCATCGCTCTGCTCTGCCCCATTCACAAACTCTTTTACCGCCTTTGTCATGTCCTCCACAAGACGGGCTGGCGTGTGATGGTTCGCCTCCAATGCCTTACGCGTGACTTCTATAATCCGCTCCTCCGCAAACAGGGCATGGTCAAGATTCTCTGCCTCGGTCAGTCCGTCGGTATAGAGGAAGATGGTGGTATTCGGGTCGATCAGCGTTTCCTGGGCAACGAATTTCCAGTCATCCATCACGCCGAGAGGCAGATTTGATTCACACGGTAGCATACCCATGTTCGAACCAATCAGCAATGGCGAGTCATGACCAGCATTACAATAGCGCAGGCGCCCCGTCGGCAGATCAAGCACACCTAAGAAGAGCGTCACAAACATATTTGAGTCATTGCCTTCACTCATCGTCTCATTCAAACGAGCGACAATACGTTCTGGCTGTGACTCATGCGCAGAGACCGTACGGAATTGCGCACGTGTGACAGCCATCACCAGGGCCGCAGGCACTCCCTTACCCGAGACGTCACCGATACAGAAGAACAATTTCTCGTCGCGGATGAAGAAATCAAAGAGGTCGCCACCCACCGCTTTCGCCGGTGTCAGCTGACCATAGATGTCAATATCATCGCGCTCCGGATAGGCAGGGAATATCTTCGGCAGCATCGACATCTGAATGTCACTGGCAACCTTCAGCTCACTCTCGATAGCCGCCTTTGAGGATGTGGTCTGTCGCAGCTCTTCCATTTGTTCACGCAACGAGACCTGCATCAAGGAGAACGACTGCCTAAGACGGGCCATTTCATCTTTGGTCTTAATATCAGGCAATGTTGCATTCAGATTACCCTTTGCGACCTCATCGGCAGAAATGGCAAAACGAGCCAACGGTCTTGTAATACGTTTCACCACTGAGTTACAGATCAAGAAGAGCACCACCAGTCCGGCCAGCATAATGAAAATAATCAGGAAGGTGAGGAGACGCGAACTACCATAAATAATACTGGCCGGCATCACTGTCGCCATCGACCACCCTGTTCGCTCGATGGGCGCATAGCAAATAAGGAAATTGATACCGTCTCGATTAATTTCACGCATACCCGACAGACCATCCACCATATCATAACCAATCTGCATATCCACCGAGTCGTTGTTCTCCATCGAATAGGTGAAATAGGTATCACTGAGGATACGCTCACTCATGGGATGTGTGATATAGCTAGCTCCCCGGCCGATAATAAACGAGTAGGCATGATTCGATAAGAACTCCTCTCCCATCTCCACGCCGACCGTATCTTCGACCTGCTCGCCTAGAAGTTTACTGTTCAATTCGATGTCACTCTTCCTCACCAGTTCTCTCAGCCAGTTCAGCGACACGTCAGCTGTAAGGACAGCAATCATGTTACCAGCCTTATCATACACAGGGTACGAATAGGTGGTCATCATCTGCTCACCACCACCCGTGTCGTAATAAGGTTCGCTCCAGTAGTTCTTCTTCAACAACTTCGGAATCTGATACCAGTCCATACTATGATATTCATACTCTGATGTCCCCAACTGTTTCGTAGCGATAGTACCGTTCACGGTCCGGTAGGCATAAGGTGAGAAAAGTTTACCCTTCTGAGGAAAGTAGTTGGGCTCAAAAGCTATCGCAGAACCTATGATGCTAGGGTTACGTTCCAGTACTTGACGTACCACGCCATATAACAAGTCTGGTTTATCCAAGTGATCCAACACCTCAGGAGCCACATTTTCGATAGCACCCTCCACACCTACAAGCACACTGTTAATGCGTTGGTTGGCAATCTCTATCCTGCTCTTCGCATTCTCCTCTGAGCTGTTCAGGAACGCCTTACGCGTGACATTGGTAATGACGAGGGTAACGATTGTGAAAACAGCCACTACCGTCAGCATGACCCACAGCGTCAGCCTCGCATGTAGCGAATGTGATATTTTATGCAATCTTGATATGATCATAATTGTGTTATCTGCCTATAAGTGATTCCCTTTTTGATAAGTCCACTCTCCAACAAGATGCGATTGGCCAGATCCAGCGAGTGCTGCTCCAACCTATAGGAACGTTTGCCTGTATCCTTATCAGCCACTTGCTTCAGAATTTCCTTCATCATCCACTCCTGTGAGATGATGTTGCCGCTAGTACCATCCTGCTTCATCGTAAGCATCACGATATCGAGCGCTTCCTCCGGATGCTCCACAGCCCACTCCCAGCCCTTACGGCTAGCCTCTACAAACTTCATCACGGTGTCCTTATTCTTATGATAGAAGTCGGCTGTCACATACACCCCGTCTTCCGGCACGTTATAACCGATATCACGCATATACAAGAGCTGATTATCCTTGATGCGCTGTCCAGCCATCCTCAGTTGGAAAAGTTCATTATAGCTCATCGCCAACGTCGCATCGATGGCCTTGGAGATGAAAAGATTGATGCTCGAGAGGAAAGGGATCCACTCGATGCCAAGTTCGTATTTCTTATCCATAGCTATTGGAAGCTCACCGAAACCAACCCGCCAATAGCCCACCTTTTTGCCTTTCAGGCTCTCCTTGCCATTCAGCGGAGTGTGAGAAACGATCAATAGGTTGTTCTGCTGCGACACCTGCAGAATATTCACCAATTTAGCACCCTTGTCAATCAGCGTCATCGCCGTCACCAGGTTCAGTGTGGCAAATTGGCTGTCGCCCTCCAACAGATAGTCACTGCTCGCCTTCGAAGCGGAAGGATGCTTAATGGTCACATCGAGCCCAGATTCCTGATAGAAGCCTTTACTACTGGCCACATAATAGCCCACGAACTGCGCCTGAGCAGTCCACTGCGGAGTGAACACCAGCTTTTGGGCTTTTATGATACCTGTGCTACAGAGTAGAAAGGCGAGACATAGCCATAGTTGTAACCTTTTCATTCGTCAGTCATTTAGTTGTGGGCAAAGATACAACATTTTT
Organism: bacterium UBA3756; assembly: GCA_002371695.1. The sequence goes on from DFGG01000109.1 coordinate 26,631, forward strand.
TTGGAAAAACCACAATACAAGATAAACTTATTAAAAAAATTCACTATCTTTGCAGACAAGATGTGTAAAAGCTATACCTATATGAAAAGAATGATGGTGGCAATGGCGGTTGTGATAATGAGCTTTACAGCCGTCCATGCACAGATACCGCAGTCGCAACTGAAAACTGATAGCGATGAGCAATTGTTGAGAGAGTGGGTCAAGGTTTTGGCGTCAGATGAGTTTGGCGGACGCAAGCCCATGACGACCTATGAAGACAAGACGGTGAACTACCTTGCCAGACAATTGGAAGAAATGGGTCTGGAGCCTGCCTTTGACGGGAGTTGGTTTCAACCGTTCAACCTGATTGCGGTTACTGCTAAGCCAATGGGCAATAAGTTCTCTGTAAAAGGCCGCAAGAAGGCTGAGCTACGCTATCCCGACGATGCTGTGGTGTGGACAGCCCGTGCTACGGAAAAGATTGACCTGAGGCAGGCTGAATACGTGTTCTGCGGTTTTGGCATCCATGCTCCAGAGTATGGATGGAACGACTATGCAGGGATTGACGTGAAGGGGAAGATCGTCATCGCGATGGTGAACGACCCCGGCTATTACGACAGTCAGTTGTTCAGGGGACGAAACATGACCTATTACGGACGATGGGTCTATAAGTTTGAGGAGGCTCGCCGACAAGGGGCTGCAGGTTGTCTGGTACTCCACAACACGGAGGCTGCCAGCTACGGATGGCATGTCTGCGTGAATGGTCACTTGACGGATAATCTTGCCCTGTATAACCCCGACACCCGAAACGCTGATGAGTTGGCCGTCAAAGGTTGGTTGCATGAGCATGGAGCCCGAAAACTGTTTGATGCTGCCGGGATGGATATGGACAAGGCAATAGCAGAAGCCAAAAGACCAGGATTCAAAAGCTTCTCGCTGAACGTGAAAGGCGACATGAAGATGCGTGCTACATACAATATCAAGCAGACACAAAACGTAGGTGGCATGCTGCGAGGGTCGCAGACAGATGGTGAGGCCGTGGTGCTGAGTGCCCATTGGGATCATCTAGGTATAGGGAAGCCCGACGAGCATGGCGACACCATCTATAATGGTGCTGCCGACAATGCCTCTGGTATGGCTGGTGCGCTGCTTACAGCCAAGAAGATGAAGGAGTTACCCCCAACCAGCAGAAGCCTGCTCTTCCTCTTCCCCTCGTCGGAAGAGAGCGGACTATTCGGTTCGGAGTTCTACTGTTCACATCCTGCCGTAGAGCTGAAAAAGACGGTGGCTTGCCTGAATTTTGAGAGTATCGGTCCGGCCGAGTTAACACACGATGTGGTGATACTGGGTGGTGGAGAGAGCCCTCTGGACAAGTATTACACCGCTGCAGCTGCTGCTCAAGGCAGATATATCTACTTCGACGATGACAACTCTGACGGCTGGTTCTTCCGTTCCGATCATTACAACTTCGTAAAAAAAGGTGTGCCAGCCGTGGTGCTCGAGAACGGTCAGCATCCTGTGGATATGAGCAAGCCTAACAAATACCCGATGCCCGTATGGTATCACAAACCATGCGACGAATATCGTGAAGACTGGGATGTGAGCGGAACGCTGGCTAACGTCAACCTGATATTGAGCGTCGCACTATCACTGGCTAACTAAAATTGCTTCCTTCCCCAATAAGTCTTTTTGCCGTTGATACCGGCATAAACGATTGTAGCCTTACGAGGACTGGACTCCCAGTCACATTCTCTCTGCAATAGCAGTTCTACGCCATTAGCCGTCAACGTATTAGTCTTCGCATCGAAACTCCACTCGCCTCCCTTCCAGATACCCGACGTAATCTTATGGTCAGTCCCGAAGACCATCTCTGAAGACGCCTTCTGTTTCCCGTAGCTATACCCCAGGTCGATGTGATCCCAGGTGCCCACGATGTCGGCCTCGGTGATAGGCGCCTGCGGCGTGGCAGCATAGCGCTCAGGCATCACCACCGGCCAGCCGGAAGAAGTCCAGCGGATGCTGCGCACATGACCGAGCATCACGGCATTCGGCGCCCATTCGTTCTGTACCGGATAGTCCATCGGGAAACGGGCCTGCGAAGCATAGAACCAGTTGCCGTCACCGTCGTCGAAGATGGCACAGTGACTGATACCCACCCAGCCATTGTCGTTAGCAAACTTATAGGGATGGGTCATGATGGGATAGGCATCGCCGCCAAAACGAGACACATCGGTGCCGTCGATACCCAGATAAGGTCCATCGACATGCTCCGAACGGACGACACGCGTATTATAAGGCACGTCGAGTCCATCGTAGGCCAGGAACAGGTAATAGTAGCCGTCGCGATAGATGATCTCGGGGGCCTCTGCTCCCTGCCAGCGATTACCGTCCTGACGGGTGAAGATACGCTTGCCATAGGCCTCGGCATTCTCTGCGCCCCAAGGGTTACCCAACTCCTTCAGCGGCTTGCCGGTCTCCGGGTTGATCTGGATGATCGGGAACCCGCTGTGCCAGGAGCCGTATGCCAGCCAGTGCTCGCCCTCAGGCGTGATGATGTACGACGGGTCGATGGCATTCCACAGGAAGTAGCACTGCTGCCAGTAGTCACCTGCCCCGACCTGGTAGTTCAGGTCCTTGTCGGAATAGTTGGTGATCACGAAACCCTTATCCTCCCAACTCGTGACATCGGCGGGATTAGAGGTCTCCATCAGACCAATGAAGGCGCGTTCGCCCCAGGTGCCGGTGCCATTGATGGTGCCGTCGATCGTGATGACATAGTACATGCGGTAGAGCCCGTTCTTCACCTTGCGGGCACAGGGAGCCCAATAACCGCACCGGTTGAAATCGGCTGTTGACTCACCAAGTCCCATGGCCTTGCGGATCTCGTTCAACTTGGGCTTCACCCACGAGGGCAGCTCCAGCATCGTGGCACCGAGGTACTCCCAATCGACGAGGTTCTGCGAACGGCGACAGTGGAAATGACCGTGACCAGACTGCGGATCGCCAAAGCCGGCATCCGTACAATACATATAATAATAGCCGTCTTCGGCGCGCATCACACTGGGGTCGTGGATGTTCGACAGGTTCCACTGCGAACGCTTGTCCCAACTGCTGATGCTGCGGTAGTCATCGACATAGGCAGGTGCCTTGAAGTTGCTCAGGCGGCTCTCCATCGTCTGCACACTCACCGACTTGATAGTGGAGACGTCCAGTGAGGCATTGTAGTTACCGTCGCGCGAGAGGCTGAAGTTGCCACTCGCCTTGTCCTGCACGACGTTAAGGCCGTAGTTCCAGTCAAACTTCGTGCCATCGCTCTGCTCGATTACAAACTGCGCACGTGCCACCGCCGAAACAGCCATCAGGGCTGTCAGGAATATATGTCTCTTCTTCATCATGATTGTCTGCTTAACGGATTATTTCTTCAGGAACTTCACACTCGCCGAACCAGCCTTCAGGACATAGACACCAGCAGGCAGGCCGACAATAGAGATGGTGCCGTCGGAGGGCAACACCTCCTGGCGAACCGTCTTGCCACTCACATCATAGATCGTGACAGCGGTGCCGGCCTGACAGCCTCTGAGCTGCAAGGAGGCAGAAGCCACGTTCAGCTGCAACGACTCCCGGGCCTCCGCCGTAGCCGATGAGATGCCTGTCGGGTCGCCCTGCGCGAAGCTGACACTTGTCACCTGATAGACCACCTCACCATCGTTGCACACGATGCTGAATGCATCCGACTGGTCGGAAATCAGCAGGAAACTGATGCGGCTCAACGCTATCTGTCTGCCGTCGGAGGTCACCATGCACCACACATTCTCGGCAGCCTGCATGGATAAGGCCGCACACAACAGCAAGGAGGTAAGAAGTTTCTTCATGATCTATAATTTTAAGTTCTGTTCGTAAATATCTCGATCTGCCTGCAAAGATAGCATTTTTCTCTGATACCTGCAAGAAAACTTAAGGCAAATTAAAGGGGTGAACCGTATTGGTCCACCCCTTTGAAAGATTTGCATGCTATGAGATTACTCTGTAGCGGCAGGACTGTCATCGCTCTTCTTGGCAGCAGAGAGCTCCCATCCCGGATTCTGAGCCCAGCCAGTGGCCTTCACCTCATTGTCAGGAATCGGGAAGTAGTAGTTCTTCGGAGAGTTGAACGCACGAACAGGATCCTTAGCACTATTACGATAACTATAAGAACCATTGAAACTTCCGTCCTTATTGGGCACGTCACTCGGATCCACACCATAGAGGTTATATACCTGCTTGTAATAAGGCAGATTCTTCTCACTCGATGCAGTCTGACCCTCGAACAGCTTCCAGCGACGCTCGTCGAAGTAACGGTGATCCTCAAATACGAGTTCGATACGACGCTCATTCTGGATGCGTTCCATCAGTTTCTCACCAGAGAGACCTGTATAGGCAGGCATGCCGACACGAGCACGAACCTGATTGACATACTCCATCGCCTTCGATGCATTACCGGCACCAGCATAAGCTTCAGCAGCATTCAGCAAGATCTCACCATAACGGAAGATTGGACAAGCGTGGCGATAAGATGTCGGGCTCTTGAACGACATATTGTTGACGAACTTCTTAGGATAGTAACCTGTTACGGTACCACCGTGCGTGTCCATGTAGTCGTTGATACCCATACCTTCAGGATGAACATCGACAGGACGGTCCTCACCATTGACAGGGTCACCCCAGATAGAACCGTGGTGCAGGATAGTCTGCTCCAGACGTGGGTCACGGTTCTCATAAGGCTTCTGATCGTTATAGCCAGAATTGCTGTCGTCGATGGTGTACCACTGACCATTCTTCACCACCTCGTAGGCGTCCACCAGATTCTGCGTTGGGTTAGTACGGCCATAGGCCTTGTTCGTACCACCGTAGCCACAAGGTGAGCAGGCCCACTCAATAGCGTCGGTAATCCATACTGAGCGAGAGAGGATGTACTCAGGATTCAACACAGGGTTCGACACGAAACAGTCATAATAATCGCTATTGGGATTGCCATTGCTATAGAGTTTATAGGCACGGGCACCAAGGGCGTTGTTTGCTGTGAAGAACTCCTCAGCAGCAGCGGCAGCAGCCTGATAATAGCTCTGGTCGTTGTTGGGGTTGTTCAGCGGCGATGCCTTGTAGAGCAGCGCACGGCTCTTCAGGGCGAGTACAGCGGCACCGTTGATGCGGCCCCAGTTCTCATCCTCGTTGGCATAGCGGAAAGGCAGGCTGCCCTTGATGTCGTCACACTCAGAGACCACCCAGTCAACCACCTGGTTGAAAGAGCTACGTGCTGGCATCGGGTCACTGGTATTCATGATGTAAGGACTTCCGTCCTCATTCACGAAGATCGGTGTCGGACCAAACCAGCAGGCCATATCGAAGGTGAGGAGTGCACGGATGGCACGAGCCTCAGCAATCCAGCGGTCGCCAAGTTTGTTGTCATCACCACTCTTAGCAGCATTACCGATCACATCAGTACGCGCGTTCTTAATGAACTGGTTGCAAGCACGGATACCCCTGGTGTCCAGTCCGTAATAATAGTTAGCGAACTGGTGGTTAGTAGCATCAAAGGCATCATTGTGTACCTGATGATAGTAGTGTACGTCCCAATAGGATACAGCGTTGTCGGTCATTGCATCCTTGGAGGCACCCAGATACTGTCCGTCGGTATAGCCGTGGAAGGCATCAGGCAGATAAGTATAAATATTTGCCAGGAAGCCGCGTGTGTTGTCGTAATCACTGAACACATTGTCAGCCTGCTGCGTGAGGTCAACCTCTTTGTCGAGGAAGTCTGAGCAGGAGGTTGTGGCTCCAGCCAGGGCAAACACCATTGCAGATATAATGATATTCTTTTTCATATTCGTTCCTTGTTTAGAATCCAATGTTTACACCAATATTGAAGATACGGGTCTTCGGATACCACCAGCAGTAGCTCATCGGCTTCTCGGGGTCCATGCCATCGGGCAATACACTCCAGGTCTTCAGGTTGTAGCCAGAGACATAGATACGGCACTTGGTCATACGGGCCTTGGCAATCAGCTTGGCAGGTAGGTTATAGCCAAACTCTACATTACGCAGTGAGAAATAGTTACCGTTCATGATCCAAATATCGTTCTGATAGGTACCTGTACCACGGTCAGAGTCGATGGCATTGTAACCACCCCATACCGGACGCGGATACTTTGCGTTGACGTTGCTCGGATCGTTAGGATCGTCGGTGTAGTAACCCCAGAAGTTCACACCCTCGTGGGTTGACATGTTAGACCAGCCAGAGAAGGAGGCGGCGGGAGATACAAAGACCGAACGGTTCAGGTAGGCTGTTCCGACGACCTTCAGGTCGAAGCCCTTGTACTCTGCGCTGATAGAGATACTCGGCGTGATTTCAGGGATAATGGTGTAGCCGGTAGGAACCATATCACGGTTATCAATCAAACGGTCACCGTTGAGGTCCTCGAAGACAGCAGTACCAAGGGGCTGTGCACCATTGGAAGCAGAGTGGTAAGGATACTTCTCGGGGTGATCGATGGCATCCTGCTGTGAGGTGGCAATCTTGGCGGGATCAGAAGCCCACTGCACGAACTTGTACTGGTTCCAGCCACCGACGGTACCGTTGAACGGTCTCTCGTACAGATCCTGTACAGAGGTCTGCTCGAAGATACGCTTACCGGTCTTGCGCTGCCACTCTACGTTTGGCTCAAGCTCGTCCATCTCGGTGATGCGGTTGGTGTTCCAAGAGATGCTACCCTCAATGTTGTACTTGAAGTCGCCAATCTTGTTCTGGTGACCGAGGACAGCCTCGATACCCCAAGACTCAACCTTACCGTATGAGTCGGCAGCCACTGCGATACCGATACCTGTCGGGATGGTATTACGTGTAATCAGGATGTCTGAACGCCACTCCTTGAAGTAGTCGAACGAACCATAGAGCTTACCATTCCAGAGGCGCCAGTCAGCACCGACGTTAACCATCCGTGAAATTTCCCACTTGTTATTGGTGTTACCAGCCAGGGTCTCAGCCATACCGCCTACACCCGTAGCATTGGTACCGAATGAATAACCTGTAGCAGAGCCGAAGGTTGACTGATAGGGATAACGGCCGGTATCGGCACCCGTTGTCTCACTCTGACCAGTGCGGCCATAGCTGGCACGAATCTTAGCAAGGTTCAGCCAGTCGGCCTTCAAGAACTTCTCGTTGCTCAGGATCCAGCCGAGTCCGAAGCCATAGAACGTATCCCAGCGATCCTCGGGGGCATAGTTATCATTACCCATGTAAGAGATGCTACCATTCACGATATAGCGATCGTCGAAGACATAGTTCAGATAGCCGTTCCAAGAAAGGTTACGACGTGATGACAGCATAGCAGGCTGGTGGTTCTCAGAGTCAAGCGTGTTCACACGGTTACGATAGCCACGCATGAAGGCACGTGCATCGACATGGTGCTTACCGAAGGTACGATCATAAGAGAAACCTACGTTGAAGTTCAGGTTGTAGCTGTTGGCACGCTCACGAGCGGTCGGATTGCTCAGCTCCACGTAAGAGTTCGTACGTGTATAAGTGAAGTCCTCTACGTTCTGAACATCAGGGTTTGTATAGTCGTAAGTGTAAGCATCGTACGTATTAGTCTGCGTAGAGCTGAATACGTCGAAAGCATCAAACGAAACCAAGAGGTTAGCCTTCAAACCCGGAGTGATGTTCTGCAGGTCACCTGTTACGTTCAACGTTGAATAGAGGTTACGACGGCGGGTTCTGTTCAGACCACCGGAAGCCATCTGCTGGATTGGGTTACGGGCAGAGCCAGAGTAAGCACCTGTAGAATAGACTTCTCCATTCGGGCAATATACCGGAGCCATCGGCGTTGCCTCAACGGCGCCAAAGGTGGTGAGGTCGAACACGGAGGTCAGCGACTGCTGGATGTTATCAATACGTCCACCGAGGTCGAGACCAACCTTCAGGTACTTGCTGACGTTGATATCGATGTTAGAACGCAGGTTCCAGCGATTCAGCGTATGGTCGGTAGAGAAGTGATCGTTACGGCTCGTAGCAGTCTTGTTCCACATACCTTCCTGACGGAGGTAGGAGAAGCTGACATAGTAACGGGCAATATCGTTACCACCTGAGATCTGCAAGTTGGTCTTCAGCACAGGTGCAGCCTCACGATAGAGCTGTTCAAACCAGTTGGTGTTGAAGTACTTGTACTGGTCGATGCCCTCAAGTGTCTCGCCATTGCTCACGCGACGGTACTTCTCAATCTGTTCCTCGGTCCACAGAGGATCCTGCCCATTCAGATAGCGCACACGATTCTGAGTCAGCGCCATGTTATAGGCGTTCTGGTTCTCCATCTTATCAGTCAGCATCTGGAAACCAACCTCTTGGGTAAAGTCAATCTTGGTCTTACCCTTCTCACCACGCTTGGTAGTAACGAGGATGGCACCATTGGCACCACGCATACCGTAGATAGCGGTAGCAGCTGCATCCTTCAGCACGGTGATGTTCTCAATGGGGAAGGCATCGAGGAAGGAGAGGTCGCGCTCCACGTTATCGACGATGATCAGCGGATTACGGGCACTGCTGTTCATGGTACGGATACCACGGATGTACATCTGTGTCTCTGTCCATCCCGGCTCTGAAGACCACTCGTAGGTCTCGACGCCCGGCAGCGTAGAACTGAAGGCATTCTGGAGCACAGTCACAGGATAGCGCTGCAGATCGGTACCAGATACCACCGAGCGACTCTCCGTCATATACTTCTCTTTCTTGGTTGCGAAGGCAATAGGCATCTCCTTATCCATCGGCTGGAGGGCATACTCCAGTGTGATGACGAACTCAGAGGCGTTAGGATCCATCTTCACAACAGCATTCTCATAACCGAGAGCAGCGGCACACACATCGTCGTCGGCCTTATAGCCTGACAGTGTGAAATAACCGTTCTCATCGGTCAGCACGATCTTGTTGTCCTCAGCCACGTTCACCACGGCACCGACAACAGGTTCTCCGTCTGCATTCAGCACACGACCCTTGATCTGGCCGTTGTTCTGGGCAGCAGCAGTGAGGGAGAGACCCGTCAATGCTACGGCAAGCAGACATCTTGATATGTTATATATACTCTTGTTCATAATGTGAAATTCGTTTTAGAGATTACCAACCTGGATTCTGCTGAATATTTGTCTTCCAGTATTCACCCTCGGGAATCGGATAGAGGTACATCCGCTTGTCGAAGACACGCTGCTGGGCCACCTTACGAGTGATGGTACCGTCGGCAGCGACGTTGACACCATAGATAGGACGGGCCAGTGCCTGCTCTGCGCAGTTCCAGCGACGGACGTCCCAAGGACGATGCTCCTCGAAAGCTAACTCTACGGTGCGCTCCTTATGGATGAAGTTACGCATAGCTTCCTGAGAGTTCAAATCACTACGGCTGATCACATTGCCTGTGATGCCTGCACGATGGCGAATCTGATCGAGAATTGAACAGATTGTGGTCTTATTGGCTGCGAAATCAACTTCGTTGAGGGCTTCTGCATAGTTCAGCAGGATCTCAGCGTAGCGGATGATGGTCCACAGACGATAGGCCGTACCACCATGATTCGACGAAAGGATGGTCTCAGGAATATACTTCCTCATGTAGTAACCAGTAGGTGTTGCATTGGCATTACCCACCATGTTGTCTGCATGACCCAGAACGACATCGATAGCACGTCCGTTCCACTCCTGTCCCTGATAGAGAACGGTAGCAGCCAAGCGCGGATCACGGTTAGCCCACATGGCAGCATCGCTATAGCCACTGGCGGGATTAACAGCCGGAGCCATTCCTGAATAAACAGGTGCACCCGTTACATCATAGTTCTGGAACGGTGAGGTTCCATCAATCATATCGTACATATCTACGAGATTCTGGCTCGGACAGTTACCACCGTTACCACCTTCACCGATAGGTGTATCATTACTGATACCACCCCATCCGATAGTCGGGTCGTTACGATAGAAAATCGTCTCAGTATTGTCACCAGAGTACGGTGTACGGATGATTGCGTAGTAATAGTTCTGCGCAGGTGTGTTGGCAGCTTCGCTATAAAGCTTGTAATCACCACCATAGGTATCGATGAACGCCTTAGCAGCATCAACAGCTTGCTGCCATGTCACACCACTCTCTGCAGCGTAGCGTGGGCTGGCCAGATAAAGCAGGATACGGCTCTTCAAAGCTGCAGGAACGGCTGGGTTCAGACGACCGGCACGAGCAGACTTCTTCGACTCCTCGATGCTCAGCATACCAGAGCCGCACTCATTCAACTCTGTCAGGATGAAGTCGATGTACTCTTTCGTGGTAGGACGTGTGGTGTAACCAGACAGCAGGTCACCGTCGGGATCAAGTACTTCCTTGACGATGGGCACAGTTCCGTAGCGGAGGAAGAGCTCCCAGTAGAACCATGCACGGAAGAAGCGAGCCTCGCCTTTCACCTGAGCTTTTTCAGAAGCAAACAGCTCTTCAGTCTCATCAGCAGGTTTAGCCACCTTATCAACCTCGGCCAGTGTCATATTACACTTACGGATGCCACGGTAACGGCTCTCCCATACAGAAGTGAACTCAGCAGCACCGCCACCACCATAATAATTACCAATATTGAATGTGGTACGTGTACCACCAGTAGGAATAGCACACTCTGCCAGGTCGGTGGCAGCATCGAGCCAAGAATTATTCACACGCAGGGCACCATGAAGCAAGAAGTTGTAGGTGTCATAGTGGAACTGCTGCGCATTCACCCATCCGCTGAAAGTCTTCTCCTTCGACAGGTCGTTACTCGGCTCCTTGTCGAGGAAGTCGCCGCAAGAAGTGAATCCAGTCAGAGCAGTGGCCAGTGCCAATGATGCAAATATAATAGATTTCTTCATTGTTTCAAATCTTTAAATGGTTACTCTGTTTAGAATGTCACGTTCAGACCGAAGTTGACAGTCTTGCAGATCGGATACATGTTAGAACCATTACTCTCAGGGTCAACCAAGTCGTCGAGGTGATCCCAGGTAATCAAGTTGTTCGCATTCACATAGAGACGGCACTGAGACATTCCGATATGCTTGATCCAGTTCTCGGGAAGTGTGTAGCTCAGCTCGATGTTCTTCAGACGCAGGAAGGCACCATTCTGTAAGAAGAAGGAGTTCAGGCGCTGGTTGTGATCACCGTAGTTGGCATAGTGAAGCAGCGGATAGCTGGCATTGGCCAGGTTCTCGGCCTCGCTGACAGCCGGGTTCCAACGATCCAGATGGTGCTCCTTGACCTTACCACCGTTGATGAAGGCATACATAGCCTCAGCATCATAATAGCGGCTTACGTGGTCCACACCTTGGAACATTACGCTGAAACCCCAGCCCTTATAGTCAGCACCGAGTGTCAGTGCATAAGTGTTCTCTGGCACATCGCTATAGCCGATGAAGGTCTCATCACGGTCGTCGATGAAGCCGTCACCATTCATGTCGCGGTACTTCAAGTCACCAGGCTTCAGATCCTGCATAGCGAAGGTTGATTTCGGCAGGTTACCGCCATCGATATCAGCCTGTGTTACAAAACCGTCGGCAATCAGTCCGAAGTACTGGCCAATGGCATGACCCTCACGCTTACGATAACCCGTCTTCAGAGCAGGCTCGTCCATCGCAACAATCTCGTTCTTGGCATGAGAGAAGGTAAAGCCTACGTTATAGTTGAAGTCCTTACCGATAGAGTTACGGTGATGAAGTTCTATCTCAATACCAGAGTTCTTGGTTTCACCAAGGTTGGCAGCAGCCATCGTTACACCGACCCACTGCGGACGAGTGAGATACTCTGTCAGAATGTCGTTACGCTTCTCATAGAAGAAGTCGAAGTTACCGGAGAGCAGGTTGTTCCAGAGATTGAACTCCAGACCAGCATTGTACTTGTGAGCACGCTCCCAAGTCACGCCGTAGTTAGGATACTGCTGCTCGTAGATACCCGTTTGTCCAGTTGTACCGAAATAGTAGTCGTTAGCCTGCTGAGTCCATTTCTGTTCATAGAGGAAGCGCTGACGAACGCCATTCACCTGATAGACATCGTTACCTACCTGTCCATAGCTGGCGCGTAGTTTCAGATTGGTAAGCCAGTTCTTGGTTGACTCCATGAACTTCTCGTTGGTGATACGCCAACCGAGTGAGAAAGCAGGGAAGAAACCGAAGCGCTTGCCGCTGACAAAGTTCTCAGAACCGTTGTAACCAGCATTGAACTCCGCATAGTAACGCTCGTCGTAGCCGTAGGTCACACGACCAACGATACCCTGATAACGCATTGGCAGAGCTGCATTATTACGGTAGTCATTCTGCATGTAGAGCACCATGGCTGTCACGTCGTGTACATCATTAAATACACGTGCGTAGTTCAACTGTGCTTCCATATAAAGCTTGTAGATAGCATACTTATCGGCACTGTTGTCGCTCGTATCAAAAGCATTGGTCATGTTAGTGTCGGTATTGTACTTATGATAGGAATCCATCAATTGATAGTTCGAATCATTGTAGTTGGCACGGTCTACCGGCTCATAGGTAGCGAAGCCGCGTGTGAAACGGTCGCGGTGGTAGTTCTCATAGTCGAACGATACCATGGCCTTGGCAGAGAGACCCTTGGTGAGCCAGTCCATCTTATAATCAACGATGAAGTTGGTCTCATTGATAGTGTTGTTACCCTTATAGTAACCACCATCCGTCAAGCGACCTACGATGTTATTCTGATACTGCGCATTACCACCCCACAGTGTCTTAGTGGTCTCACCATTTGGAATCTGATAGGAAACAGGATAGATCCAGCCTGGCTCATGATTCAACTCATAGTAAATCTCAGTCTCAGAAGCATTCGGGCCACGACGTTCCTCAAAACGAGTACCGAAGTTCACCGAGAATGTGATATCCTTCGTCAGGAAGAAGTCGGCATTGGCACGGAAAGCATAACGGTTATAGCCCATGCTCGAAGAGTTGCCATAAGGGTCGGAACTCAGGTTCTTGAGCAATGACTTTTGATTATAGTACTCCAAAGAAGCATAGTAGCGCATACGCTTGGTACCACCACGAACACTGGCATTATAGCGCTGTGCAGGGGCATAACTCTTCAGCACCTCATCGTACCAATCGACATTCGGATAAAGATAGGCATCTGCACCAGACAGCTGACCATTCACGCTCTTCTGGAACATATCCACATCGTGCTGGCTGTAAGCCTCACCGAGACCATCGTTAGCATAAGCCTCATTCAACAACTTCACGGTTTCGTAAGAGTTCAGGTAAGTATTCTTACGAGTCGGGCTCTGGAACTGGAAGTTAGCCGTCAGGCTGACAACCGGTTTCTGCTCCTTACCGCGCTTAGTGGTGATCAGCATTACACCGTTAGCACCACGCACACCGTAAACAGCCGTAGCAGAAGCATCCTTCAGCACGGAGATCGTCTCGATATCGTCAGGTGCAATCTGAGAGAATGAACGCTCGACACCATCCACAAGGATCAGCGGCTGAGCATCACCAGCGAAGGTAGCACGACCACGGATGTAAATCTTGGCATCATCGGCACCAGGAGCACCAGAAGCCTGAGAGGTCACCACGCCAGGAATCTTACCAGCGATGGCTTGAGAGACGTTGGCTGCAGGCGTAGAGAGCAGATCCTTGCTCGACACCTGAGAGATAGCACCGATCACACTCTCCTTCTTCTGCTGACCATAACCTACGACCACGACTTCCTCAAGGGCAGTCTCATCGTCGGACATTGTCACGTTAACTACGGAACGGCCATTCACCTTCACATCCACATCCTTATAACCGATATAAGAGATATGCAGGGTGGCATTGGCACCTACCGTAATAGAATAGTTACCTTCGAAATCAGTCACAGTCGCATTCTTTGTGCCAACTTCGGTAACCGTTGCACCGATGACTTCCTCACCGTGTGAATCGACTACCTTACCGGTAACCTTGCTCTGGGCGGATGCTCCTAAAGAGAGGAGCATCAACCCTGCGAACAGGAAAAATCTGAATATCTTATTGTTCATATCCTTCTAGGTTTTTAATTAGCTTTTTTTCCGATTTTATCGAAATATGGATAGTAAGCCGCATCCAGCATCTCAAGATGGCATCCCTCAAGTGTGAAGTAACAACCAATCTGACCCTCGATACTGCCAACCTCCGCCGAGTATTCGGGGAAGAACTCGCCGTTAGCCTTCTTCTGCGGAGCAGAGACTCTGACTGTCGAGCCTTCATGCGATACGCCAACCCAGCACTCAGCACCGTTCATGTCGGCGGGATAGGTATCCCATACGAACGACTGGTTCAGTGTATGGTTACCTTCGATATCCCACTTAGAGCCCCAGCCCCATGCATCAGCGCGAAGAACGAAGTTCTCGCTGTCACCACCGGTACTTGCACCACCATTGTTAGTGCAGATGAACACCCAGTTCTCCCAGTTAGAACCTGCACCCTTATTATGGTTAATGAAGTGGAACACAAATGGATTAGCATTCTTTGGACCTTCCTTGAAACCGAACACATCGGTGAACTCCTGCCAGAAGCCAGAAGTATTATCAACCTTACCAACGAAGGTACCAGGTTCATACTGCTTACCTACGAAACATTCCTCCGGATCAAGTTCCAGATAAGCCTTCTCCAAAGTGAAATACAGACCGCAGGTCTCAGCCGTAGCGCCCTCATAGACAAACTGCATATTGTATGTTGTACCACTAGCAGTTGTTGTTACGGCTGTTACGGTGATTGTTCCACCCTTCCTGGTGGCAGACAGATCTACGTAGGCACCATTCATATCTGCCTTGAAGGTATCCCAATTGTAGTCACTGGTCATATTGCCTGGCGATTCGAAGCCCTGTCCCCATGCCCAAGCATCGGCACGAAGCACAAAGTACTCACTGTCACCACCTGTGCTAGGACCACCATTATTGGTACAAATCAGTACCCAGTTCTCCCAGTTATTACCACCAGCGGTATGGTTGATGAAGCCGAAATGAGCGGTCTCACCATCTTTCAACTGCATGACGGGCTCGGAGAACACAGTCCAGAAGCCAGCATCACAAGCTGTGCTACCAACAACGACGTACTCCTTGCTGCCAGTATCTCCACCGCCACCGCCTCCGGCTTTGTTGACGAGAATCTGCTGTACCTGAGCCTGTGCAAGCGCCTTATCCCAGATAGCAATGTCATCGAAGGCAAATCCGCCATCGTTATCACCCCAGTCCCAAGCCTGGTTACCACCGACACAGATGTAGCTTAAGTCGGCACCATTGTTGAAGAGACCAGTAATATTCTGTCCGTCAGCACTTGAATCAAGTATCCACTGGTTGGTAATCTCACCATCCATGTACTGTGTCACTTCATTGGCCTTGAAGGTTACGCAATAATAGTGCCACTTGTTATCTGACAGCCAGTTATCCACAAAATTGAAGTCAGGGCTAGAAGCCTCCCAAGCATTTGAATGATAGATATTGTTCTTGCCCTCTACATTCTGTGCACTGGTGAAATCACACCAACCATTATTGTTCACCTGAACATTACCACGGCTCTGGAGTGCCATCATCGGCGCACCATTGGTAGGATTAGGAGCTGCAGCATAAGCAGTAAAGAACGGCGCATACGTATAGTCGTTCAAACCACCTGCATTTGCAGCGTTTACCCAGAAACCAATAGTCATCTCTTGTGACTCAGCAGAGTGTGAAAGTGCATCAGCAGGGAGCTTCAGGTAATTGGAGCGGAGTGCACCACCCACATTCTGGAACACCGTGCCAAAGAATGGATCGCCATCCTTAGTCAAAGAACCTGCACCTACGATCTCCGCGTCACTCAGGTCTGTCTCGAAGGTTGCGACATAAACCGGAGCTGGAACAGGCACATTACCCTTCTTAATCTCAGGACGAGCATAATCCTTCTCGTTCATCTGGTTACGGATGAAGGTAATGTCATCCACAAAGATGTCATCTGTGGCAGAGAGCGTAATGGTCTCACTCTTATCGATAGCCTCGATAATAGCAGCATTCTCTGCAGCGGTAGTACCAACTGCCTCTCCATCGACATACAACTGGAAATTGTTAGCCCAGACCTGGAAAGCAACAAAGTGCCACTCTCCATCGGTCGTCACATCGGTTGAACCTGCAGGACTACCCTTCAGTTTCAATTCCGCACCACCGACGCTTAATACTGTAGCGTCAGCAACTCCCTCTGGCGTTTGAAGCCAGAAAGTAAATCCTGCACCCTTCTGCAGTTTAACATCGGTAAAAGGACTTAGCAAAGTCATAGTACCTCCGCCTAAATGCAGAACCTGACTGTAGAGGAAGTCATCATAAACGACCTCTGCCGCTGTTGCCGAGTAGGATTGTACATAACCCAGTTCTTCAAGCGAAGTACTCTCATTGAAATTGAGAGTTGACAACTTCTCACGGGTCGGATAAACATCTGTTCCCGCTGCCGGGTCCATCTGTCCCCAATCCGAGCAAGATGCCAGACTGGCCAGTAGTCCAATCATACCAACAAACGCAATGAATGATCTTTTAATCTTCATAATGCAATTCGTTTTTTAGGTTAGAAAATTGTTAATTAGTTATATTAATTGTAGAAATTACACTTTTACGGCCACAAAGATAAGGTTTTTTAATTAATTCGCCAAATAATATAGGCACAAAATCAATAATTCATGATAATTTTAACATATTATATATAAATAGTTAGTAGTTTGGTGCAAAAAAGGGGCAGAATGATGCTCTGCCCCTCTACTTATTTCTTGGTATTGATGACGAAAACACACGCTGCACCGATCAGGAAACTGACACCAGCAACGATCATCATTGTAGATTGATGGTGACCCACCAGCGAGAGGATGGTACCGCCACAGATAGCAGCCACAATCTGGGGTACACAGATAGTACCATTAAACAGACCAAGGTAGGCCCCCATGTGTCCGTAGCCCTGCAGGGCATTCGTGACAAACGTAAAGGGCATGGCTAACATCGCTGCCCAACCGCAGCCAATGAGCAGGAAGGGTACAATCTGCCCGTACATATCGGGGATAAACGGAATGAGCAGGAATCCCAGGCCTCCCAGTATCAGACTGACGCTGTAAGCCAACTTCGTATTGCTAAAGCGTGGCAGCATCGCAGCCCAAGCAACAGAACCCATAGCCTGGATGGCATACAGCACACCCGTCCAGTTGGCTGCCTCCTGATAGGCATCTGTAGTAGGATCGATGGTGCCCCAGACGGTTTCTGACACAGCATCCACCACATAAGTCCACATATAAAGCATACCAGCCCAACAGAAGAACTGCACCAAGCCGACCTTCCAGAATGTGGAAGGCGCATTCTTTAGCAGGCTGATCCAATTGGCAGAGTCTTCTTTTTCTTCCGAAACGGGATTGTATTCCTTGTATTCCTGCGGATTCCACTCTTTAACCTTCATGGTGGTGTAGAGTACACAAAGGATGAGGATGGCCGCACCACAATAGAACGACCAGATAACTGAATCAGGCACTACACCCTCTGGGGCCACGTTCTTCAGTCCGATCCAAGTGAACACAAAGGGGAAAAGGAAACCTACCACCGAACCTGCATTACAGAGGAACGACTGAATAGAGTAGGCTTTGGCTTTCTGCTTCTCGTTGACCATATCGCCCACCAACATCTTGAAGGGCTGCATAGCCATGTTAATACTCGTATCGAGCAACATCAGGGCCACCAGTCCGAAAATCAGGGCTGCACCCACCGCCATTCCGAATGAGCCGGCATTGGGCAACAAGCACATCACAGCCACAGCCACAGCAGCTCCTATAAATAAATAAGGTACGCGACGACCGAAGCGGGTCCAAGTCTTATCACTTAGTGTACCTACAATTGGCTGTACCAGGATACCCATCAACGGGGGCAATATCCAGAAGAAGCTCAGAGAGTGAGGATCAGCACCCAGTGTGCGGAATATACGCGAGATATTTGCACTCTGTAAGGCATAGGCTATCTGTACGCCGAAGAACCCGAAACTCAGGTTCCATAACTTCCAAAAGGAGAGATCTGGTTTTTGCTTCATATACTTTTCTGTTAAGTTTTACCAAATTTATACTTATCGAGTTGTACCACGGATAATCAGACGGGTACGGACTACACGCTTTTCAACCTTCTCCATAGGAGCCAGCCCTTCCACCTTGTCCATCAAGATTTCGGCAGCTTCCTCACCCACCCGATGACCACGCTGCTCCACAGTAGTAAGCATCGGGTCACAGGCCACGGCCCGCTGTCCATTGGTAAAGCCACAGATGGAGATGTCTTCAGGCACCCGATAGCCGGCATGCTTCACGGTGTAGAGGATGCCGATGGCCGTATCATCGTTGACGGCGAAGAAAGCATCGGGCGGATTGTCGAGTGCCATCAGTTTTGGCGTGATCACTTCCGCATCAGCCCGGTTATCGCAGACACCGATAATAGACTCATCGATTTTCATGCCATGCTTCAGAAGGGCATCCTTATAGCCATTATAGCGATTCTTCGAGATCTCGAGCTGCATCGGACTGCCGTAGAAGGCTATCCGCCTGCAACCGGTCTCAATCAGATGTGTCACGGCATTATAGGCGCCCATATAGTCATCCACCACCACACGACTGGCGTTCACACCCGTACAGATACGGTCGTAGAACACCATGGGGATTCCGGCATCGAGTAATTTCTGATAGTGGTCGTAGTTCTTCGTGTCCTTAGCCTGAGAGACGATGACGCCGCACACCTTATAACGGTGGAAGTTTTCACAGATGCGAGCCTCCCGCTCATACTGTTCACCACTGAGTGCCACCATGATACGGTAGCCACGCGCTGCCGCCGCCTCCTCGATACCCGTCAGGATAGACGAGAAATAGTAATGCGTAAACTCGGGCACGATGACACCGATGACGCGCTGGGGCATCACCCGACTATGGCGGAGCGCCTCTCCAATGGCATTTGGGAAGAAGTTATGCTCACGGGCATACTGCTGGATGGCCCGTCGTCGCTCCTCGCTGATACGAGGCGAATCCTTAAGGGCACGAGACACCGTCGCTACAGAAATTCCGAACTCCCGAGCGATATCCTTCATTGTCATTGGTGCTTTCTCGTCCATCAGCTTTTAACTATCGGTGATGCAAAGATACAAAAAACCTTTAGATATACAAATATTCCCACCTATTATTATTGATATATGTCAATGCAAACGTTTGCACGGCAGAATTGTGTAATTTAATGCAAAAAAAGTACAACGTATCGAAATCTGCACTATCTTTGCAACGAAAACGAGAGCCTAAATAGCTGACAAACAATATAACATATACAAAATTAACTCTAATTTAAACGTAATGATGAAGCAGGTAAACATTCAAATCCCGCTAAGGATGCTAGGCCTTTTGCTAGGCTTATTCCTATCGGTAGGTGCCTTTGCCCAGATTGAGGTAAAAGGCCATGTGAAAGATGCTACAGGCGAACCCATTATCGGCGCAACTGTACGTGTGGACGGTACACAGACGGCCACCGTATCTGATTTCGACGGTAACTTCGTGCTGAAAGCTAATCAGGGTGCAAACATTACCATTTCGTACGTCGGCTACCAGAACCAGACGGTCAAGGCAGCCCCCAACCTCGTGGTAACGTTGCAGGATGACGCACAGGTTCTGCAGGACGTTGTGGTTATCGGTTATGGAACCGTTCGAAAGAGCGATGCAACCGGTTCGGTCATGTCGGTTGAAGCCGACCAGTTGAACAAGGGTTTAGCCACATCGCCAGCCGATCTGTTACAAGGTAAGACGCCAGGTGTGCAGATTACCACCAACGGTGGTGCTCCTGGTGCAGGATCAACAATCCGCATCCGCGGCGGTTCGTCACTTTCAGCTTCTAACGACCCTCTGATTGTTATTGACGGTCTGCCCATTAGCTCCACAGGTATTTCTGGTGGTGACGTGCTAAATACCATTAACCCAAATGACATCGAGAGTTTCTCAATTCTGAAAGATGCATCTGCCACTGCCATCTATGGTAGCCGTGCTTCTAATGGTGTGATCTTGATTACCACTAAAAAAGGTAAGGCAGGGGCCAAGCCTCGCATTAATGTGGATATGAGTGGTACTTTCAAGACCGTTGCCAAGAAAGTTGACGTATTGGATGCTGGTGCATTCCGCGATTTCTTTATGGCAAACTATGGCGATAACGCCGATGCTGTTGCTGCCCTGGGTAATGCTAATACCAACTGGCAGGACGAGATCTACCACAGCACTTTTGCTGAGGAAATCAACGCCAGCGTTACTGGTGGCTATGTTTCAAAGGGGGGCAACTTCAAAATGCCATACCGTGTAAGTGCAGGATTCCTGAACAACGAAGGTAACTTGAAGACCTCTAACATGAATCGTACCACTGTAGGATTCAACCTTACGCCGACTTTGCTTGACGATCGTCTGACCATCAACCTGAATGGTAAGGGCGTATTCTCTCACAACTCTTTTGCCGATGAAGGTGCGATTGGCGCAGCTGTACAGTACAACCCTCTGCAGCCAGTAAACAAGGCTGACGGCAGCTATTTCCGCTGGGAGAGCAATGGTGCACCTAACACGATGTCAACACTGAACCCTGTGGCAATGCTTTACGAGCAGAACAAGGATTCATACGTCCGCCGTTTCGTGGGTAACGCTCAGTTCGACTATAAGTTCAAGTTCCTTGATGGCCTGCGTGCCAACCTGAACCTGGGTCTCGATATCTCAACGACCTCTGGCTGGAATGTTACTGATAAGGGAAGCGAGATTTCCTATCACAACAAGACCGAAAACGGATCTGGTCTTTGGGAGAAATACACTCAGATGCGCCGTGACCAGACCTTGGAGTTCTATCTGGCATACGCAAGAGAACTGAAGGAGATCTACAGCCGTTTTGACGTACTGGCCGGTTACAGCTGGCAGCACTTCTTCAACAAAACGACCGACTATAAAGTAGCCAATGACGGTAGCGGTAAGGAGTTCTCTACAACCCCGCTCTTCAAGACGGAAAGCTACCTCGTATCATTCTACGGACGTTTGAACTACACTTTAATGGACCGCTACCTCCTTACCTTCACACTTCGTGATGACGGTACATCACGTTTCCAAAACAACAAGTGGGGTCTGTTCCCATCAGCAGCTCTGGCATGGCGTATCAGCGAAGAGCCATTCATGAAGAATGTGGATTGGCTTTCTAACTTGAAGCTCCGTCTGGGTTATGGTATCACTGGTCAGCAGAATATCAACCAAGGTGACTATCCCTCAATCCCGACTTATCACACTAATCAGGCAGGTTCTCTCTATCAGTTTGGCAACACTGTCATTACCCCAATCACCCCGAAGGGCTATGCCGCTCAGATCAAGTGGGAGGAGACCTCAACCTATAACATCGGTTTGGACTTTGGTTTCGCACGCAACCGCATCAATGGTAGCATTGATATTTACAAGCGCACGACAAAGGACCTGCTCAACAAGGTTCCTGTGGCAGCTGGTACAAACCTTACCAACTATCTGCTGATGAACGTTGGCGATATGGAGAATAAGGGTATTGAGGGTGCACTGAACGTAGTGCCCATCGAGAAGAAGAATCTGCGCTGGGAAATCGGTGTAAACATTGCATACAACAAGAATAAGATTACCAAACTGACTGCCAGTGACGATCCCAGCTATCTGGGTGTTGAGACGGGTGGTATCTCAGGTGGTGTAGGTAACATGATCCAAATACAGCAGGTAGGAAACCCCATCAACTCTTTCTTCGTATTCCAGCAGGTTTACGACGAGAATGGCAAACCTCTTGAGGGTGTCTATGTGGATCGTAACCACGACGGACAGATTACCGATGACGACCGCTATGTTTACTACAAACCCGATGCAGACGTGAATATCGGACTGAACACTGAGCTTAGCTACAAGAAGTGGACACTCTCTGCATCATTCCGTTCAAGTCTTGGCAACTATGTATATAACAATGTGGCATCAAATACAGAGATGAAGGCCGACATGTGGACCAACAACTTTATCTGCAACCGTGTGGCAACTGCTCCTTACAGCAACTTCTCACAGGCACAGTATAAGAGCGACTACTATGTTCAGAACGCTTCATTCCTGAAACTAGACAAGGTGACACTGGCATACAACATTGCACCTTGGGTACGTGTTAACTTTACCGCCCAGAATGTCTTCACCATCACCAACTATGACGGTGTTGATCCTGAGGTTGCTGGTGGTATCGACAACAACATGTATCCCCGCTCACGCAACTTTATCGTAGGTGCAAGCTTTAACTTTTAACAAATAGGAGGACAAGAATATGAAATTCAACATAAAGAAAAACGGAATTTATAGTTTTGCCTTTGCTACCGCCGTGTCGCTGACAGCATGTACGGGCGACCTCAATGTCACCCCCATCGACCCCAATCTCGACACGCCGGAGAACGTACTCACAGGTACTGAGGCATACAACCAAATGTTGGCAAAATGCTACTCAGGTCTTTCGGTAAGCTCGCCCGACGGCGATAGCGGAAGCCCTGATATCGAAGGTATTGACGGCGGTTTTGGCCAGTATCTGCGTGCCCTGTTCAACTTGCAGGAGCTACCCACAGACGAGGCTGTTATCGGTTGGAACGACCAGACACTGAAGGATCTTCACGGACTGCAGTGGACCTCAAGCGACGTGTTCGTAAGTGCTTGTTACAGCCGCATATTCTATCAGATCTCAATCTGTAATGAGGTTATCCGCCAGATTGACAAGTCAGGCAGCAATGACGCGCTTATGCAACAGTATCGCGCTGAGGCTCGTGCCATTCGCGGACTAAGTTATTTGCATGCCATAGACCTTTTCGGCAACGTACCTTTTACAGATGAGAACTCTTCAGTAGGAGGTGATAACCCTCAGCAGATAAGTCGTGCAGAACTGTTCACCTGGATGGTAAAGGACATGGAAGGGGCGGCTGAAATCCTGCCCGCTAATCCTGAGAAATATCGCGCTGGAAAGGGTCTGTGCTATATGATTCTTGCAAAGCTTTATCTGAATGCCAAGATTTATACAGGTTCAGAAAACTACCAGAAATGTGCAGAGTACTGCCAAAAGATTATCGACTTGGGCTACAAGCTGGAGAGTGCAAACGACTATTGGAAGCTCTTCTGCGCCGACAACGACCAGATGCTGGGCGTAGGCCATGAGATTATCTTCAGCGTATATCAGGACCATATCAACACTCAGGCATACGGTGGTACGACCTATATCATCAACGCCGAGGTGGGCGGTAACATGTCATACGCAGATTATGGACTTGGCGGAAACGGTTGGGGCGGTATTCGCGTAACACCACAATTCGTCGATAAGTTTGAGGAAGGTGACCAGCGTGGTACATTCTTCACCAATGGCCAGTCTAAGGAAATCGTGGATATTAGCGACTTCTTCAGTGGTTATGCATTTACTAAGTTCACCAACTTGAAGGCCGACCGTAGCGTTCTGCCCGATGCAAACTCTTTCCCCGACACCGACTTCCCCGTCTTCCGTCTGGGTGACGTCTATCTGATGATGGCTGAGTGCGAGGTTCTTGGTGGTGTCAGCTGCGGTGGTGTTGAAAAGTTCAACGCTATCCGTGAGCGTGCAGGCGTTGCTCCAATTGCAAGCCCCAACAAGAATGATATCATCAACGAGCGTGCCCGTGAATTGGCTTGGGAGTGTCACCGTCGTAGCGACCTTGTACGCTTCGGATTGCTTACCACTGGCGATTATCTGTGGTCACATAAGGGTATGAACAGCAACGTTGGTACTCCTCATGCAGTAGATAACAAGTATAATCTGTTCCCACTGGCTTCAAGCGATGTTATTTCGAACACCAACCTGATTCAGAATTCAGGCTATTAATTCTTTTAGCAGATAATAAAAAAAGATAAGTGATATGAAAACAAAATATTTCAAGAGTAGCGTGTTGTTCGCTGTTTTTGCCATGCTGTTTGCGGCATGCGATTCTGACCGCGACGACAATCCCAAGCTCGGCCCGAATCACACCGCTAAGACTTTTGTGGTGAACACATCGGCTGTGGCAGATCAGTATATCCAGCTTTCTCCAGAGAATACTGTCAATCTGACTTGGAGCCAACCCGACTACGGCGTTAATACTGTAGTAAACTATAAGGTTCAAGTAGGTCTGAAAGAGAATGGTACTGAAAAATGGGGTGAATTTCTGGAGTCAAGCTTCACCTCATGCAATGTGAACCTCAGTGGCGAAGATATCGCAAAGATCCTCTGCAAACTCGACGGCTTCAAAACCGAGGATGACTATGTAGATAAGGGGTTCCGCGAGGTTATCATGCGTGTCACAGCAAATATCCAGACCACGACCTCACAGGAGGTTGAGGGAACCAGCATCACCTCGAACACTGTCAGCTTCAAGCATATGGCTGCCTATTGTAACATCCCGACCAAGGGCACACTCTACGTCATCGGATCTTGCTGTGGCTGGCCCGAGCCTTCTTCTGGCAACAAGCAGACGCTGATCGACGGTGGATGGTACATCACGGAAACCGAAATTGGAAGCAAAGTCTATAATGGTATTGTTGAAATGCCAGAAGGTGATCTGACCTTCCGCTTCTATGCGAAGCTTACTGGTTGGGACGGTGGCGATTCCTACGGATTCCAGGTTGATGACGTAGCTACAGAGATTACCCTAACCAATAATGTATATAGCGGCAAGGGTATGACCGGTAAGGGTTCTTGGACAATCAATGGGTTCCCTGGCGGAAAGATGGAGCTTACTGTTGACATGAATAAGAACACCGTTAAGTTCGAGCTTCTCAATTAATTCATCCGTAATAGAATGATCGTATAATCAAATGAAAAAGAAGATGAAAAAAGTTAGTTTATATATCATGGCTCTGCTCAGCACTGGACTCGTATCCTGCAACCAGGACTTCGAGACCATCTTCAGCCCGCAGACCAATGCGCAAGAAAGCCTGCTTCAGGCTAGCGATGTCACTGTGGCTAATACGACGCCCACTTCCATCAACCTTGCAGATTATATTGATGAAGCTGCCGGCACCACAAAGGCTATTCCCATCGGTACTGCAACTGTGAAAGAAGGCGCTATGCCAGCCAATACCATCCTAAAGGCTCAAGTGGAGTTCTCTAAGGATGCCGACTTCTCAAGCTCGATTATGCTGAATGCCAATAGCCTTGACGGTTCTAACGAGATTAGTGTCAACCCTAATCTATTGCAAGACAGCTATTTCAATGAGATTACCCGCAATCCGGCAACCACCGACCTGTATATCCGCACGGTTCTCTATACCGTTACTGGAGGTACATCTGATGCTATCGTAGGCAAGCCCGGTGAGAACTACTATGCTGAGAGCAAAGTGCAGTTCACTCCGCTGAACAAGGTACAGATTTCTCCGGCATATTATATCATTGGCGGTCCTAACGACTGGGCTGGCTCGGCTGCTGAGAAGCCCATCAAGTTCAACCACAGTGGTGCCGATGTCTACGAGGATCCTATCTTCACGGTTGTATTCGATGCTGCTGCCGAGGGTGACACCTGGTTTGCTATCGGTGACGACGAGGCTTGCGACGCTATCGGAGCCGGTGACTGGACCAAACTGTTCGGTATCGTAGGCGGTGACAGCCAGGCTAAGGAAGGTCGTCTCGACTACCGTTACAACCTGGGTGCCGACAACTCGTTCTGCGTACCTGCCGGAGCCAAGAAGATCAAGGTAACCATCGATATGATGAGCTACACCTTCAAGGTAGAGCCCGTAAGCATTGCTGATGCCTACTACCTCATCGGTGGTCCTGGTGAGTGGAGCGCAGAGTCAGCCATGACCATGCAGTTCTCTCACAGCAGCGCTGACGTATTTGCCGATCCTATCTTCACCTATGTCTTCGAGGGCAATGGTGGCGAGGGCGACATGTGGTTCGCTTTCGGTGATAAGGATGCTATTGATGCAGTTGCTGCCGGCGATTGGACACAGCTGTACGGTACAACCGTAGAGAGCACTGACCTGAGCGGCGGTATCGACCGTCGTTACAACCTCGGTGGCGACCACTCATTCTGCGTCGACGGCAAGGCTAAGTTCTTCCGCTTCCAGATCAACATGGCCGAGATGACTTATACCATCACACCACTGAACTTCGCCGAGTACATCTGGCAGGCAGGTAACGGCAATGGTTGGGGTAGCCCCGCTGCTCCGCTCTACGGCCCTGCTGGCGACGGTCTGTACACAGGTTACATGTATCTCGACGGTGAATTCAAGTTCCGTAGCGGCGAGGACAACTGGAATGCTCCTGACTGGGGTATCGGTGCCGGCGGCGAGGGCACACTCGCTGAGCAGGCTGGAAACCTCAATGCAGCAGCAGGCTACTATAAGGTCAATGTCGATCTTGGAGCTCTCACCTATACTCTCACACCAATTACCACGATTGGCATCGTAGGTCCTGCACAATCAGGTGGCTGGAGTGATGACACGGATATGGCCTACAACCCCAAAACAGGTGCCTGGGAGGCAACCATCGAACTGGCAGCCGACGAGTTGAAGTTCCGTGCGAACGACGACTGGGCTATCAATTGGGGTGGTACAACAGACAATCTGACTCAGGGTGGCTCGAACTTGAAGATTGCTGAGGCTGGCACCTACTTCATCCAGCTCTTCGCATTCTGCGACTCTAAGGCTTATTGCAAGCTCGAAAAGAAATAAGCACTTTCAATCATCCATCAGGCGGATCGCTTATCGCAACGGTCCGCCTGATTTTATTTCAACCCTATATTTCCCGCATTATGAAGAAACTCCTTTTATGCATCAGCATTGCGGCAGCTGTGATCTCCTGCAAGCCTGCAAAAGAAACGAAACAGACGGCATTCGAGATGCCTGCAGTAGCAGACATTGCTATGTATCAGGTGAACCCTCGTGTGTTTGCACCTGACCATTCATTGAATGCCGTAGCAGCCCGTATCGATTCCATCCGCGACCTTGGCGTCAACGTGATGTGGGTGATGCCCATCTACCCCATCGGTATCGAGAAAGGCAAGAACTCCCCCTACTGCATCAGCGACTACAAGGCCATCGCCCCTGAGTTTGGTACCATTGACGATTTCAAGAACCTTGCAAAGGTCTGTCACGAGCACGGCATGGGTATCATTCTAGACTGGGTGGCTAACCACACGGCCTGGGATCATCCCTGGGTGAAAGAGCATCCAGACTGGTACACTCACGACGAGAAGACTGATACCATCATCCATCCACGCCCCTGGGACTGGTACGACGTGGCTGACCTGAACTATGATAATAAGGACATGCGCGCAGCTATGATTGACGCCATGAAGTTCTGGATCGTTGAGGTAGGCATCGACGGTTTCCGCTGCGATGTGGCCGACGGTGTGCCTGCCGACTTCTGGAAGGATGCCATCAATGAACTACGCACTGCTGCCGGCAACCGCCAGATTGTGATGCTGGCCGAGGGTAAGCGTTCAGACAACTTCACCGTTGGCGGCTTCGACATGAACTATGGCTGGGACTATAAGGACGAACTGGTGAAGGTATGGAAGGGGGCTCCCGTTTCCGACCTCATCAAGGCTGATAAAGCTGAATACGACAGTCTGCCTGCAGGCAAGGTCAAGATGCGTTTCACAACCAACCACGACCACTCCACCGAGGCCACACCCTGTCAAGAGTTCACCAACGACCGTGGTGCAATGGCTGCCTATGTAGCCACCATCTTCCCCCATGGTGGGGCCCTCATCTACAGTTCTCAGGAGGTAGGCTACCCCGAGCCCATCAATTTCTTCAAGTTCGTACCCGTAGACTGGACCGCCAAGCCCGAGATCTACAAGGAATACCAAACGCTAATCAAGCTATACAACGAGCATCCTGCATTACGCAAAGGCAAGATGACAGCTTATCCTGACAAGGATGTGCTTGTGTTTGAGAAGACTGATGCTGCTGAACGCTTCCTGGTGCTCGCCAATGTGAGGAATGAACCCAAGACCATCAAAGTGCCAGAGAACTGGGTTGGACATGAGACTGATGATGAGGTTACTGGTCAGCACATCAAACTGGAAGCCAACTTCGAACTGTCTCCATTCCAGTATCTGATCTTAGCATATTAAAGAGAAACCTATCTTTTCTTAAACTAAAATGAGGCGGGCGGATTATCAAAACGGTCCGCCTTTTAATTCATAGCAAAAAATTATATAGAAATTTTTATTTCCTAACTTCGGCGGTTTTAACATTTCAGAGAGGTTGACTCGATTGAAATCCTTATAAGCAGGAAATTCTGCATGGTAACTTGGGTGACTCAGGAAATTTGTGTTCCTTTACGGTATGTCCCCATGCAAGAAGACTTACAGGACAGGTATCAATTGACTTTGCCCAAAGTACTTTATGTTGCTAGACTTAAAGAGTAAATATTCTTCAAAAATAATCAGTTTTCATGTCAATTTGAAGAATGGACACTGATAATTGATTCTAAAGAAAGTTTCAATTTTAGTACAAAGTATCACTATTCAACTTAACTAACAGATAATAAGCGTGTTAGATATAGTGATACTTTTTCTTGAAGTGTCACTACTATTTTGTAATGGCAAAACAACTTGTTTTGCTGTGTAAAGTGGCACTTATTCAGTGTATAGAGGCACTTTCCTTCATACCAAAACAACTTGTTTTACTTTTTTAGCAGATAACTCTTTATGCCAAAGCCTGCAACCTTTATTGCGCTCCCTATGTCTATTAATCCGAGAAAATGGTATATGATTTGTCTCTATATGTTGACAAATTTCAAAATAGTGATACTTAGTGTAACTTTTTTGCAAAGTGTCACCTCACAAAGGTCTTTACATATAGAATCCTTGCATATCTAAAGTATTATTTGTATTTTTGCAGCGTTATTACAAAGATCAAACATATGTCTAACAGAAAATGCTTAATGATGTTATTGGCGGTAATGGCATTTACTGCCAATGCACAAACCAAGAAGTATCTTGGCGGAGATGCTTCCCTGCTACCGTCGTATCAGGAAAAAGGAACGGTCTATAAAGATTTTAATGGTCACAAGATCAAATTTCTGCCATTTGTCAAGCAACAGGGATGGAACATGATTCGCGTCCGGCTCTTCGTGGACCCGCAGAATGCACCTGAAGGACATAAGGGCGAAGGAGTCTGCCAAGATCTGAATTATGTCATAGGTCTATGCCAGCAGATCAAGAAAACCGGTATGCAGGTGATGCTCGATTTCCACTACAGCGACACCTGGGCTGATCCTGGCAAGCAGTTCACGCCAAAACGCTGGGAAGGCTGCAACAAGCAACAGCTTGCCGACAGTGTCTATGCCTACACTCGTGCTTCGCTACAAGCGATGAAACGAGCTGGCATCGTGCCAGAGATGATACAGGTAGGCAATGAGATAACCAACGGCATGCTCTGGCCGACAGGCAAGATTGACCCATCAGGCAGTGAGGGGTTTGATATCTTATGTAACTTCCTCAAGGCTGGTTGTAAGGCATGTCGTGAGATATGTCCGAAATCACAGATTATTATCCATACGGAAAAGACTGGCGACTGGAATATCACCCGAAACTATTACCAACAGCTTCGATACCGTCAGGTTGATTACGATATCATCGGACTCAGTTACTACCCCATGTGGCAAGGCACCATCCCCAATCTCGGTCATACGCTCGACAAGCTAAACTGGCTCTTCCCTGAAAAGCCCGTGATGATTGTGGAAACCGCCGCCTATTATAGTCATGAGCGCGACCCTTGGGCCAAGGGCGACCAATATGCGGAGTTCTATCCTATCAGCGTGGAGGGGCAGACTCAGTTCACCCGCGAACTTGTGACGGAATTAAACAAACACCACAATGTGACAGGACTCTTCTGGTGGTTCCCTGAGGAAAATGGCTTCGGCAATGAGGTGACAAAGGGCTGGCTGAACCGTGGGCTTTTCGACAATCACACAGGCAAAACACTCCCAGCCATGAAAGAATTCAGTCGATTCGTCCGAAAACCGTGAGTGGTTTACATGCAAGCGTGCAACCGTTTGCGCAATGCAACTAACAGTTTTTTAGCCACTTGGGAACAACCAAGCGGCTTTTTTCTTATCTTTGCACCAAAAAACAACAATCAAAAAAACTAAAAGCGTATGAGAAAACTCTACTCAACACTTATCCTGTCACTCGTATCAATAGTCTCAATGGCTCAGGGTTGGCCAAAAGATTATAATGGTGTGATGCTTCAGGGATTCTATTGGGACTCTTTTGCCGACACCCAGTGGACACGTTTGGAGAAACAAGCTGATGATCTCTCGAAGGTGTTCGATCTGGTATGGATTCCACAGAGCGGCAACTGCGGCGGTATGTCAATGGGCTACGATGATCTTTATTGGTTTGAGAATTATAACAGTTCTTTCGGCACTGAAGAAGATCTGCGCTCCATGATCAAGACCTTCAAGGAAAAAGGCATCGGAACCATCGCTGACGTGGTGATAAACCATCGCAAGGAACTTAAAAACTGGGTGGAATTCCCAGAAGAGACCTATAAGGACGTAACCTATCGCATGACCTCCGAAGATGTCTGTTCCGACGATGAAGCGGCAGGAAAAGGCTATCAGTTAAGTAAGAATAAGGACACTGGTGAGAAATGGGATGGTATGCGCGACCTAGACCATAAGAGCGAGAACGTGCAGACCATCGTGAAGGCTTATCTGAATTTCCTACTTAACGACCTGGGCTATACGGGATTCCGCTATGATATGGTGAAAGGCTATAGTGCTTCGTATACCAAGATGTATAATGAAGACTCGAAACCTCAGTTCTCTGTAGGTGAGTGCTGGGATAGCAGCAATACCATCAAGAACTGGATTGACGGTACAGGAAAGACCAGTACAGCCTTTGATTTCCAGTTCCGCTATACGGTTCGCAACGCCATTAATAGAGGCGACTGGACCTATCTGGACAAACAGAATGATGGTAATTGGCCATTAGTTAGCAAGAACTACCAAGATGGTAGCTATCGTCAGTATGCTGTGACCTTTGTTGAGAACCATGATACTGAGAAACGTGCCAAAGCTGATCAGGACCCTATCAAAAAAGACACATTGGCAGCAAACGCCTATATGCTGGCTATGCCCGGCACTCCTTGTGTGTTCCTGACCCACTGGAAAGCTTATAGGCAGGAAATTGCCAATATGATAACCGTGCGCAAGGCTGTGGGTATCACCAATACGAGTGCTACGACAAATGTGGCATCGAACAAAGACTACTATGCTGTGGAGACAACAGGCACCAAAGGCAAACTGCTCGCTGTAGTGGGCACAAAGGCCGCAGGCTATACGCCTGATGGTGATTGGAAAAAAGCTATCAGCGGTTATCACTACGTCTATTACGTCAGCGGTATCGACCCTGCCAACATCAAATATCCAGAGATAAATACTGAGGAAGAAGAGGACGGCAAATATGCAGGTGTGCCTGCATTCTGCACGATGGAAGAGGGCGAGAGATGTTCATTCTTCGAAGCACCTGTATCATGGGGCAGCCAGATATTTGTATGGGCCTGGATGAACGGTGGCAAGGGCGAGGACTATCTTGGCACAAGCTGGCCCGGCGTGACAGCCACCAAACTAGGCACAGCCGACAATGGTAACAGCGTGTGGAAGTGGAAAGTGTCTGGCGCAGTCAATCCCGACTTCATCATATTTAGCGGTGGAGGCGTGCAGACTGAAAACTTGAAATTCACCAATGGCGGCTACTACTTTGGTAACGAGGGTTTGAAAGCTACGGTGACACCTACGGCTATCCGCAACATAGACGTAACTGACCAAAATACTGAATATGCCGTCTTCGACCTTCAGGGACGTAAGGTAGGTACGACCAAAAGTCCTTTGAAGAGCGGCATCTATATCGTCAACGGGAAAAAGTTCGTGATGAAGTGAGAGAAGAATTGAGTGCGCTCAGATCCTTCCGAACGTGAACGAACCCGCACATTGTGCAAATTCGTACTTAAATAATTATAGTTAATTGAACACAGCGCGGACGACGAACCAGCAATGTAGCAAAAACGTCTGAATGCGCCCGTAATGATGCTCCATCACATGATAGCGCTCCCAGAGCGACTCACGGTGATGGAGCGTTGTTTGTCCCTCTTCTGTATAATTGACCACGACCATCTTTAAATTCAATAGCGGTACTCGTTCCTTGGCTGCAGCCTTCATCACGCGGATACACCAATCGACATCGGCAGAGTAACGATACTGCATGTCGTAGGGTGTAGCTATGGCAAAGTCTGTACGTGCATAGAAGGCCTGATGACAGACAAGCATTCCCTGACGGAACGACTTCCACGTAAGATGTTCGGGCGGTGACAGACGACGATGATGCAGGAAACGCCCTTCGCTGTCAACAATATCCGTATCACCATAGAGTACGGCAGGGGAATCCTTCTCACTGATCTGTTCAACAATCCTACTGACGATATCAGGGGCCGGTAGGAAATCACCAGCATTGAGGAAACATACATAACTACCGTCAATCGAGCGTAACCCCTTGTTCATCGCGTCATAGATGCCCTTATCGGGTTCAGAAGTCACCTGGACACGATGGCCATTGTCTGCCTCATTGGAACGCCTGACATAGTCATCAATAATTGCCATCGTACCATCCGTAGAGGCTCCATCTATGATAAAATGACTGATCTTAGGGTAGTCTTGGCAGAGTACACTATCGAGTGTACGCTTCAACACGGCCTCAGCATTGTATGTAATAGTAATATAAGTGATCCTAATCATAATTTGTAGTGCTTGAAAGCCTGAGCCTGATGATAGACATCGAGATATTGCATAGCGACACTTTGCTGTGAATAACGCTGAGCAACCTTATGAACGGCATTTTGGCTCAGTGACGCATAGTCGGCCTCAGTCAAGATCCAGCGGATACCCTGAGCCAGGTCTTCGGCACTACGGTATTCTGCAACATAGCCATTTCGACGGTGGTCAATCTCCTCTGATATGCCCCCTACCTTAAAACCTACACAAGGCACACCACATGCCATCGCCTCCATGATGGTATTGGGCAGATTCTCCGAGAGTGAAGGTAGTACAAAAACATCACTTGCTTGATAGACATCAACGATACGCTGCTCATCATTCACATAGCCCAAAGGAAAAGCCTCCAACGGCAGTTGGGGGACAACTTCTTCGGCATGCCCTCCAAGGATAACCACGCCCAATTGGGGAATATCGGTCAACAGACGGCAGGCCTCCATCAAATAGCTCATGCCTTTATTCTCATTGGTAACCCGCTGAGAGGCAAAAAGAATCAGCTTCTTATCAAGCGGCAGTCCCAGTCGTTTCCTGGCTTCCTGCTTATCACCTCTTTTATATATATGGGTATCTATCGGATTAGGTATATTGGTTATCTTCTGCCCTTTCAGCAGTGCACTCCTCTTTGCCTCCAACTCAAGCCAACGACTGCAAGCCACGAAATAGATAGTCTCATCACTGAGCATCTGAAGTTTCTTCTGCCAAATACGAGTTGAAAAGTCTTTTGCCGAACCACCGGAAGGTAGCAGCCAACAGTTATGACATTGGCTTAGGAAATTGCGACAGCCCAACGTAACATGGCAGATGGCTGTAGCCGGCCAGATATCATGCATCGTCCAGATGACCGGTTTTCCACTCTGGAGAATCCGTCGGATGTCACCCAATGAGAGCATGCCCTGATTGATCCAGTGCAAATGTATGACATCTGCCTCCTGGAATTCTCGTAGCCGGGTAATATCCGTGCCTGTATTGGCAATGTCAATATCAAAAAGATGCCTACGGTTAAAATGGAGCTTGCAAAAGATAACAAATCGC
This sequence comes from bacterium UBA3756, assembly GCA_002371695.1. The sequence continues at coordinate 60,474 of DFGG01000109.1, forward strand.
TCCCAGAGAAAATGCCATCTATGCCATACAGACTCCGGCAGACCAACAACCGTCAGCGAATCGGTCTCTTTGTCGCGAACCAGCATTTTTGCCTTGACACCATTATTATTAAGTGCCTTCATCAGACGATTAGCCGCAACGGCAGCGCCCCCTGTCCGCTCACTTGTATTGACTATCAGTACTCTCATATTGCAAAGATACAGCAAGTTAGCCGAAAAACAAAAAAATTCGGGTAAAAAAGCATTTTTATTTGTTGTTTGCGCACACACCACTTGATTTACATCAAGAATGATGGGTATTTATGCACGAAATATATCATAAGTCTTGCAAAAAGCAATTTTTCGTCGTACCTTTGCAGTGTCAAAAGGTTAATAGATTGTTTTAGGTTAGTAGTAATATTTATAGTTTTAGGTTTTTAGTTATTGGTAAAAGAAAGTTTTCAACTGTAGGATAACAGGAGGTCGCTGCGAAGCTCCCTTTTAAACTTTCAAATTTTTAGCTCTTGTGAGCTGAAAATTTCTTTTAGAGAAAAGGATTTTTAGTTAAACATAGGCTTTTTTTGATGCCGAGGCTCGCGAGAGTCGCGGCATCTTTCTTTTAATTGGAAAAAAATGATTAACTTTGCACCCAAATTACTGATATAATGACAAAAACAAGACTTTTCATCATGTTTCTGATCGCAATACTCGGCAGTTGCATCAGCAAAATGAGCGCTCAGGACGAAATCATAGAGCACGAAGGCAATAAATACATCATCAATGTAGAGAAACTGAATCCAGACAGTGAGATGACACTGATGGATGTGCTTCACATGTGCCCAGAGCTTATCTCCGACGATGGCCAAAAGCTCACAGCCGACTATGTCTTGTCAGTTGACGACATCATGCTCAGTGTCGATTTTGAGCCCATGTTAGAAGGTATCAAGGCTTGTGACCTCCAGCAGGTTATCGTCTGCACTTACGGTGCCGTCAATAATGCGATGGATGGTACCTCTGGCAGTATCGACCTACAGTTTAAGGAAGAAAGCAAGGATCTTTATGGCAAGTTAGCCCTGAATGGCAGCACTTACGGCAACGGTAAGGCTTATGCCGATATCACTAGCAAAAGCGAAAACTTCACCTTACGTACTTTTGCTCAGACTAACTTACAATATGGGAAGGCCAATACATCAGAAACAGGAATCACCTCGCGTAACGGTATAGAAAACGCGATGGTCTTCATGGACTGGCAGCTAACAGAGAAAGATCTGTTGAAGTTTAAGCTTTCACAAGGCTATGGTGAACAGAATGACCGTCTGCACAATAATGGGAGTACAGATGATATGCTCTCAAGACAACGGTGGGGCGAGCTTGTCGCCACCTACGAGCGTACTCTCAACGAACAGGAAGCTGGCCTTTATTTCGAGGCTGGCATGAACTATACAAACAGCACCTTAGGGGATGTTAAAGGGCGAAATGCATGGCCTTGGTGGATTGCGGAATGTAGTATTCCGTTCTTTAATCAGACACTTTGGATGACAGCAGGCTACGAGGGCGGCTATTCAAACGTCTGGTATCAAGACATTAACCGCGAACAATATCTCAATAACGACTTGTATGTGCAGTTTGACTACAAGAAGGGCCCATGGATTATCACTCTTGGTGACCGTTTCAGAAACAACACGTTCTGGAATAAGCCATATGAAAAGGAAGGCGAGAGCCTTTGGTCATACAATCGCAGCGACCATGCATTCTTTGCCAGTGCAGGATATAAGAAAGGGCACCACTTCGTACAAGGCATTTTCAACCGTTCGTATTTCAACCCTTCCGTCAATATCTTCATTGACTATCAGGAAGAGGGACCCACACGATACAATACCGACCAGAAGACTCGCCTCGCCTGGCGGTCTGAGTTGCGCTATACCTATCAAGCAGAACAGATTGTGGCAACTTGCAGTGCGACACACACACTATTAACAGATATGCCTTTGGCAGATGAGTCGCTGATAGGTTTAGGGACAACTGTCACCTGGAACAAGGGTCCTCTCAGAATAACAGGAGGTGTAAATGCCTACCACCATCATTATGAACTATTAGAATCGGTCTATGACAACTACTTCACCCTGAAATGCGCCCCTACCCTACTTTTGGGCAAGGGTTTCAGACTGTCGTCTGTATTGCTCTTCAACAGCAAAAGAAAGATGACTGAAGATCATGCCCACCTCTATGCTTCTGTAAAAGTGAACAAGGACTTAGGAAGACGCTGCAATGTATTTGCAGACTTCCACGATATAGCCGGGCAGCCTGATGCTTCAACTCTCTATATGATGCAATCATATAAAAACCGAGCGCTGACCATCGGCCTCACCTACTATCCTTTCAGGTAAAAGCAAGAAAGCGAAGGTGACAGTCTCTTACAAAATCAATCGCGACAAATCAAATAAAGAATGAATATGAGAGCAATAATCTTGGTAATATGTGCCGTCTTTGGCCTCAGCACCACCAGTGCCCAGCAGCGCGAGAAATATGAGTTCATGCGCAACCTGCCGGTCTATGCCGATTCATTGATTGCTGACCTTGACTACCCGCTGGCCTGGGGCAACAGTGACATCAAAGATTTCAATGCTTGGAAGGCGGCTGCAAGACAGAAAGTGTTCGACTGTATGCTAACACCGCCCCCTGCCCCAGAGCATGGCTACGAAGCCAAAATTCTTTTTGAGGAGCAGCGCGATGGCTACAAGGCCCGTAAAATAGAGATTCGTCTGAGCCGTTACTATACGGTTCCTGCCTACGTACTCATCCCCGATGGCAAGGGGCCATTTCCCGCTGTCAATATGCTTCACGACCACGGCGGTCATTTCTTTATCGGCAAGGAGAAGTGTATTTATCCGCTAGCCTGTGAGGATTCCATCGTCATTAAAGATGCTATCGACTGGTCAAAAGGCTACGACGGGCAGTTCTTCGGCGACTATCTAGCCAAACAAGGCTACGTAGTTTTCTCTGCCGATGCCCCGATGTGGGGTGAGCGTGGACTGAAAGAAGGCATGAAACGTAATCTCTATGATATGATAGCCGGCAACATGATGATGTACGGCATCAATCTCTCGGCCTATATGACCTATGACGATATCGCCGGAACTGAGTATTTGGCACAAATGCCCGAAGTGGATGCCAACAACATCGGCTGCACAGGTTGGTCGATGGGCGCTTACCGAACCTGGATGCTGGCAGCACTCTCGGACCGCATCAAGGCGGGTGCTGCCGTGTGCTGGATGGTAACTGCCGACGAGCAGATGGGATTCAAATACAACCGCACGGAGAACGGCGGTTTTGCCAACTGTCTGCCAGGACTGCGCCGCTGGTTGGACTATCCGCACATAGCCAGCATAGCCTGTCCCAAGGCGATGCTATTCATCAATGGCACGCAGGACAAACTATTCCCTGTGGCTGGCGTAGAAAAGGCTTTCCGCACGATGCATACCACATGGGAGAGTCAGGGAGCTGCCTCGCAGTTGGAGACAGAACTCTGGGACATGCCCCATAGCTGTGGCAAGAAATCGCAGCAACGTGTACTTGAATTCTTCAATAAGCATTTAAAACAATAAGAACTCATGCGAACAAAGATTATTTCACTCTTCGTAATGAGCCTCGGCATGCTGCCCGTTAGCGCTCAACAATTGCCTTATCAGAACTCTCAGCTCCCTGCTGCACAACGTGCCGACGACCTGCTGAAGCGTCTTACCATCGACGAGAAAGTCAATCTGATGATGGACACCTCGCCTGCCATCCCTCGACTGGGCATACCTCAGTTCCAATGGTGGAACGAGGCGCTGCATGGTGTGGGGCGCAATGGCTTTGCCACCGTATTCCCCATCACTATGGCGATGGCAGCCTCGTGGGACGATGCCCTACTGCACCAAGTGTTCACCGCCGTGAGCGACGAGGCCCGCGTGAAAGCACAGCAAGCCAAGCGTTCGGGCGACATCAAGCGCTATCAGAGTCTGTCGTTCTGGACACCAAACATCAACATCTTCCGCGACCCACGTTGGGGACGCGGACAGGAGACCTATGGTGAAGACCCCTACCTCACTGCTAAAATGGGACTGGCAGTGGTGCGCGGACTGCAGGGTGTGGGCTACAACGGCGAAGACCTGGGTGTAAGCCCCTATCGCAAGTTGCTGGCCTGTGCCAAACACTTTGCCGTACACAGCGGCCCGGAATGGAACCGTCATGAGTTTAACATCGAGAACCTGCCAGAACGCGACCTTTGGGAGACATATCTACCAGCCTTCAAAGCACTGGTGCAGGAAGGAAAGGTGGCCGAGGTGATGTGCGCCTACCAGCGCATAGACGGACAGGCTTGCTGCGCCCAGACACGCTACGAACAGCAAATACTGCGTGACGAATGGGGGTTCGACGGACTCATCACCAGCGACTGCGGTGCCATTCGCGACTTTCTGCCCCGCTGGCACCATGTAGCTGAGGATGGAGCCGAAGCATCAGCAAAAGCAGTACTGGCTGGCACCGATGTGGAGTGTGGATCAGAATACAAACACCTGCCCGAAGCTGTGCGGCGCGGCGATATCAAAGAGGCCGATCTGGACCGCAGTCTGCGCCGACTGCTCATAGCCCGTTTTGAGCTTGGCGACTTCGACCCAGACACCATGAATCCTTGGACAGCCCTCCCCGAAAGTACCATTGCCTCTCCTGAGCATAAACAGCTGGCACTCGACATGGCCCGCAAGAGCATTGTGCTACTTAAGAACAATGGTGTGCTGCCACTAGCCACCGAGACAACTAATGTGGTGGTGATGGGTCCTAATGCCAATGACTCGGTGATGATGTGGGGTAACTATGCAGGCTATCCCACACATACCATCACCGCCCTCGACGGCATCCGCCACTATGTGCCTCAGGCACGCTATATCCCCGGCTGTGCCCTCACACGCAACGAGGTCTATGAGAGCCGCTTTGGCCTGCTCAAAGACCCGCTCGGCAATAGCGGTATGCAGATTACCTATTGGAACAATACCGAGATGCAAGGCACTCCTGTAACGGTGCAGAACACCCGTCAGGCCATCAACCTGAGCAATGGTGGGAACACGGTCTTTGCATCTGGCGTAAATCTGGAGAACTGTTCGGCACGACTCGATGCTACCCTTATGGCACAGACCGACGAGACACTGCACTTCGCTATCAGCGGCGACGACAAGCTGCGCCTCATCGTGAATGGCGACACGCTCGTGAACATCTGGAAAGGACGCCAGCGTATTCAAGGAGCCATGCCCCAGCTAGATATCAAAGCGGGGCATCACTACCGCATACAAATCGACTATGTACAGGAAACTGGCTACGGTGCCTTGAACTTCGACATCAAGAAGAAGCTCAATCCCACCACTACCGAACTGCTAGCACAGATAGGTCCAGCAGAGACCGTAATATTCGTTGGCGGTATCTCGCCCAGTCTCGAAGGAGAGGAGATGCGTGTGAACGAACCGGGATTCAAGGGAGGCGACCGCACCAGCATCGAACTGCCACAGGTGCAGCGACAGTTGTTGGCCACGCTCCATCAGGCTGGCAAGCACGTCATCTTCGTCAACTGCTCCGGCTCTGCTATCGCCATGGTGCCCGAACTTGAGTCGTGCGATGCCATCCTGCAGTGGTGGTATGGTGGCGAACAGGGAGGCACGGCTCTGGCCGAGGTGCTCTTCGGACAGTATAACCCCAGCGGTAAACTACCTGTCACCTTCTATCGCAGCACCGACGAGCTGCCCGACTTTCTCGACTATACCATGAAGGGCCGCACCTATCGCTATTTCCAAGGGCAACCGCTTTTCCCCTTCGGTTTCGGGCTTAGTTATACCACCTTCAGTATATCAAAACCTGTCTATAAGAATGATAAATTGCAAGTGAAAGTAAGCAATACCGGAAACCGTCATGGACTGGAAACCGTACAGGTCTATATCCGCCGTGTAGCCGACACAGAGGGGCCACTCAAGTCACTGCGAGCCTACCAGCAAGTACAGCTGGCTCCAGGCGAGACAAAAACCATCAGTATAGCACTGCCCCGCAACAGTTTTGAGGGCTGGGATGCCAGCACCAACACTACGTGTGTGGTACCTGGAAAGTATGAAGTAATGGTAGGTCACTCAAGCGCCGACAACGACCTGCAAAAGATCCTCGTCAGCATCAAGTAAATACCTAAGCAACAAAAATAACGTCATGAACAAAAAACTACTATTAAGCTTATCTCTCATGTCACTGACATTGGCGGCACAAGCACAATACCGCTCGCAAGTATGGTGCCCCGACAATGGTGATGGCACCTATACCAACCCCGTGATTAATGCCGACTACTCCGACCCCGACGTGTGTGTAGGGCCCAGCGGCGACGACTACTACCTGACAGCATCGAGCTTTCACTGCACGCCCGGACTGCCCATTCTGCATTCCAAAGACTTGGTGAACTGGCAGATAGTGGGCTATGCGCTAAAGAACCTCTACACAAGCAACAAGGAGCTGCTGCGCCACTTCGGCAGTAAGCCGCAGCACGGCAATGGCGTGTGGGCCCCCAGCATCCGCTACCACAACGGACAATACTACATCTACTGGGGCGACCCCGACTTCGGCGTGATGATGGTGAAGACCAAGAACGGTGATCCCGCAGGCGAATGGGAAGACCCCATCTGCGTGATTGAGGGACAGGGCTATATCGACACCACTCCACTTTGGGACGAAGACGGGCGTTGTTATCTGGTAAACGGCTGGGCTAACTCGCGTAGCAAGTTCGCATCGGTGCTGACGGTCCGCGAGTTGTCGGCAGATGGTACACGTGCTATCGGACAGCCCGTTATCGTGTTCGACGGCAACGGTACAGAGAACCGCACCTGCGAAGGTCCAAAGTTCTACAAACGCGATGGCTGGTACTGGATCATGTGTCCGGCCGGCGGTGTGCCAACAGGATTTCAGCTGGCTATGCGCAGTAAATCGCCCTACGGTCCCTACGAGCACAAGATTGTATTGGCTCAAGGCAAGACCAACATCAACGGCCCTCATCAGGGCGGCTGGATACATACAAAATACGGTGAAGACTGGTTCCTTCATTTTCAAGATAAGGAAGCCTATGGTCGCGTAGTTCATCTGAATCCTGTGGACTGGTCTTCAGGCTGGCCCATCATGGGCAAGAAGGGCGAGCCACTAACAACCTACAGGAAGCCCAAGTCATCGAGTACGACTATCGTGAATCCCGTTGAGAGCGACGAGTTCAACAAGCCCACTGTAGGTCTGCAGTGGCAGTGGCACGGCAATTATGACGAGAAATTTGGTGTGCCCACCGCCTTTGGCACCTTCCGCATCTACACCTATAAACTATCAGAGGGATGGAAAAACTACTGGGAAGTACCCAATATGCTGTTGCAGAAAACACCTGCCGATCACTTCACCGTCACCACAAAGATGCGATTTACCTCAAAGGCCGATGGACAGATGGGGGGACTCATCATGATGGGGCTCGACTATAGCGCTCTCATGGTGCGCCGGACGGGAAAAACATTCCAGTTGGTACTATTAACTTGCAAGGCAGCCGACAAGGGCAACTCTCATACAGAGCGAATCATTGCTACGCTGAAGCCGACAGCTGAGGATAAAACAGAGTATAAGCCAGGCATCCACGAAGATATCTACTTACGCCTGAAGGTGAATGATTCGAAAATGACGTTCGACTGGAGTCTGGATGGCAAAAAGTATCAGGATTGCGGCGACGAGTTCCAGATGAAGGAAGGCAAATGGATTGGTGCCAAGTTCGGCTTCGTAGCCGTTGAAACCAATCCCAAGTGCGACCGTGGCTGGATAGACGCCGACTGGATAAGAATCACAAAATAAAAGAGATACTGCCTATGTACTAATACCAGAATTAATCTTTCTCTATCAAGGCAACCGCATAGGCGGAGATGCCTTCTTCACGACCTGTAAAGCCCAGCTTCTCCGTCGTGGTAGCCTTGATGGAAATATCATCCTCATCACAACCGCAAATCTGTGCCATACAGGCTTTCATAGCGGGGATATGGGGATTCATCTTCGGACGTTCGGCACAGATGGTCGCATCGATATTCACCAAACGGTAACCCTTAGTGGCAATCAGTTCAATAGTCTTTTTCAGAATCACCTTACTATCCATCCCATCAGTAAAGGCTGCGGTATCAGGAAAGTGATAGCCAATATCGCGCATGTTGGCGGCTCCGAGCAGGGCGTCGCAGATGGCATGCAACAGCACGTCGGCATCGCTGTGGCCCAACAGTCCTTTACTATGTTCAATCTTGATGCCGCCCATCCAAAGATCACGGCCTTCAACTAATTGATGGACATCGTAGCCCATCCCTACCCTAATCTTCATATCTAAATTGTTTTACCTTTTTACTTTTTTTACCTTTTAAATAGATCCTTAATACCATCCATATCGAAGGCAAGGGTGAAACGTAATGTCTGGTCAAGCGGATTGCTTCGGGCTGTAGAGATGACATAGCCCACATCGAGTGAAAAGACACTCATGCGGAAACCACCACCGACCGTGAAATACTTAAGATTACCTTTTGACTCTGCCTGATGGTGATAACCTGCACGCAGCGAGAACTGATCGTGATAGACATACTCCGCACCCACACTCCACTGGATTTCCTCCAACTCCTCCTTGAAACCTCCTGGCGCATCACTAAAGCTCTTGAATATGCCACTAATAGAACTCACATCACTGTACTCACGACGAACACGATCCTGATAATCGCTGTTTGATTCGCCTTCCTTCTGCTTAGGGACGGTCGGTACCAACAGCTTATTAGCATCGGCAGCAATTGAAAAACGGTTATACTCGTCAATGGGTATCATCAAAGATGTACCTAAGCGCATATTTGCTGGCAGGAACTGGCTCTCGTCATCACCATAGAAGGAGATTTTACTACCGATATTAGAGAGATTCAGGCCAATACCCAACTGACACTCACGACTACCCATCATCAGATAGTTATTATAGTACATGGCCAGATCTGCAGCAAAGGCTGAAGCAGGCTTCGAGTCCTCGCTATAGTCATAGCGCAAGTCACTATGAATCCAACGGATAGCTGCTGCCAGTGAGAACTTCTCACTCAACATCAGTGAATAGGCGACGTCGAGCGACATCTCATAGGGTTTCACTGACATTCCATCATCAGCAAACACCTCACCAAGGGAGAAATAGCGAAGCGAACCGGAGACTGCAGAGTAGTCGCCAATCCGATAATAGCCTGCAAGATAAGCCAGATCGATGTCATTAACCAATCGACGAAGCCACGGCGTATAGTTCAGAGCAATCCCTGAGCGGCTGATACAGAATGGGTATTTTGCCGGATTCCAATATTGAGAGTTCACATCAGGATCGGTAGCCACGCCGACATCACCCATACCCGCACCACGGGCATCAGGCGCTATGGTCTGCGAGACAACGGCATGCTCAACTGGATTGAACATCACTGTCTTATCATCCTGAGCCGAAACAGTCGCCAAAAAACAGTGAAGTACGAACAGCATCACCGTCATCCTTACTGCCATCTGGGATATATGATTTTTCTTACTCATCATTTCTTATAACGTTTATATGGTCTAATTATTGCCAAGTATAATCAATTTATTGGCACAAGAGGCATTTGTACCCCCATTGCCGGAAAGTTGGATACGGTAGATATAAACACCCGTACGCAGACGACAGCCTCCTCCGATTTTCAGATCCCAATCCACGGTAACCGTTCCTTCTGTAGGCACAGCAGTACGTACCGTATTCCACAACTGTCGTCCGGACATATCATAAAGATCAATTGTCAGATCCACTTCACTATTGCTACGGTCATGTGTAATGATAAACGAGGTTGTGGTCGTTGCTAGATTCTTCGTACAGATAACACTGATTTCACCCTCACCGACATTTCTAGCTACATTAAACGACAACTCTGACGTAGATGAATTATTAAGCACATCCCAAGCTCGGAAGAGTAGCTTATGTTGGCCAATAGAGAGCTCTGGTATAGTGAACCCTACAGAACCACTGCGATAGTCACCGAAGTCATAAGTAAAATCATCATTAAGATTATAGGTCTTCGACAGAAGTCCATCAATTATCAACTCTAAATCATGCCCCACAGAACTGCCTGATGCATTAATACCACTGTCATCATAGAGTTCTGCTCGGAAATAGGGCGTTGCATTCACAATGCCACCATTGACAAACGACTTTGTGTTAAGATAACAATAGATAGACGGACCGATAGAGTCATTGCGGACCTCCGAATTACCATTCAGCACAAAACTGCCGTTCATACCATGTGCTGCCTCTGTACGTTCATCATCGACCGCGTAGAGGTTCATCATACCATTTCCTTCCGCGTAACTGATATCCTTAGGAACGGCAAATGTCAGGTTGAACACCCCATTACGGATACGATCAGATCCCTGATAAATCGTCTTTGTACGGTCTTTATAGACAAACGGCTCATCTGCCCCCTCATCAGACGTATCGTTCAACTGACAGACGATCAGTTCTTCTGCATCACGCACAGTTGCTGTAACGACACCATTATAGTCACTTAAGAGGCGTTGCCCATTCTCCACATGTCCACGAACCTTGACCACCGAGCCAGCGGGCAACTTCTGACTCTCTGCAACAGACAGACCATTGATACTGTCAATTACCACATCCGACTGAGGACAGGCAAGACAAAGTGCAGGATCACCAAGAAGCGTATATTGCAGCTTGTTCGGTGATGTATCACGGCCCTCACTCACCAAATCACACTTAGCCTGCCGCACCGCTTCACCAATAGCATAGCCCGGTCTCAGCACATAGTCGGTGAAAGTCAGATTCATCTGCTCATTATAGGTTGCATAGACCGTACGGGTAGTGCCAAAGAAGGCTATGCCACCACCCTGTTTATTGAGCATAACAGTCTCACCGATATTGTCTTCCTGCCCATCGAAAGGCATGATGTCACAAGAGGCCGTTATCCAAAGGGGGAGAGCATCAGAGACTGAGGACGAGAAATCGTCGAGTTTCATGACAAGTTCGTGTGAGAGGGCATAGGCAGCACCATGGCCCGAATAATTCATCATCAGAGCGCCATTTGACATCTGCTGCTTGATCAGACGCGTAACATCAGGATAGGAATAGCCCGTTGCAGACGACTCACGTTTGTATGCATCCCAGTATATCTTATTGATCCGATAGCTAGGATGTTCAGTCTCCACAAGTGTTGCAACCTTGTCAGCCGTAGCCATGTGAGTATTGTTATTACCATCGTCACCCATCATGCAAATAACATTCTGCCATGCACCTGCATGCGTGTTGGCTGCATAGTCCAAGGTCTTATCCACCAATATAGTCGCTTCCTCCTGAGTACGTACCGGAAAGCGGCCTACAGCCACATCTGGTTTGCCCTGATAAGTTATAATAGTACCACTCTGTTGTTGAATCTGTTCTTCATCATCAAGCAAGCAGAAGAAATCGTCGCTCACATAACAGTTCACATGACTGAAAGAGTTCTCGCTTTCATAGCAGAGTAAGAACTCGTCAGGGTCATACCCCTTCCAGTCAGCACTTAGCATCCGATTATCCCACGCCCCATCACCGAAAAGGAGTAAGAAGCGGGGCATATCGGCCTCAGTTTCTGCACGGTCGTAGAGCATTTTTAGATAGCGTTTATAGGCAGTTGCGTCCGGTGTGCCACTGGAAAACTCGTTATAAAGTTCATCGGCAGGCACAATCCTGACACGAAGCCCATCATGTTCTTCATGCCATGCTTTCAGACGCTCAGCCTGAGAAAGAAAAACCTGTGAAGTTGGGATGACAATGATCATATCTGCAGGACCGTCTGCATGATAATCCTGATTTGTGATATGATAGAGATATTCCGGTTCAGGAAAGCTTGCTGTCTCCAAATCAGGCATTGGCTTGGGGGTATTCAGGCGGAAAGAAAGATAGTCCAGGCGCAGATTCGCACCAGAGAGTTGCGTAATCTTAATTGTGTTTTCCGCCTTCAGGCAATTCAGCAGCTGAAAATCAACTACTGTTTCTGCTGCCTCAGTATAAGTATCTAAAGATACATTGCGTGATATGGTTCCAACCACAGAGTCATTCACGGCAACAGTTGCCTCGAAACTTCCATCATAGGTAAGCGCCACCGACAAGGTACCAGTAGTGCCACTAGCTGGCAGTCTATAAATCTGTGGTGTTCCCACTTTATAGAGTGTCTTGTCGAAGAGGTTGCGACCACCATGATACCACGCATAATCATCTACTTCATAGAGGACATGATAGTCGGAAGCTAATGGATAATAGGTAGCAAGAAAATCATCCTTACTTATATAGAGTGGTGGCTCCTCGGTTTCTGTCAGGAAATAATGGCCATAATTAGAATAAGGATTACGCTGACGGGTAACCGCCTCCGGTGATTCCCATGTGACTGAGCCAACCGCATAAAAGAACCTTTTTCCATTAACCAGACAAACAGGCACTTCCTGCAGATCATCAGTCTCCTTCAGATAATCACCAGTTAGGCTTTCTGGCTGCAAAGCACCACCATACCCATAGACCTTCACCTTCGAGGCATCAGAGAAACCAACTTTCTTCAGTAGTGCGTCAGTCAATTGGTAAATGCCACTCTCCGAGACACGTACCTTCGCCCATACGCCCTCCTTCAGTACTGAATGAGCGGCATAACGCTCATCACCACTCCCGGCTCGAGTAGAACTCCGGTGAGATGATTTTGAGGTGGCCTGCACATTCAGCTTAAAACTGACAAGTTTGTAATACCTCCCATTACGGAATGCCAACGGCACCAATGACACATCCAGTATGCCCTGTTTCCTTGCCACGCCAACGTGCTGTGTAACGACAGGTAACTCTGACAATGGCACGCCGCTAACATCCTGATATCGACGGATATCCGCCTTGCTCATCTCGATAAATTCTGGGTATTCGATACTAACGGTATAGACAGAGTCTGCATAATGAGGGCCGAGTGCTTTTTGCCACGTGAAGACTGGCAACAATGAATCTATCTTGACTTGCGCTGCGGTCAAGTTGAAGAACTCCTGTGCCTCTGCAGAGATGCAGAGAGACAGAAGCACGAGACAGATTATTAGCCTTTTAATACGTTTCACTGAAATATAAACGTAATAAGGGCCGCTTTATTGCGTTACTTACAATTAAACGACAACACCTTACGTTCTTCAAGCCATCCTTCCAGATGATCGTCGATGTGGACGGGACCAACCCCTGCAGGAGTGCCAGTATAAAGGATATCTCCCGTCTTTAAGGTAAAGAACTGTGAGATATAGGCTATAATCTCGTCTACCTTATAAAGCATGTCTGACGTGCAGCCTTCCTGAACAGTCTTCCCATTGATGTCGAGATGGAAATGAAGCCGCTGCAAACCCGACTCCTCACAGACATTATCTGGATCTTTCAGCAACTTTTCCTTTGGGACCCAATCCCCAATAGCAGCAGAGCCATCGAAACCTTTGCAGATAGTCCAAGGCTGACCTGCCTCCGAAGCTTTCTTCTGGATATCCCGTGCCGTGAAATCGATGCCGATGGTAAGCGCATCATAATAGCGATGAGCAAACCGCTCTGGGATATTCTTCCCTAAGCGACAGATGCGCACTACCACCTCTGTCTCGTAATCGACGCGACCCAGGTGGTCTGGTATAAAGAAAGGCCTGCCTTGGTTCAGAATCGCTGAGTCAGCCTTTGTAAAGATCACAGGTTCATCAGGACGCTTCAGCGTTCCATGTAGTTCCTGGTTATGTGCGGCATAGTTCATGCCAATAGCAAATATCTTCATAATAGTAAACTTTGCAGGCAAAGATACAAAAAAAATCGGCACCGCACAAGCAATGCCGATTCTTTTTTATATTTGACTAATGATTAGTCAGCTACGAGTGTGAAGCGCTTGAAAGCAACGACCTTCAGATCCTTGTCCTGCTTAGCGAGCCACTGAGCAACAGTAGCCTTGTCGCCATCACCGAACTGGAACTCCTGGTCTACCAGGCAGTTCTCTTTCAGGAACTTCTGAACACGACCCT
>DFGG01000109.1:74636-75066 GCA_002371695.1 bacterium UBA3756
TAGGCATCTTCAGCTGAGCCTCACCCTCGACCTTTGCATCAGCAATGATCTTGCGAGCCTCGTCAGCCTGAGCCTGAGTGAGCCAGCCCTTAGCAGTGTTGCTCTCGATGTGATCCTCAGAATCAACGAGGTTGGGGTTCAGGCCAGCCTTCTTGAGCTTCATCTCTACGAACTTCTCAACCTGCTCGAGCTTGGTCTTCTCGACAGCAGTCTTGTACTCCTCGTCGAGGATTTTCTGGTCAACGCTCTCCTTATCGAGTGCAACAGGCTTCATGGCAGCCACCTGCATGGCCACGAGGTGACCCTGCTCAGCAGCAGGCTTGTTGGTCTGTACCATCGTGCAGAGGGTGTGCTTGCCCATGTGGTCGTAAACCTCTATGTTCTCACCCTCGAGAGTCAGGTAGCCGTCGAGCTCCATCTTCTCACCAGT
>DFGG01000109.1:75123-85447 GCA_002371695.1 bacterium UBA3756
CACCAGTGATACCAGAGCGCTGTGTAACAGCCTCCTGAGCGGTCTGACCGTTGATGTCGAGCGCCTTTACAGCCTCAATATCCTTAGCCTTAGCAGCGATAGCAGCGTCGAGGATGCTCTGAGTCAGAGCGATAAAGTCGGCACCGTTGGCCACGAAGTCGGTCTCGCACTTCAGGGCGAGCATGGCAGCAAAGCCATTAACGCTCTTTACGAGTACACAACCATTAGAAGTCTCACGGTCGCTACGCTTAGCAGCGATAGCGAGGCCACGCTCACGGAGGAGCTCCTTAGCCTTGTCGAAGTCGCCCTCAGCCTCAGTCAGAGCCTTCTTAACGTCGGCCAGACCAGCACCGGTCATTGCGCGAAGCTTCTTGATATCGTCAATTGAAATTGCCATTATCTTTTAAATTTTTAAATTGTTACAATGTTATTATTCTGCAGCAGGAGCCTCTTCCTCAGCAACAGGAGCAGCTTCTTCTACAGCAGGAGCCTCTTCCTTACGGGGCTTGCGGGCAGCACGCTTAGGCTTAACCTCTTCACCCTCGCCTTCCTGTGCATCAGCAGCCTTCTCGTCAGCCTTCTCAGCCTTACGCTCCTCAATACCCTCAGCGATAGCAGCGCAGCAAGCGTTAAGAATTACCTCAACACTATCCTTAGCATCATCGTTAGCGGGAATGACGAAGTCGATATTGTTAGGATCAGAGTTGGTGTCAACGATACCGAACACGGGGATACCCAGACGGTTAGCCTCACGAACAGCAATCTGCTCCTTCAGCACGTCAACAACGAAGAGTGCGCTCGGCAGACGAGTCAGGTCAGCGATAGAACCAAGGTTCTTCTCCAACTTTGCACGCTGACGGGTAATCTGCAGCAGCTCGCGCTTAGAGAGGTTTGAATAGGTACCATCAGCCATCAGCTTATCGATGTTCGCCATTTTCTTCACGGCCTTGCGGATTGTAGGGAAGTTGGTGAGCATACCACCGGGCCAGCGCTCGATAACATAAGGCATGTTTACGCTAGTAGCCTTCTCTGCAATCACTTCCTTTGTCTGTTTTTTAGTAGCGACGAACAGAATCTTCTTGCCACTCTTGGCAATCTGCTTCAGGGCATCAGCAGCCTCGTCAATCTTTACTGCGGTCTTGTGCAGGTCGATAATATGGATACCGTTACGCTCGGTATAGATGTAGGGAGCCATGGCTGGGTTCCACTTACGCTTCAGGTGGCCGAAGTGACAACCGGCCTGAAGCAACTGATCAAAATTAGTTCTTGCCATTTTTGCTTGAATCTTTTTAAATTGTTTACTTTCTTTTTAATTCTATTGTTTGTTAGAATCAGCCGAAGGGTAGTCCATAGGAATCCCAACGGTTTAGATACTAAACTGTTCAGTCTCCTCGTCGGATTAACGCTTACTGAACTGGAAGCGACGACGTGCCTTGGGACGACCTGGCTTCTTACGCTCAACCTCACGGCTGTCACGTGTCAGGAAACCTGCATCCTTAAGCTGCTTCTTATCCTCCTCGTTGATTTTCACAAGTGCACGAGCGATAGCAAGGCGAAGTGCCTGACTCTGACCTGTGAAACCACCACCATCGAGGTTCACCTTGATGTCATACTTCTCAGCTACTTCAAGCAGGTTCAGCGGCTGCTTCACCACATACTGCAGGATAGCTGAAGGGAAATATACCTCTAAATCCTTTTTGTTGATCGTGATCTTGCCAGTACCCTCAGAAACATATACGCGGGCTACAGAGCTCTTACGACGACCTATTGCGTTAATTACTTCCATCTTTCCTTATTATTTATACTGGTTAATATCAATAGTCTTTGGCTGCTGAGCGGCATGTGGATGCTCGGTGCCCTCATAAATATAGAGGTTGTTCAGCAAGCTGCGTCCGAGAGGACCCTTTGGCAGCATACCCTTTACGGCATGACGAAGGAACTTCTCTACACCACCGTTACGCTTGCGAAGTTCAGCAGGCGTCTGGAAGCGCTGTCCACCAGGATAACCCGTGTAGCGAGTATAGACCTTGTCTGTCTCTTTCTTACCAGTGAATACCACCTTATCGGCATTGATAAGGATTACGTTGTCACCGCAATCAACGTGCGGAGTGAAAGTTGGCTTGTACTTTCCGCGAATCAGCTTTGCTACTTTAGAAGCGAGACGACCAACAACCTGGTCTGTGGCATCGATTACCACCCACTCCTTCTTTGCTGTTTCCTTGTTCACGGAAATAGTCTTGTAACTTAAAGTGTTCATTTTAAATTTACTACTAAAAAACAGTTTAACTTAATTAAATATGTACGCACACAAACCCACATCCGAGGTCTAACTCTCGGCTGCAAGTCTAACGAACGCCGGAACCTGACGATTCCATTGATGAACCAGCGATTCACGAACCACAACGCCCGGCCAAAGACGCCGCTATTCACACCCTGATTCACGGGGATTCTAAGTCTCTCCCCAATAATCGGACTGCAAAGGTACACATAATTATGTATATGTCAGAGCCTTTTGCACGTAGCACATCCCATTTTTATGATTATTTAACTTTTACCTGTAAAACTAATACCCTTAAAACCACAAAACAAGAAAGTTTTTATAGAAAAGATTGTCTATTACATAAAAAAATTGTAATTTTGCAGCCGATATAAATACTTTATTATTAGGTTTGAAATCCCCACGAACCAAGTATGCAGAAAAACGTCATAGAATATCTGATAGCAACTGCAGCTAAATACCCACAAAAGACAGCAGTTCAGGACAGCACTGGCAGCATCACATTTTCAGAACTGCTTCAATCGGGTTACGCCATTGCAGAGGAAATCACAGCCATTGGACTATCTAAATCACCAATCGGTGTTTATATTCCAAAGGGCTTTTGGATGGTAGAAGCTTTTGCCGGCATTAACATGAGTGGCAATTTCTATGTACCCCTCGACACAAAATCACCGGATAATCGTATCATTTCCATCCTCAATGTACTTGAGGCTGAACTTGTTATTACCGACAAGGCCCACGAACAACAAATCAAGGGAATATGTGATAAATCGGTAGTTGTCATTGAAGACATACTAGCCCGTCATACGGATTCCAAGACCATTGACTGTAGTTACTTGGCAAAACAGATAGATACAGATCCTGTTTATGCAATTTTCACTTCCGGTTCTACTGGGACACCAAAAGGTGTAGTCATTGCTCATAGAGGCGTGATTGACTATATTGATTGGGCTATAGACAGATTCGGCTTCACAAGTAATTCTATTATTGGCAATCAAGCTCCTTTCTATTTTGACAATTCGACACTTGATATCTATTTGATGTATGCCACGGGGGCCACGCTCGATATTATACCAGAAATGCATTTCTCATTCCCTGCCAATCTGGTTAAATATATGAATGAACGCAAAATATCCTTCATATTCTGGGTGCCATTCGCATTGATCAACGTTGCCAACTTCGATATTTTCAAAGACGAGAAACCACAATACCTAAAAGATGTGTTCTTTGCAGGTGAAGTAATGCCCAACAAGCACTTGAACTATTGGCGCAAATATCTGCCCAACTGCAGGTATGCCAACCTTTATGGTCCAACGGAAATTACAGTTGACTGTACATATTATGAAGTGGATCGTGAATTTGCAGATGATGAACCGTTACCTATTGGTTTGCCTTGCCGTAATAGCGACGTACTTATATTGGTGGATCAACAAAGGGAAGCTAGGCAAAATGAAGAAGGCGAACTGTGCGTTAGAGGGTCATCTTTGGCACTCGGCTATTACAACGACCTTGAGAAAACTGCCAAAGCATTTATCCAAAATCCACTTAACAAGCACTATCCAGAGACCATTTACTGCACTGGTGACATCGTTTATAAGAATGAACGAGATGAGATCATGTACGTAGGTCGCAAAGACTCGCAAATCAAACACAATGGCTACCGCATTGAACTCGGCGAGATTGAAAATGCCATACTCGCCACCAAGATGGTAGATAACTGTTGTGCCACCTATGACTTCACCAACAAGAAGATTGTGCTGTTCTATCAAGCAACTGAGGAACTGGACAAGGGCAGTTTCCGCAAAGCTATTGCCAACAAGATTCCTCGTTATATGATTCCGACTGTGTACAACCGAGAAGAGAAACTACGTCAGAATGGAAGTGGAAAGATCGATAGGTCCTATTACAAGAAACTTATTAATGGATAAAGTCATATCATACGAACAGATACAAGGTTTTATAGAGAGCATCAGAAATCTTCAAAAAGGATATGTAACCAATTTCTTTGGTGACCCACTAAAGCATAATTATTGGATAAAAACTGGGGCATTATTTTTCTCAGGCACTGAAAAATGTTACATTCTGCTCTACAAAAAAAATGTTCTTTGCCACCTTTTCTATATCGCCATAGACATGAAAGCCGTAGAAGAGGCTATTAGTCTTATTTCATTTGAAACTGACTGTGTCATAGATATTGTCTCTAAAAACGATTACCCAGAAGAGGTGTTAAAACTAAAGATGGTAGGCTTCAAGCCTTATAAACAGCTATTCCGCATGAGCCACATAGGAACACTAGCAGATAAAAGTTGGGAAATACAAGACGGTGTTGCATACGGCCAGAATGATGAGGCCCAACAGATATACGACACTCTCCAAACAGGCTTCGACCCATTTAGCGAACAATTACCAACAATCAATGAAATCGAAGACTATATTAAGCGTCAGCAGTTACTTATTATTAAAGATAAGGAAACTCTTTGCGGATTCCTGATTTTTACATTATCAGGGAAGACTACCTGGTATTTACGTTACTGGTACACAAATCCCGAATACAGAGACCAGAAGATAGGATCCAGACTTCTAAAATCCTCACTTGCTATTGGAAAGAGCACCAAACGGCAGCAGCTTTGGGTTGTCTCCGACAATGAAAATGCCATCAAGCGTTATAAGCACTATGGTTTCTCCAAGGAATCTATGACCAATTATGTTCTGATCAAACGTAAAAAATAAACGAGACAACCATATAAAAGAATAAGATTATTAATTATGGAATACATAAGCTATCAGGAACTTCCCACCTTGATGGGACTTGAAAAGGGAGATATTGTTCTCTTGTCGTCAGATATTACAGATCTTTTCATACAATGTAAGAAGCATGGCGAAAAGTTTGATATAGACATACTTTTAGACAAGTTCCAAGAAGCCATTGGGGAAGAAGGCACACTATTAATCCCCACATATAGCTGGATCTTTTGCGAGGGCAGGACGTTTGATTACAAGAAGACCCCTAGCAAAACGGGGGTTATCGGTGATGCTGCCCTCAAGAGAAAAGACTTTAAACGCACGAAACATCCCATCTATTCTTTTGCTGTTTGGGGAAAGGATAAGGATTACCTGTGCTCTCTAAACAATGTAGAGTCCTTCGGGCCAGACTCACCATTCGCTTATTTAGAAAGAGTTAACGCGAAAAACGCTTTTATCGGAGGCGCCTCCTTGCGTAATTGCTTCACATATATCCACTATATTGAGCAGAAACTAGGAGCGGAATACCGTTTCTCCAAAATGTTTAAGAGTCACTATATTGACGAAAACAATCAGGACACCATAAGAGAATATGGCATGTATGTAAGATATCTGGAGAAGAATGTTGTCTGCACACCAGATCCTTTTGTTGACGAGCTTTATGCCCATCACGTTGTAAAAAGCGGATACATCAACAATATCATCTACGAGGTTATCAAATTCAAAGATGTAACCCCGTTTATCGAGAGAGACATCATTAACAATAGGAGCAAAAAGCTATGCAGATTTGATGGGCAATAAGACCGTGCCAAGAGAATTGTCCAAGTTATAGGAATCAAACGAAAACTGTTCCTCGTGCCCAGGATAAACCATCAGACCCATTCCCTTTAACTTCTCCAACATCGAAAGGGTCTCTTTCAGTTTATCCCGGGAACCTGTCTTCAGCTTCGTGACCGTCCTAATGTTCTTGATAAGTGTATCACCTGTAAATAACATATCTCCAACAATGAGACATACAGAATCATCGGAGTGTCCCGGTGTGTATAGTATTTTTAAGAAAACCCCATCCCATAACTCCAATTCTTTAGGATAATAGGAGACGAAAGCCTCTTCCCTAACTACCATCGGTCCCTCTTCTGTGTATTTCGAAGCATTCTTTTTAGCATCAAACAACAATTCTTTGCCATAGCTATTTGCTACATAGACCACACACGAAGGATACCTTGAGAGAATATCATTAATACCATAAATATGATCAAAATGAGCATGGGTAAGGAAGATGCCCGAAACGATTGTCTTCGAGTGATTCTTCATCCACTCGAAGACAACCTCTGTATCACCAGGATCTACAATCCATACATTATCATACTGCGAACTTGAGATAATATATGTATTTGATGTAAATCTCGAATTAACAAATCCTTTGCAACTAAGCATTCTTATGAGGGTAGTCAATCATCTTACAGACAGGTTTCTCTAAGTCAATCAACACTGCTCCAAGAGACATTCCTGTGCCAAAAGCTGCAAACATAATTTTCTTCTTACCACCATCAGCAAAGAATTCATCGCAATGCTCGCACATAGTCACAGGAATAGTAGCACTACTGCTATTACCATACTTGGCAATGATATCACGAGGCATTCTTTCTTCTGTAACATTCATACGTTGTGCCAGTTTCTTCAGCGTAAAACTACTAGACTGATGGCAGACAAAAAAGTCTATATCATCCACCTTCTGACCATACTTGGCCATCAGTTCTTCCATCATCACAGGAGCCTGGTTTATTATAATGTTAAAAACCAAGTCACCCTGCATGACGAGATGCTGCTTTCCGCGCCAGTTGCCAAACTCATCCTCTTCCTCCTTTGTTGTCTCTGGGGTGATAGGCATACGAGATCCTCCCGCAGGGATATACACCGCAAAGGCATCCTTACCGTCATTCTTTAATGAGCAATATACACTATTACCACTATCTGTATTTTCAATGATGCTGATAGTAATAGCATCACCCGTAATCGGTCTGCTCGCCCTGTCACGGGTTGACACTCTTGCAGAAAGCACATCTCCTGCTATCAGAAGGACTTTTTTATCCACCAATGAATTAAGGGTCATAAAGGAGTAGGCCAAACCTACGACATAGCCGCAACATCCTTGTGAGATATCAATGCAAACAACATCCTCATCGAAATCGAACTTTCCTTGAACAATATTAGAAATGGGAGGAATAAAATGGTCTGGCGAAGTGGTCGTCACAATAATAGCACCAATCTCACTCTCCTTAAAAATGCCGTCATTCAACATTTTCTGAATACCGAATACAGCGTAGTCACTCACTGTTTCCCCTTCTTTGGCAACACGACGCGAACCATATCCCATCACCTTTTGGAGCTTTCTCATCTGACTTTCAGAGAAGGCATAATTGCTCGTTTCGTCCATGAAGTTCACGACATTGGATGGCAGAATGCTGTACATGGCAGAGATAGTCTTGCCTTGATAAGATGTAACCATAGTTATTTCTTGTTCTTTTCTATCGTCTTGGCAATGGCGTCCACACTACAGAAGTTCTCTGCAACCACATCGGCTCCAGTAATAGCCACACCAAATTTTTCTTCTATCTCGTCCACAAGGCTAACCATATCAAAAGAATCAAGCATGCCCTCCTCAATAAAGTTGACACCCTCTTCCGTGAAGTCAAACTCTGGACGCAAGTCTGTTAAAATCTCAATAATCTTTTCTTTCATTTATTTCTAATTCAAAATAAAACCTCCATCAATTACTAAATTCGTACCTGTCACCCAACTAGATGCATCTGAAAGCAAATAGATGGCTCCATAGGCAATGTCTTCTGGCTTGCCCAAACGTTTTAGCGGATAATTGCCTTCCAAGTTACTGGTCAGTTGATTCTCCTCAAACATCTTATTGTTAAGATCCAAGATATTCGTAGGTATCAATCCAGGATTTATAGCATTGACACGAATACCCTGTCCAGCCAATTCCAAGGCAGCGCCCTTAAGAAAGCCATTTAAAGCAGCTTTAGAGGCATTGTATGAAACATCGCCCTTGCTACCCACAAAAACACCTACGATGGCTTCAATCAATACAATAGAAGTACCCCTAGTTATCTTCTTCTTTTTCAAGAGTCCTGATGTAATCATTATAGGAGCAACAGCATTGACATTAAATATATCCTCAATGTCATGACGCTTGAAATACTTAACCGGGCATACCTGAGGAATTCCGGCACATAGCACACAACCATCAAGAACTGGTACTTCTGCTACAAGCCTTTCTATTTCCTCCTGCTTGGAGATATCAGCCTCAATTATCTGATGTCCGCCTCCCTCCAGCATTCTCAGGGTCTCATTTAGCCGGTTAACATCACGACCATTTAAAATAAGCTGCGCCCCCATCTTGGAGCATTCAACAGCAATTCCTCTCCCAATACCGGAAGAGGAACCTGTCACCAAAATTTTCTTTCCTTCAAGAGAGAAAGGGTCCATCATAAAGAAGCCACGAAGTTAAAGATGTCCGCGATTGTTTTATGCGCACGCAGGTCAGCACCCGTGATAGTCTTGTGATAATTGTCATCCACCATCGAGATGATTGATAAAGCTGTCAATGAATTCCACTCATCGAGCGACTTATAGTCTGTCTCCGGTGTGAACATTTCATAAGGAGTCTCATCAAACTCTCCAGCAAAATTATCAATAAATTCCTTTATATCCATATTCTTATTTTATGCTAATTATTAATAATTGAAAAATCATGTATCTTACCTTCATAAATAGGGGTTCGGAGAAGGGAGGTTACCATCGCTTCTGGCACCATTCGTTTCACAATTTTCTGAAGTGTATCATCTGTACCCACCTCATAGAATTCACTCACGCCATCCCGGGCCATATTCATAGTAATATCTGTCCACTTTACAGGATAGGTCATCAACTTAATCTGATTGTCCAGAATTTCTTTTGGATCCGTATGAGGCAAACCGTCTACATCCTGATAGATAGGAACTTGAGGTTTCATGAAATGAAGCTTTTTCAACTCTTCTGCAAGAATCGCGCCCTCTTCAGCAGAGTTTGGCGAATGGCCAACACCTTTCATAGGGAGCACAATAGCACGCTTTGCGCCCATCTCTTTCAGGATTTTACAAGCTTTCTTAATACTCATGCGAGCACCTGTCACAACAAGCTGTCCTGGTCCATTATAATTGGCAATATATAGATTCTCACCATCCTCCTCACCTACTTTTTTAAGGACTTCAAGCACTGTCTCGTCTTGTATTCCGATAATAGCCCCCATAGCACTGGGATGTTTTTGAAAGGCTTCATAAAACACCTGCCCACGAGTCTTAATAAAAGGCAGGGCTTCCTCAAAAGACAAAGCCCCAGCAACCACCATTGCAGCATATTCACCAAGAGAATGGCCTGCCACACAATCTGGTCTCACCTCATCTTGAGCCATTGCCAATGCCACCTCATAAATGAAGATAGCAGGCTGAGTATAGCGAGTATCCATCAACAACAATTCTGAGGCACTGAAGAGTGTATCAGAAAAACGTTCGTCTAAGATGTCATTCGCCTCTTCAAATATAGCCTTAGCTTTTGGAAATTTCTCATAGAGATCCTTTCCCATACCTTCTTTCTGGCAGCCTTGACCTGGGAACAAAAAAGCTTTCATCCTATTCTATATTATAAAGGTGATATAATAGCCCCCGCCGCACTGGCAGGGGCTATCTACTTAAAAGTCCATGTTATCGAGCGAATCGCTAAAATCCTTCGGCGCCTCTTCCTGATGCTCAGGATGTGGGCGATGCTCACCACGATCGCGACGATCACGACGGTCTCCACGATCAGGACGACGGTCACGACGATCACCGCGCTCAGGGCGCTCACGACGCTCACCGCGTGCGGGACGCTCTACATAGTCGGCAGGCTTCTCAATCAGAACACGATGAGACAGCTTGTACTTGCCTGTCTTCGGATCAATTTCCAGCAACTTCACCTTAATCTTGTCACCTTCCTTGATACCAGCTTCCTCGACAGTCTCAAGGCGCTTCCAGTCGATTTCTGAAATATGAAGCAAGCCGTCCTTGCCAGGCATAATCTCAACGAAACAGCCATAAGGCATAATTGAGCGTACGGTACCCTCATATATCTCGCCTACCTCAGGGATGGCAACGATAGCCTTAATCTTGGCAATAGCAGCATCAATGCTATCCTTGTTGGGAGCGCTAACCTGCACCTTACCAACGCCTTCGGTCTCATCGATAGTGATAGTAGCACCTGTATCCTCCTGCATCT
>DFGG01000109.1:85527-85717 GCA_002371695.1 bacterium UBA3756
CAATCACAGCGCCAATGAACTCCTTAGGAATATCAAAAGCAACAATACGAGGAACCTGAGGCTTCATCTCAGCACGAGGCTCAGCTATCGTGTCTGTCAGGCACTTCAAGATGTGCTCACGACCGGCCTTAGCCTGCATCAGAGCCTTCTCAAGAATCTCGAAGCTCAGACCGTCGCACTTGATATCCAT
>DFGG01000109.1:85807-86548 GCA_002371695.1 bacterium UBA3756
TGGTCTTGAAGTCCATATCACCCAAATGATCCTCGTCACCAAGGATATCACTCAACACAGCATATTTATCTTCTCCTGGATTCTTAATCAGACCCATGGCGATACCAGAAACAGGCTTTTTCATTGGAACACCAGCATCCATCAGGGCGAGGGTACCAGCACATACTGTAGCCATCGAAGAAGAACCATTTGACTCGAGGATCTGGCTAACCAGACGAACCGTATAAGGGAAGTCCTCAGGAATCTGACCCTTAAGTCCGCGCCAAGCCAGATGACCATGGCCGATCTCACGACGACCTACGCCGCGCTGAGCCTTAGCCTCACCTGTACAGAATGGGGGGAAGTTATAATGGAGAAGGAAGCGCTGATAGCTCTTGTCAAGCACATCGTCAACCATCTTCTCATCAAGTTTGGTACCTAAGGTACATGTACTCAGAGACTGTGTCTCACCTCGAGTAAAAATAGAGCTTCCGTGAGGCATTGGCAGAGGAGAAACCTCGCACCAGATCGGGCGAATCTCATCGGTCTTACGACCATCAAGACGGATACCCTCATCGAGGATACAACGACGCATCGCATCGCGCTCTACATCGTGATAGTAGCGATCCATCATGGCCTCGTACTCGTCCTTTGAGATCTCAGAGTCGGCAGTGATCTCGGGATGAGCCTCGAAATACTTCTCCTTGAAGTCTGCCAGCAGTTTCTCGAAGGCGTCGGCACGGTCCTGCTTGGGCAGAGCCT
>DFGG01000109.1:86608-87239 GCA_002371695.1 bacterium UBA3756
GCTTGGTGATGTCGTAGGCGGGCTGGTAGAGCTCCTTGTTCATCTGCTCACGCAGTGCCTCGTCGTTCACCTCGTGATTGTACTCGCGCTTCACGTCCTTGCCGAGCTCCTTGCTCAGCTCAGCCTGCAGCTCGCACATCGGCTTGATAGCAGCCATAGCAGCCTTCAAGGCACCGATCATATCTTGTTCTGACACCTCTTTCATCTCACCCTCTACCATCATGATATTCTCAGCAGAAGCACCAACCATGATGTCCATGTCGGCTTCCTTCATTTGCTCGAAGGTAGGATCAATGACATACTCTCCATTGATGCGGGCTACACGAACCTCACTAATAGGACACTCGAAAGGAATGTCAGAGCAGGCCAAAGCAGCAGAAGCTGCAAAGCCAGCCAAAGCATCAGGCTGATCCACACCATCGGCAGAAAGCAACATCACATTCACAAATACCTCAGCATGATAGTTTGAGGGGAAGAGCGGGCGGAGCACACGATCCACCAGTCTTGATGTCAGGATTTCGTTGTCGCTGGCTTTGCCTTCGCGCTTGGTAAATCCGCCGGGGAAACGGCCGGCTGCACTGTACTGTTCACGATAATCTACCTGCAAAGGCATGAAATCTGTTCCGGGAAC
>DFGG01000109.1:87298-135552 GCA_002371695.1 bacterium UBA3756
CATCTTTTGCGGCACAAACGGTGGCGAGCAATACGGTGTTGTTCATGCGGAGAACAACAGAGCCGTCGGCCTGTTTTGCCACTTTCCCGGTTTCAATGGTGATGGTACGTCCATCAGCCAATTGAAGGGTCTTTGTAATTACGTTCATCTTGAATTTAAAACATCTAAAAAATAAAAACTTCGAAACGACAGGAGCGCTGTCCTGTCGCAAAAACGGCGCAAAGTTACACATTATAATATAAATAAACGAAGAAATCGGGAATATTTTTCGTTTTTTTTGGTATTTTGCGCACTTATTCGTACCTTTGCAGCCAAAAATAAACAAACAACGACAATGAGACATATTTGGAAAGCGGCGGCCTTCGTTGCAACCGCATTGACCATTGCATCGTGCAATGAAGGGAAATTTACAGTAGAGGGACAGATTAAAAACGCCAAAGATTCTGTACTTTACTTTGAGAATGTCGGTCTAGAAGGTATCAATGTACTTGACTCCATCACACTTGACAATAACGGCAACTTCTCTTTCAGCGAAGCTGCTCCCGGTGCTCCTGAATTCTATCGTCTGCGTATAGCCGACCAGATTATCAACGTCAGCATCGACTCCACTGAAACCGTACAGTTCAAGGGACAATATCCGGGAATGGCTTCTAACTACACCGTTAGTGGCTCTGACAACTGTGAGAAAATCAAGGAACTTACCTTAAAACAAATGGACTTGCAGAGCCGTGCCATCGCCATTCAGCGTAATACAGCCATCGGTGTGGACGAGGCCAATGACAGTATCCAAGAGCTTATCAATGCCTATAAGGAAGAAGTAAAGCACAAATACATCTACAAAGAGCCCATGAAGGCTTATTCTTATTTCGCACTTTTCCAGGCTATTGGCAATTATCTTATCTTCAACCCTCGCACCAACAAGGACGATATCAAGGCTTTTGCTGCCGTTGCCACAAGCTGGGACACATATTACCCACATGCAGAACGCGGCCAAAACCTGCACAACATCGCTATTGAGGGCATGAAAAACCAGCGTATTGTAGATGCCCAGAATTCTCAGTTCCAGGTTGAGGCCAATAAAGTAAATGAAGCAGGCGTACTCGATATCGCCCTACCCGACAACCACGGACAAGAACGCCATCTGACTGATTTGAAAGGTCAGGTTGTACTCCTCGATTTCCATATTTTCGCCATGAACGATTCGCCGGCACGTATCATCATGCTTCGCGAACTCTATAACAAATACCATCAGCAGGGACTTGAGATCTACCAGGTATCACTCGATCCCGACGAGCACTTCTGGAAGCAGCAGACTGCGGCACTTCCTTGGATTTGCGTCCGCGATGCAGATGGTGTGAATTCACAGCGACTGATGTTATATAACATTCAGTCTGTACCCGACTTTTTCATCATCGACAGAGGTAACAACCTTGTAAAACGCGCCATTCAAATCAAAGATTTGGAGGCAGAGATCAAACAGCTGCTGTAGCCATAAAATGAGTGATATATACAAGAAAATCCGTGAAATTCTTGCATATATCACTTTTTCTTCTTACCTTTGCAACCGCAAATGAAAAGTCGGCATAGCTCAGCTGGTTAGAGTATCACCTTGACATGGTGGGGGTCCTTGGTCCGAATCCAAGTGTCGACACAAAAAGAGGCAACAATGAAGTTGCCTCTTTTTGTGTCGATACCCTATCCTTCTCAAAAGCTTTCAAGCCAACCCTTCAACTCAAATACCATCTGATAGTGATAGGCAAACGACTCACGATAACCCCAGCCATGACCACCAGTAGGATAGATATGAATCGAGGCTGGCACATCATGTTTGTAAAGCTGTTGATAATATCCAAAGCCATTTGCAGCAGGCACCGCCTTGTCATCATCACTTAAGGCAAGGAACGCACGGGGTGTCGTACGGTTCACCTGAAGGTCGTTACTATACTCTGTCTCCAATTTACGCAACTCTTTCTTCGAATGACCTTCTCCGAGGAAATTGTCGTGGGAACCCTTATGCGTAAATCCCAAATCCATCGTGATAACAGGATAGAAAAGAATCTGGAAATTCGGAGCAGCATCACCAGTGGAATGAGTGGCAATAGTAGAAGCCAGATGACCACCTGCAGAGAAACCCATGATACCGACATTATTACGATCAATATGCCATTCCACAGCATGACGGCGCACTGTTTTCATAGCCTCCTCAGCATCAGAGATTGAAATCATAGGATTACCATGAGGCATACGATATTTCAATACGACAAGGGCGATACCCTGATTGTTGAAGAACGTTGCCCACTGATGTCCCTCATGATCCATAGCCAGATGACTATAGCCACCACCAGGGCAGCATACCACAGCTCTTCCCGTCGCCTTCTTTGCGTCTGGAAGATAGACAGTCAATTCCGCCCTGTCTTTGTCATCGCCGTTTGAATTTGGTGCCCCTTTGGGCCATAGTTCCATGTTTGTCCCTTTCTGTGCAAGACTCACTGCCGAAACCATCAGCAGCAAGAGTGTTGGTAGTAATTTCAGATTTTTCATTAATACAATATCCATAATTTTGCTGCAAAGATAGTTATTTTATTTTTATTTTTTTGTTTTACGCCCAACTTTTTCGTATCTTTGCAGGCAGAAAACTTAAGACAACGACTCAATATGAAGAAAATTCTAACTATCCTGGCACTCGCCACACTAACAATCAGTACACAAGCAAAAGTAAGGCTGCCGCATATTATCGGCGACAACATGGTACTTCAACAACAGACAGAAGCCCGACTCTGGGGATGGGCAAAACCTGGTAAGACAATTAAGGTTACCACCTCGTGGAACAATCAGGCTGTAAGCACTAAGGCCGATAAAGATGGAAAGTGGCTCGTAAAGGTGAAGACACCCGAAGCTTCCTACGCCCCATTATCAATTACCTTCGACGATGGTGAGCCTCTCACAATTAATAATGTACTCGCGGGCGAGGTATGGGTATGTGCAGGGCAGTCGAATATGGAGATGCCTATTAAAGGATTCTGGATGTGCCCCGTCAAAGACTATAATAAAGTCGTCATCGACGCAGCCAACCACACGGGTGTCCGTTCGGTGAAGATTCCCAGTGTGATGTCATCAAAACCGCTCAACGATGCCCAGTGCGAGTGGCGTACCTGCTCCCCTAACACTGTCGGCGAGTTCTCTGCCACTGGTTATTTCTTTGCTCGCACGATGCATCAGGCTTTGAATATCCCTATTGGTCTCATCGAGGCGAACAAAGGAGGATCACGCGTGGAAAGCTGGCTGACCAAGGAGAATCTGGAAAAATACACCAACGACCCGACAGATTCTGTTGAAATCTGCAAGAAATGGAACAAATGGGACTATCATCGTTCACTGCTTTGGGGTAACGGCACCTTCAATCCCATCCTAAACTTCACCGTCAAGGGCATCCTCTACTATCAGGGTTGCTCGAACGTAGGCGATCCTGGTGACCAATACTCAGAACGCATGAAACTGCTTGTTGACCAATGGCGAGGACAATTCGGATTGGGTGAGATTCCTTTCTATTTTGTACAGATTGCCCCTTATGCATATGGTGATGGTCTTGATGGTATCAGCGGAGCCAAACTTCGTGAACAACAGTTCAAGGCTTCTCAGATTATTCCCAACAGTAGCCTTGTCTGCACCAATGACTTGGTCTATCCCTATGAGTTCTCCCAGATTCACCCCACTCAGAAATGCGAAGTTGGCGAGCGACTGGCATATACAGCCCTGAACCGCGACTACGGCTTCGAAGGACTTCTGTACAAGAGTCCGTCGTATAAAGATATGACCATCAAGGAAGATGCCGTCTATATCCATCTGCAAGACAACTACCATACCGATGCGCCTTTCGAGGATATTGAAGGTTTTGAGATTGCAGGTGAGGACAAAGTTTTCCATCCAGCTACGGCTCAACACTTCTGGCAGGAAGGTGGCGGCTATTGGGACGAGGCTATCAAGATTAGTTCGCCCGAAGTGAAGAAGCCTGTTGCCGTTCGTTATTGTTTTAAGAATTTCCAACTCGGCAATGTAAAAAATGCCGGAGGACTGCCACTATTCCCATTCCGTACTGACAACTGGTAAGACATGACGCATCATCCACTTGAAATCTTCAAGTACTGCCCAAAATGTGGCAGCGAATTGTTCGAAGAACATAATTTCAAAAGCAAGCATTGCTCGAACTGTGGGTTCACCTATTATCAGAACCCCAGTTCGTCAACGGCTGCCTTCATCCTGAATAGTAAGGAGGAGTTGCTTGTCGTACGTCGTGGTAAAGAGCCAGCAAAGGGTACACTCGACTTGCCCGGAGGGTTTGTTGACAATGAGGAGACTGCCGAACAGGGTATGATCCGGGAAATCAAAGAAGAGACTGGACTTGATATCAGCAAAGTGGAATATCTCTTCTCGATTCCGAACATCTATCGTTACTCTGGAATGGACATCCATACACTCGACATGTTCTTCCTCTGTCATACTGAAGTCGAAACGGTCAAGCCTGCCGATGATGTGGCAGAATGTAGCTGGGTCCCACTGCATGAAGTGTATGTCGAGCGTTTTGGATTACGCTCGATACGCGAGGCCGTACATCGTTTCCTACAACGGAAGTGTTAAGAAATTAAAAAAACCTCTATATAAATAAGGTGTGAGAGAGTTTTTTGCTTACTTTTGCAGCCCGTAAGATTAAAAACGAGACAAAGTATGCAAAAGAACTTAGTGATTGTTGAATCTCCTGCCAAGGCGAAGACGATAGAGAAGTTCCTCGGAAAGGACTTCAAGGTAATGTCAAGCTATGGCCACATTCGTGACTTGAAGAAAAAGGAGTTGAGCATCGATGAAAAGACGCTCGAACCAGAATACGAAATCCCCGAAGAGAAAGCCAAGCTCGTAGCAGACCTGCGCGCCAAGGCTGACAAGGCCGAGAAAGTATGGCTCGCATCCGATGAAGACCGTGAGGGAGAAGCCATATCGTGGCATTTGTGTGAAGTATTGGGACTTGACAAGCAAAAGACCAACCGTATTGTATTCCACGAGATTACCAAGCCCGCCATTCTGGAGGCTATAGAGCATCCTCGCCATTTGGACATGAATCTTGTGAATGCCCAACAAGCCCGTCGTGTACTCGACCGTATTGTGGGTTTCAAGCTCTCACCCGTACTCTGGCGTAAGGTAAAACCAGCTCTATCCGCAGGACGTGTGCAGAGCGTGGCTGTGCGTCTGATAGTGGAACGCGAACGTGAGATACAGCAATTCACAACCGAACCCTATTATAATGTAGGTGCAATCTTTGCCATCACCAATCAAGACGGTTCGGCCACAGAGGTGAAGGCACAATTAGCCAATCGCTTTAAGACCGAAGCAGAAATCATGGCATTCTTGGAGAAATGCAAGGAAGCCAGCTATACGGTTGACAGCATTACCAAGAAACCCGTTAAGCGTACACCCGCTCCCCCCTTTACCACATCTACCCTGCAACAGGAAGCCGCTCGTAAACTCGGCTTTACTGTTAGCCAGACCATGATGGTAGCCCAGCACCTTTATGAAAATGGACGTATCACCTACATGCGTACCGACTCAGTCAACCTTTCTAAGCTTTGTCTTGGTGCCAGCAAGGAGGAAATTACCCGTCTCTATGGCGCGGAGTACAGCAAGCCTCGCCAGTATCACACCAATGCCAAGGGAGCCCAAGAAGCCCACGAAGCTATCCGTCCTACCTATATGGATCAGACGGAAATCGAAGGCACGCAACAAGAAAAACGTCTGTACGAACTGATCTGGAAGCGCACCATTGCCAGTCAGATGGCAGATGCCCAGATTGAGAAGACCACAGCCAATATCACCATCAGCAGTACATCCGAACAATTCGTGGCTCAGGGTGAGATCGTAAAGTTTGACGGTTTCATCAAAGTCTACCGTGAATCATCAGATGATGAGGAACAGCAGGAGGAGTACGGTCATATCCTGCCACCACTGCACAAGGGTCAGGAACTGACACGTCGTGAGATCAGCGCAACAGAACGATTCAGCGCAGGCCCACAGCGTTATACCGAAGCCAGCCTCGTCCACAAAATGGAAGAACTGGGCATCGGCCGTCCGTCAACCTATGCGCCAACAATCTCTACTATACAGCAGCGCGACTATGTGCAGAAAGGCGACAAGAAAGGTGAGGAACGTCTCTATAGCATCTTCACGCTGAAGGGCAAGCAGATTACACAGAAGAATCGCAAAGAGATTGTCGGTTCAGAGAAAGGCAAGTTGATTCCTACGGATATCGGTATTGTGGTTAATGACTTCCTGATGGACAATTTCAAGGAAATCATGGACTACAACTTCACCGCTAAAGTGGAACAGGACTTCGATAAGATTGCTGAGGGCGATGAGAAGTGGACTGATATGATGCATAACTTCTACAAGAGTTTCGAACCCTCTGTGGAAGAAACGATGAATAGTCGTCAACAGCATAAAGCTGGAGAACGCCAGCTGGGGATTGATCCCAAGAGCAAACGTCCTGTTTATGTGAAAATCGGACGTTTCGGGCCTGTGGTACAGATAGGTACGGCAGAAGACAAGGAGAAACCCCTCTTTGCACAATTGCCGAAAGAACAGTCCATGGAGACCATCACTCTTGAGGAGGCAATGGAACTTTTCAAACTGCCTCGTGAACTTGGCGACTACGAACATAAGCCCGTCACGATTGGCGCCGGCCGCTTCGGTCCATATGTCCTGCACGATCGCAAATATACATCACTCCCCAAAGATACGGATCCCATGACCATCACACTCGAAGAGGCCATTGCCCTGATTGAGGAGAAACGCCAGCAGGACACCCAGAAGCACCTGAAGATTTTCCTGGAAGACGAGAAACTGGAAATCCTCAACGGCCGCTATGGTCCTTACCTGAGCTATGACGGCAAGAACTACCGCCTGCCGAAGAACTTGCATGAGAAGGCCAAGCAGTTGACTTACGACGAGTGCATGAAGATTATCCAAGCCCCAGTGAAGAAGAGCTGATCGATGAAAAGAATTATCCTGATAGGCTATATGGGTGCTGGAAAGACAACCATCGGCAAGGCACTCTCAAAAGAACTAGGCATCATCTTCTATGACCTCGATTGGTATATCGAGAGCCGCATGCATAAGACTGTGCCCCAGATTTTCGCTGAACGGGGTGAAGAGGGATTTCGCAAGATAGAATACAATATGCTGCACGAAGTGGCTGAGTTTGAGAATGTCATTATCAGTTGCGGAGGCGGTACACCCTGTTTCTTTGACAACATGGACTATCTAAACCAGCAAGGACAGGTGGTCTATCTGAAAGCAGACCCCGAAGTACTCTACAAACATTTGCTGATGGCAAAAGTGGAGCGCCCGTTACTGAAAGGCAAGAGCCCTGAGGAACTGATAGCCTTCATCCGTGAACAACTGGAGAAACGGGAGCCCTACTACACCAAGGCAAAATACATACTTGATGTCAGTCTGATGGATAATTATGAGAAAATCAAAATCAGCGTCGGGAAGATTCGCGAGTTGCTGAATATATAATAAATCTATTAAGCATTAATACTTTTATTACCTAAGCCTTATGAAGAAATGGACCATTGAGGATTCGAAGGAGCTCTACAACATCAACGGATGGGGCACTTCCTATTTCGGCATCAACGAGAAGGGCGATGTCTATGTTACGCCTTGCAAGAACGACACGCAAATCGATTTGCGTGAAGTCATGGATGAACTGGCCCTACGTGATGTCACGCCACCCGTATTGCTACGCTTCCCCGACATCCTGGACAATCGGATTGAAAAGACCTGGAGTTGTTTTAAGAAAGCTGCTGAAGAGTACGACTACAAAGGAGAAAACTATGTGGTCTATCCAATTAAGGTGAATCAGATTCAGCCCGTTGTTGAGGAAATCATCTCACATGGAAAGAAATTCAACCTTGGCGTAGAAGCAGGCTCCAAACCAGAGCTCCACGCTGTCATTGCAGTACAATGCCAAAGTGATTCCATCATCGTCTGCAATGGTTATAAGGATCAGGGGTATATCGAGTTGGCGTTGCTCGCCCAGAAGATGGGCAAGCGTATCTTTATCGTTGTAGAGAAACTCAACGAGCTGGATACCATTGCCAAAGTTGCCAAAAAGATGGGTATCCGTCCTAATATCGGCATCCGCATCAAACTGGCCTCCAGTGGTTCCGGCAAGTGGGAGGAAAGTGGTGGTGATGCCTCAAAATTCGGGCTGACCAGTGCCGAACTCCTGGAAGCGCTCGACATGCTTGATAAGAAAGATATGCGCGACTGTCTGCGCCTGATTCATTTCCACATCGGCTCGCAGATTACCAAGATCCGCAGAATCCAGACAGCTCTCCGCGAGGCATCGCAGTTCTATATCCAACTTCACAAGATGGGCTACAACGTCGATTTTGTGGATTGCGGTGGCGGTCTGGGTGTTGACTATGACGGCACACGTTCTCCTTCAAGCGAAAGCTCCGTCAACTACAGTATTCAAGAATACGTCAATGACTGTATCTACACCTTTGTTGATGCAGCCAACAAGAACAACCTCCCCCATCCTAACATCATTACAGAAAGTGGACGCTCATTGGCTGCCCATCACTCTGTACTGGTTATTGATGTGCTGGAAACAGCCTCATTACCTGAGATGCCAGAGGAATACGAACCCGACGAGAATGCCCACCAGTTGGTAAAGGACCTCTATGAGATCTGGGATAATCTGTCGCCTCGGAACGTACTTGAAGACTGGCACGATGCAGAGCAGATCCGTGACGAAGTGCTCGACCTATTCTCCCACGGCATCGTTGACCTGAAGACACGCGCTGAGATTGAGGCTATGTATTGGAGTGTCTGTCACGAGATCAATATCCTTACTAAGAGTCTGAAACATATCCCTGAGGAGTTGATGAATATCGACAAGCTCTTAGCCGATAAGTATTTCTGCAATTTCTCGCTGTTCCAGAGCCTCCCCGACAGCTGGGCCATCGACCAGCTCTTCCCCATCATGCCCATCCAGCGACTTGACGAACGGCCTACACGCAACGCCACTATTCAGGATATCACCTGCGACAGCGATGGCAAGATAGCCTCGTTCGTAACCAATCGCAACAACTCTCACTCCTTGCCCGTACACCCCTTACGTAAGAACGAGCCCTACTACCTCGGTGTATTCCTTGTAGGTGCCTACCAGGAAATATTGGGCGATATGCATAATCTCTTTGGCGACACGAATGCCGTACACATCTCTGAAAAGGATGGTTCTTATCACATTGACCAGATTATCGATGGCGAAACCGTAGCCGAAGTACTTGACTATGTGCAGTACGATCCAAAGAAGCTTGTACGTCAATTGGAAGTATGGGTGGCCAAGAGTGTCAAACAAGGAAAGATCAGCCTTGAGGAAGGCAAGGAGTTCCTATCCAATTATCGCTCAGGCCTCTATGGCTACACTTATCTGGAATAAAGGTAAAAAAGTAAAAAGGTAAAAGAGTAAAAGGGTCATGATGAAAGAGAAACTGACAATAGTAAAGGTCGGCGGAGCCGTCGTTGAAGACGAGGTTCAGTTGGCACAATTGCTCAAGGATTTCAGTGCTATTGAGGGCCGAAAGGTGCTGGTACATGGCGGAGGCCGTCGCGCTACTCAAGTAGCCGCCAGTCTTGGTATAGAATCGAAGATGGTCAATGGCCGACGCATCACTGATGCCGATATGCTCAGCGTCGTGACGATGGTCTATGGCGGTCTGGTCAACAAGAATCTTGTCGCCCGTCTGCAGGCCAACGGTGTAAATGCCTTAGGACTCACAGGAGCTGATATCAATGTCATCCGTAGCCATAAACGCCCACTTAAAGATGGTATCGACTTTGGCTTTGTCGGTGATGTCGATACAGCCGATGGCCAGA
This sequence comes from bacterium UBA3756, assembly GCA_002371695.1. The sequence continues at coordinate 97,232 of DFGG01000109.1, forward strand.
TGCTCAGTCGTCTCATCGAGGCAGGCATCACCCCTGTGATGGCTCCTTTGACTCACGACGGCATGGGACATATCCTCAATACCAATGCCGACACCATTGCTTCAGAGACAGCCAAGTCACTGGCGTCCTATTACGACGTGACCCTTATCTTCTCCTTTGAGAAGAAAGGCGTACTCAGCAATCCCGACGACGATGACAGCGTCATCCCCACCATCACGCGCACGGACTTTATTAAATATAAAGCCGACGGAACCATCAGTGGTGGCATGCTGCCAAAGATTGAGAATGCCCTAGCAGCTATCGACGCAGGTGTCTCCCGCGTTATCATAACCCTCGCTACTGCCATCGACGGACAGCATGGGACCATCATAAAACAATAAAAGGCGAAAAAAAATCGCCTTTTATTGTAACTTTTCCTTTTTACAATCGTCATTACTTTTAGAGAGGATGAAAAAGATCAGTTTCCGAAACGATATATTACCGCTGAAGAACGAACTCTACCGGCTCGCCCTTCGCATCACTCTCAACCCTGCAGAAGCAGAGGATATCGTTCAGGAGACGATGATCAAGGTCTGGAACCGTCGCGACCAGTGGGACGACATCGACTCGATAGAAGCATTCTGCCTGACCATCTGCCGGAATCTGTCGCTCGACAAGATGAAAAAGATGGCAAACCAGAGCCAGAGTCTTAGCGAAGGAGAGCATGACACGCCTGACCGTAGTTACTCATCCAACCCTGAGGAACAGGCTGTACAGCAAGACCGAGTTGCACTAGTGCGCCGCCTCATCGATGAACTGCCAGAGAAACAGCGAAGCGTCATGCAGCTCCGCGACTTTGAAGGCAAGAGCTATAAGGAAATAGCAGAAATCATGGCCATCAGTGAAGAACAGGTAAAGGTGAATATCTTCCGCGCCCGTCAGGCTATCAAACAACGATTTATTGAAACAGAAAAATATGGATTATAAATACATCGAACAACTCATCGAGCGCTATTGGCAGTGTGAGACCACACTGCAGGAGGAAGCCATTCTCCGTGCTTTCTTCAGCCAGCCCGATATTCCGGAGTCGCTGCGTCAGTATCAGGCGCTGTTCACAAACGAGCTCCAGAAAGAGGAGCCATTGGGTGAGGACTTCGATGCCCGTATCCTTGAGCAGATTGGTGAGACACCAAAGGCTAATATCGTTACGCTGAAGTCTCGCCTGATGCCGCTCTTCAGAGCTGCAGCCATTGTGGCCATTGTGCTCACGCTGGGCAATGCCGCTCAGGCACCATGGGAGTGGGGTTGGGATGATCCAAAAGATGCCTACGCTAAGTTCCATAAGGAGAAAGGCGATTCGGTGAACGTGCTGAATACAATTCAGGCAGAAAACATCACTGATAGCCTCAACAGCATCAAGGAGGCACCGGTGGAGAAAACCACCTACATTGAATAGACTATTTTTTCTATGCTTTCTTTATAATAATCAAAGTTTTTTAAACACAGGCGGAAGCTGTGAAGTTTCCAATTCTCTCAAATTAAAATTATACTAACTAGGAAGGAAAGGGCTGCCACGAGATATCGGGCAGCCCACTTCATTTCAATACGATAATCACCTATTTCTTCAGCCGCAGATTCAGTTGGAACAATGCAGGCAGGAAGATGCAGAACGAAAAGCCCAGCGCCATTATCACCACGCGCTGACTTCCAAACAGGTCAAGCAGGGTCAGATCAGGATTGGGATATAGGTTATACATGATATAAGCCACCGTATTATTCACCCAGTGATACACGACCCCAGGCACAATGCTATCCGTGCGATAGTACATCCACCCTAACAGCAGACCAATCAGGAAAGCATGCGGCATCTGAGCCGGATTCATATGAATCAACGCAAAGAGCAGAGCAGAGATAGCAATACCAATCCAAGGATTCTGCTTCCAGCGGAGCAATGCCTTGAGGACAGCCCCACGAAAGACCAGTTCCTCTACCAACGGAGCAAGCAGGCCTACTACCAGATAGCCCATCCTGTCTTTCAGGATAAGATCAAACTCCTGTTCAGCGATATTCGGCAGTTCAGGCATCTGTTCCTGCAGCCATGACGACGGGATAAGGGCACCCAAAGCCGCCATCACACACCAGAACAGCACGAACCAAGGACGCGTTCTCACCCAATGACGCGACACCTCTGCCCATCGTGCCCAAAGGAATACTACCAGCGTCACGACGCTGAACACCGCCATTGTAACTATCAGTCCCAGAGCACCCAGCGGTGTATCTTTGCCGTATATCAGTGTCCAGACAGCCTGTACACCGAAACTCGCCATAATCTGGATGGCTGCAAAGACAACTGTATAAATGATTGCATTCTTCATATTACCTTTATATATTATAATCCCAATATCTCGTTGACTCTGTCCCGATCCTGCTCCAACTGTGCAGCCAATGCCTCGGGTGAGTCGAACTTCCGTTCGTCACGCAGCCGCTCTACAAAAGTGACCTGTACCGTCTGCCCATACAGATCACCATCGAAACCGAGGATATTCACCTCCAGTGTCTGACGATGGCCGTCAAAGGTCGGGCGCATACCGATATTCATCATCGCTGCCCTTGGCGACTGTTCTCCCTCAAGCATTGCCCATACAGCATAGACTCCAGCGGCAGGAATCAGTTTTCCCGTATCCTCTGGTTCCAGATTCGCCGTTGGATAACCTATCTTATGGCCGATATGCTCACCAGGCATCACCCTTCCCTTCAAGACGTAACGACGCGTCAGATAGCGGGGCATCAGTTCCACCCTCCCTTCATCAGCCAGTAGTCTTCGGATTTCCGAAGAACTCACCGCCAAACTGCCGCCGTCCATCAGCTCCACATCACCACGCAAAACCTGCATACCCAGTTGTTCACCATAGCGCACGTAGTCGTCGAAGCCCTCAGTGCGATCGTGGCCGAAACGATTGTCATAGCCAGTGAAAAGCACCTTCACATGAAGCTGGTCTGAAAGGACCTGTTGCATGAAGTCCCATGCCGAAAGAGAAGCCATCTCTCGAGTAAAGGGCAGCACCACCAACTGATCGACACCCAGCGAAGCGATGATGTCCGACTTCTCCTCAAGTGTTGTCAGCAGCTGCGGGCGGAATGACGGATCCAGAACCTCCCGCGGTAAACGGTCAAAGGTGATAACCGTAGAGACAAGTCCCCGTTGACGAGCCTGCTCCAGCACCTTACCGATTACCAGCTGATGCCCGAGATGCACCCCGTCGAACACACCGATGGTAGCTACGCTGCCAGGGACTTTCTCCAAACGTTTATTCAAAAAAATGATCTTCATGAGCTGACAAAGGTACTCAAAATTATTCAAAATTCAGGTCAAAATCCACATTTTTCGTTGTTTTCCCCTAAAAAATTTGGATATTTAAGGTTTTTCGTGTAACTTTGCATCCCAAATCCCGGACTTGTAGCTCAGTTGGTTAGAGCAACAGACTCATAATCTGGAGGTCCCTGGTTCAAGCCCAGGCTGGTCCACAACATCTTAAGCCAACCATTTTATGATGAAAAAGAGCTACTGGATAAAATGCGTGGCTGCTGTTGCCCTTTGTATAACGGCTGCCAGTTGTTCCAAAATTGATGGAACTTCTAAAACACAAGAATTCACACAGGATTTCAATGCACTCGTCATGGGAGGTAAGAACATCGATCCTACCCAAGATTGGAGTACAGTAGGCAACATACAAGTGAAGATCAATGTCGATTTCGACAATGAGCAGACCTATCGTGTGTATATTCTGCAGGCTCCGCCCGTGCTGATGTCGAATGCCACTTTTATCGGTATGGCACTCGTCAAGTCAGGAGAGTCGAAGACCATCAGTGTCGCCAAGCCAGCAAACTGTGGTCTGCTCTATGCAGCCTGTTACGACGCCAGTGGTCATGCGATGTGCCAGCCATTCCAAGCAAAAGCCACAGGCACAGAAATCAGCTTCAATGGCAAGAGTCCCATATTGTCAGAGACCTTCCCGACATCTTCAGGCAATGTCTGGAGTGTTGATTTCCCCAATATGCCTGACCTGAGTGCCTACACGACGGGGGCGATGGTTGAAGCCTCAGACGCGGAGAAGATGGAGATTGGCGATGAGAAACTACATATAAAGATCACGACTCCCTATGCCGGTTTCGTCCCCAGCTTAGGCCTTAAGCCTAACAAGTCGGTTTATGTCACCAACGCATGGGAACTGAGTTTCAATCAGCAGGTGGCCTATGGTAATGTGATTGTTGTCGGCGAAGGCGGTACACTGATTGTTCCTCGCATGTTCACCTTGAGCACAGCCCCTTCCGACGAAAAAGCCAACGGCCTCATCTATGTGATGCCTGGTGGTAAGATTATGGGTGAAGGCACCGTTGAGTTCGTCACTGCCGAGGGTACCTTCTGCTATAATGCTGGCACCATCACGGCTAAGACCATCCAGATTAATGGCGGCACACTCTATAATGCGGGCACCATCGGCAATCCTGAGAACCCCACATCCTCCATTACAAGTGAGAAGGAACTGGCAGACAACAGTCTGCTCGTCAATGGTCCGAATGCCACCATCGCCCTGCAAGATGTTGACAGCGAAGAGCTGAATATCGAGAACGCCGGCTATCTGAAGACCAGCGGCAACCTGGTACTCAATAAGAGCATGAAGTGCGACGACGGTAGTTACATCGAGTGCGCCTCGCTCACCCTCAACGGCAAAAGCGACGGTAGCTGCGTGCTCTATCTGGGCAATGCTGCCTGCGTGAACTGTTTAGGCAATATCTCCATCGACAACTTCGGCGTATGGGGTCCTTCTGGTGACGCTTTTACCGCCAATGCCATCTTCAAGGTGAAGAACTGCACATCGTGTACGACAACTGAAGGCGTAAAAGGCACCTATCTGCTCGATCACGTCGAGCTGGTGCTTCCCTCCACCTTCCCCACCGTCTTTACCACCAATGCCCTCAACGTCTGGGCAGGTACGATTAAGGGTGTTGGCATCGGTAGCCTGCAGCCAGCTTTCGTCGGCTACCATAATCTCCGCATGTTCTACTACTGGATGAACGGCTACGAAGGCAAGATGTTGAATCCCGACAACTACCAGTGGGATACCTCTAATAAGAAACTTAACCTCGTGTGGAACAATTCGCTCCCAACAGGTGCCAGCGGCATTGACGCCAGCAACCAGACCTGCACTTACAGCACCTCTGCCAGCTACGACTATGCCCATTTCGACAAAGGCACTAACGCCATCCCTGAGGCTGGCGGCATCTTCTATGCTTTCGAGACAGCCGAGAACTCACTGAGGGATTTTGACTACAACGACGCCGTGGTCTTCGTTCGCACGCCAATAGACGATGGTAGCGGTTACACCTCTTTACTACAGATTAGAGCTGTCGGCAACAAGACCAAGACCATGCTGGTCTACAATGGAGAGCCCCGTGGCTACGAGTTACATATGGCTTTAGGTGGTATCCCTACTGCTACCATCAATACGAATAGCATCACACGTACCTTCCAGGGCATGGGCACCATCAGCGTCGATGCTACTACGAAGATCGATCAGCTGCCGTTTACCATCATGCTTGAAGACACGGAGGGCAACACCACCATCTCCAAGCCTTCAAACGACAATACAGAGGCTCCGCTTTATCTCGTCATCAACGGCGACAAAGAGGGCAAGTGGTTCTGGCCTAAGGAGGAAATCAATATAGGCGTTGCCTACCCACAGTTCAGCACCTGGGCCTCCAACGTTCAGAGCTATATCGACTGGTACGACAAACTGAACGGCAGCTCAAAAGTCATTACTTATTAGAATACCTGGTTTTCCGTCGGATACAGATACCAGTCAAGTGCTTTCGTGTGGTCCATCGTCCACTCACCGAAGGCATGTCCTTTCGTACCGTAGGCTCCGAAGGTAGCTTCCTTCATGATAAATCCGATATTCACCCCGTCAATAGGCCAGCGGAAGGCTCCATAAGGTATGGCCAATGCCCAAGGCAAGCTCTTGATTTCTGAAGGCGGGTAAGCGTTGAGCACCTGTACGCTACGATAAGTATAGGTATGCGTCTCAAGTATTGCGCCATTGAATTCTGTATAGATGAAAGGATCAATCTGACCCAGCGAGAGAGCATTAGCCGAGGCAACATCCTTGAAGGTCACGATATAAACGATCTCTCGCGGCACCATCATCTGATGAGTTGCATCCGTACCTTTCGTCACATTATATTTCTTACGCTGCATCACGCCATAATCCGTACTCATAGCGTCACCCGTTGCCCAATGGGCATCCACAAACAAGTTGATCACGGCATCGCCAGTCATAGCCCTCAACAGATTGTCCGTCTGCTTCTGCACAATCATCATCTGCTCTGGGAAAGCATCGCCTTTGGCTGTCACGTTAAACGACTTGTCATCAACAGTCTCCACACTCTCAACGTTATCAAAACTTGTACCCACCAGACGGATGGCCGCAGCCACCTGCTTGCTGGCGCCGACGGCAGCCAGTTGCACATGATAGCGCACCTCCTTCTCGCCAGTACGCTCCTGAGAGATACGCAGCACGACATCATTATAGTCGAAGTCACCTGCAAAATAGAATTCTTCCTCAAAACAGTAGGTAAATAGCATGGGCTGAGGCTCATACGCGATAGGCTCACCTATCACGATGGCGTTCCTGAAGTTGATAACTGAAGATGAACTACTGACATCATATCTGACAATCGTATATTTATCCTCAGCATCAACTGCTGCCACATAGAGCGTATGAGTGGTACTCGGATAAGTGATGTTCACCGCTGTCTGATTGCCAGAACCGACAAAAGCCGCTCCAACCACTTCGGCATCACCACTCTCATGCGGATTCTGAGTCAGCACCAGAATACGTTCCGTCGTCATATCCTCTGGCGGTGTCACCATCAGCACCCTAGATGCTGAAAGCAGCCAGTTATGGTTAGCCTCGATAGTATCCACAGGGTTCGTAAGATCATAGATCTTCTGGGCCTCATTCACATCATATAGATTCCTGCCGCAGGAAGCCACCACCATCATGGCACACAAGGCAGCCATTGCCTTCCACATTATCTGTTTCATTCCGAATATGTTTTAATTTGGGCCAAAATTACAAAAAATCCCTCACACCTATATCATAAAAAGCATAGTTTTACAGATTTTAACATGATTATTGATACAAGTTCGCGAAATTTTGCTTAAATTTGCACCCAAATCGATTGATCAATTAAGTTACGTAACATCTATTAAAATTAGTTTTGCAATGAAAAAGTATTTGATTAATGGCGCAATGGCCCTCATTGTGGGAGGTCTCTTAGCCAGTTGCACCCATGACGACGTAGGAGCGCCCGCTACTGTGGACCAGATGACTAAGTCTTTCGACGAAATGTTCACTGAGCTATATGGTCCTATCGCCCCCAACCACAACTGGGGTTTTGAAACTGTTGGCGTCTCCGAAGAGGCCAATGACTTAACAGAGGATCCCATGCTCACCCGAGCTAATACTCGTGCAAATACTAGGGCTATCGACATTAATGGAAACCAATGGGATGGTCCAGACATCCCCCTTGTCGATATAGGTACAGAAGACATAGCCATCAAAAACTATGTAAATTATACATTAGCGGAAATGGATCGTGTGGGGCATCTATATTCCACCCAAGCTCCGACAAACCTCACGGACTATTTTGTCACACAAGTTTGGACAGGAACAGATGTTGATAAGAATAGAGGTAATCAAGACGTGAAAGGAAGTGCCCATATGAATAAACTTGAAATTGCAATGGACGCCAATGCAAAAGTAAATTATCTGGGTGAACTTGTAGGCAACTGGCAACACATTTACAATTTTAATGCAGCTAGCAATACCAACTATAATGGCAATACACGCGTTGTAAAAGGTGGATGCTTTGATTTTGCATACCATGGAACAGAGGATAGTAGATATCATAATAGATGGATTATCGTTGATGGAGCCAATATTGGCTACCCCGGCTATTATTATGTATGTTTCGATTTCCAGCAAATAAAGCCAGATGCCTATACCGTTTTCTACGATGCTAATGGACAAAGCTATGATGTTCCAGGTGTTTGGGACAGTGTTGCACAAGCTGTAGAAGCTGGTGCGCATGCCAGAGGGAACTATTTAAGGTATGACCAAGACCTACAGAAAAGCATTTATGAAGAAGGTAAAGCTGTAGGATCAAACTGGAGAATGGGACATGTTGTTAATGGGAATATGATTGTAGATGGCAATGGTAAATACACCGACTGGATCATTCGTCTCGTGAATGCTATCCCAAGCAATCCCAATGCTTATCCTGAGACAACATCTATCCAGAAAAAGATTCACAAGAAGATAATTGACCAGGGACGTGTGTTCTGCGAGGATATTGCTACCGCATACAGACAAGTCAAAGAGGATATCGACTATAACGATATCGTGTTCGATGCCCGTGTTTGGGAAATCTACGACCAGTATGAAGTTACATACAATAACACTGTCACTCCTTCTGCAAAGACGAACTGGAGATATCAGTACGACATCTGTCTGCTTGCTACAGGTGGTACTATTGCCGAAAAAGTTGGTAAAGACGAGGTGGACGTGCACAATGCATTCGGAGTTGGTCAGGCTTTCATGGTAAACACTTGGACACCCAACTGTCCTTCTACTCTTTCTGGCCAATGGAATACGACTTCCAATATCATGAAGGCGGTTGATTTCTCTTATACCATCAAAAAGTCTGAGCAAAACAATCCTAATAATGTTGGCATTAGCACTATTCCCATCACGGTGAAATACGATGGTACTAATGGTGTAAAAGCACTTAATAACAGAGAATTGCAAGAAGAAAAAGACGATGAGGGGAAAGTAATTTCTGTAAAAAGCTCAGCCCCATACAAACTTTGCGTTCCCCTTGAAACCGCTTGGCCTATCGAGCGTGCAAACATTCAGTCGGCTTACAAGAACTTTAGCAGTTATGTTAGTGGCAAACAAAAGTTTTGGACTGATAATATTGAGCAAAGCAACCTATACACCTTTGCTCCCCTGTCAAGCATCCAGAACGATAAAAAGACCAAAGACAGTCCCGAGGAAATTGTGAATGATGGTAATGCAACCTCATCAACCGTAATGGTGGTTTGGGATAAAGCAGTGAATGAGCAGAAAACTCTGAGACTTTACAATTTCAATTTTGTTAATGGACAGACACTCCGTTTCTATGGTACGGGTACCATTGAAGTCCTTGACAAAAGCAATTCGACACTTATCGAGAGTTTTGGAATGGCTGGAGGTTCTCATGATATAAAGCTTACCCAACGTCAGGCAAGCGGGCTCAAAGAGAGTATTACCATAAGAGGTAATTTCAACCTGACAAAGATTGTAGCATTAGACAAGTTTTAAATAGTAATACGATTCATTGCATTGATGAGGGGGCGTCTGCGCGAGCAGATGCCCCTTTCTTCATCTCCAGCTTTGCATTATTTGATATCTTTACGACGAAATTCGCCTTTTCGCAAACGATTACACATCATTTAACACTTTTTAATCGCAAAAGATTTGTCACCTATTATTATTTTTATTACCTTTGCGCAATCAATTCACGAATCTCGAAGAGATATTAACAATTTATTATAGCCAATATTAACAATTAAAACTTTTCAAATTATGAAGAAGTATTTGATGGGAGGTATCGCAGCCGTAGCTATTTGCGCTGCATTTACCAGTTGCTCAAAGAGTAACGACATTTATGAGGGTCCTCAGCCTACTGTTGAAAAGACTCAGTTGGAAAAGTATCAGGATGCCTTTGTGAAAGAGTTCGGTCAGATTGCCGGAGATCAGAATTGGGGTTTCACAGATCAGAGTGTTAAGTCATCAACTCGTGGAGAAAATGTAAACCGTAATGAATGGGGTACTGGTAGTGGCAATGGTGGCCATATCGCAGTGCCTAAAAATGTGACAAAAGACGAACAGGCTAAAGTGCTGGCAGAATTTAGTAAAAAACGTGAAGGTGTAGTAAATACCATTCAAATCAACTGGACAGACGTCATGGTATCTCAGGTTTATAAAGGAGAAGCCCAGTACTATGACAAGAGCCAGTATAACGATGATGGAACTCTAAAAGATGGTGCTACCAAAATTACAGGTTCTGACAAGATGAATCACTTACAGCTCCGTAAAGGTGAAGGAGGCATTGACAGTGATGGCCACCTCGTAGGTGAATGGGAGCACATCAACGATTTCAACTTTGGCAATCAAAATTCTAAGTGGGGAACAATAGATGGCCATACATTTATGGAAAATGCTGGAACATTAGAATTTGCCTATCACAACAGCAACGACTCAAAATATCACAATGAATATATTATTATTCCTGGAGCTGATATTGATCCCTCGTTGGCAGGTTACTATTATGTAGGTTTCGACTTCTATTCAACTCATCCTAGAGGGCAAGAGGCAAACAAGAATATGGATGTAGATCGTGACTGGGTATTTAATGACTGGATTGTCCGTATTGCTCCAGGTGAATTCGTAGGTTCTCAGCGCATTTTCGTAGAAGACCTGATCACCAGCGACCTTTCTAGCATTGACCCAAGTGACTGGGATTTCAATGATGCTGTCTTCGACGTATTCATCTACAACAATCCTCACTGGGATAATGGTGCACACAACTATGCCGTAATCACTTTGCGCGCAGCAGGTGGTACTCTGCCTCTGACTGTTGCTGGCAAGGAAGTTCACGAATTGTTCGGAGTTTCAACAGACAAGATGGTAAATACTGGTTATGCTACAGGTGTTGAGGTTGCTCCGGTTCAGTTCCGTCTCACCGCTTCACAAGTTACTTCTGGAAATGCAAAAGACATTCCCGTTATCGTGACTGCTAGAGATGGTAAGACATATACTTTAACAGCAGAACAAGGACAACCTACTCAGAAGATTGCTGCTCCTATTGCAGATCATGTAAAGTGGTTGAAGGAGAGAACACATATCAAGAATGGCTATCCCACATTCATGGATTGGATTGATAACACGTCATTGACATGGTACAAGCCCGCAAATGATGGTAGCTTGTTCCAGAAATGGTATTGATTAATACATCAAATACTTAAATAAACTAAATTAAGGGAAGGGGCTTCTGCGTGAGCAGGGGCCTCTTTTTTTGTAACCCGCTTTTTCGTTTGAGTTAACTCGATTCATCAGTTGAGTTAACTCGATGGATCGTTTGAGTTAACTCACGGTTTTTCCAGACAAAATCTCCACCAAAAGTTTAGCGGTTTCAGAAACTTATCGTATCTTTGCAGCAGACGACATTGCAAAAGCTACTGGCCTCAGTGCGGGCGAGATTGAAGCTTTGTAGCATTAAATTTGTTCCCAGCCTGGGACCGAAACATTCCCAGCCTGGGACTAAAATGGTCCCACTAATGGGAATCTTATTAAGTATTAATAGTAGCAACGATTCCTATTAATAGTAGCAATTTTTTCTATTAATAGTCGCAAAAAAGGGAGAGATGGAGAGATTTCTACACACACACATCTGATTTGGGGCTTCTGCGTAAGCAGGGGCCTCTTTTTTGTTCTGACATGTTGATATTATGCAAAACAAATTATGCAAATCACATAATGCTAGTTAAATAATCTGAAATGAATAATTTTAATCACCAAATAACTTGTAACTTTCGAATAAATTACCTACATTTGCCAAAAACAGCTCAAAATGATTGCAATCAATCCGTTTATCGTAACTGGAAAAATTCCCGCAGAACTATTCTGCGACCGCAAAGAAGAGTCGGAAAGACTCCTACGTAGTATGACCAATGGTGCAAATACCGTACTGATGGCACCACGCCGCACGGGAAAAACCCAATTAATATACTATTGTTTTGATAAGCGAATAATCAGCGAAAACTATATCACTTTCTTCATAGATATCCTAAAAACGACATCACTCCAAGAGTTTACTTATGAACTAGGAAAAGCCGTATTCAACACACTGGCCTCCAGAGGTAAAAAGATGCAGAAGCTGCTCATGGCGACCATGCAATCGCTAACGGGAAACATCGGCTTTGATCCTGTCACGGCCCTGCCCACTTTCGGCATCTCCATCGGTGACATCAGAAATCCATCATATTCGCTCGAAGAAATCTTCAAGACACTGGAGAATGCCGGAAAGAAATGCATCGTAGCCATCGACGAATTCCAACAGATAACCAACTATCAAGAAAACAACATTGAAGCAGAACTCCGCTCTCATATCCAGAAGATGACAAACACCCAGTTTATCTTCGCGGGTAGCGAGCGGCATTTGATTGAGGAAATGTTCCTCAACTCAGCACGGCCTTTCTACAATAGTGCAGACATCCAGAGTCTGGAAGAGATCGAAGAGGAGAAATATGCAGACTTCGCTCGTCACCACTTTATTGCCAATGGGAAACGGATAGAAGACGAGGCCATACACTATATATACCAAACTTTCGATGGCAACACTTATTACAACCAAAAGGCTATGCGAGAAGCATTTGCATGTACACCTGTTGAAGGCCTTTGCACGAAAACAACAGCAGAGCAACTGGTAATGTTGATGACAAAAGAGTCTGAGAGGCATTACAGTGAGATTATGGCCAGACTCTCACTTCCCCAAAAAGAACTGCTATACGCCATTGCTAAAGACCATCGTGCACGTCAGATTACCTCTGGCACATTTATCCGACGCCACAGTCTGAAGTCGGCCAGCAGCGTACAGAGTGCCATCAAGAAACTGACAGAATACGGTCTATTGACATACAAAGCGGGTGAATATTCAATAGCCGACCAGCTCATGCGCCTCTGGCTCATTTCGTAAATTTGCGTTAAAAAAAGGGGCGATTTATTGCAAGTTTAAACTTTTTTGTGTATTTTTGCAAAATAAAATGCATTTTATTAACGAATAAGCTTATTTAAACTTGTATTGGTATGAAAAAGTATTTGATAACAGGACTGGCCGCAGTAGCTATCAGCGGCATGTTCACCAGCTGTACCCATGACACAGACGCTGGCGGAAGCGGTAATCTGGGCGTCGTAGAGACTTACGAGCAAGCATTCATCAGCCGCTTCGGCACACCTTCTCCAGATGCAGACTGGGGTTTCGGCCCAAGCACAACTCAAGCAGGCACACGTACGGCATACACGAATGGTAATATGTGGGCAAGCCAAGGATGGGTAGTTCCTACACAGCTTACAGATGAACAGAAGAGCATCGTCCGCCAATATTTTCAACAAGTAAAGGATCCAGAATATAAAGATCCAAAGTGGAAAAACTACTTTATGCAACATGTTTACAAAGGAGGTACGACTGTTTCTAACGATTGCCCTACAAAAGAAAAATACAAATCTGCTAACAATGGTTGGGTTGTAGGTTCTGACCATATGGATCATTTAGCTGCTGTAGCTGAGGACGGTACCGTTGACCACATCAACAACTATAACAATGCGAAATGTAGTACATATGGAAATGTTGGCAATACGTCAGGAATAAAATACTATGATGTTAATAAAGACGGAGTTTCGCATCCAGACCAGATTCAGTTGATGCTGAATACTACAACTTACTCTTTCGGATATTATAATTCAGAGGGATCCTTAAGACATACGGAATATACAGGCCTTGTTGGATGGAAGACGATATATGACTGGGCAAAAAAGAAAGGCATTGAGAACTATGAGTGTCTCAATGACAACTGGAATCGTTCCTATATGGGGTTCGACTTTGAACAGATTGTGGGAGAAGACATCTATGCGAAGGATAATGGAGCTATCAGATATGCCAAATACAGCGAAACGCCTGGAAGTCCTGGTTATATTTGGGATGGGAAAAATGCTTATCCTAGGATATACGACAAGGACTATTTGTACAATTTTGCTTTAAATGATTTCTGGGGAAACGGAGAAAGTGCTTCATGGGATTACAGCAAAGGTATTGTGAATTACAATGCAGTCCAATGGGGTGGTTTCAAATGTTGGCTCGGCAGTGCAGATTTGTCAAACTATAAGTCAATTATCGTTGAATATGCTGAAGCACCAACAGTAAAAACACAGCTAGTAGTGCAAGTTAAGGACAAGTCGGATATCAAACAAGATGTAGAAGCTGGTGTTACAAAGTTGGAATTAAGCCTCGAAGGTAAAGAAGGAACTAATGAGGTAACTCAGATAGCTCTTCAGGCAGCAGAAGCCTCGACAATTAAAATTAAGAGGATATATGCGAAGGCACCTGACGGAAGCGACAATATCATATACAAGAATAAAGAGGTTCCCTATCTAACAGCAGAAACTAACGAGTATTGTGGCACCTTGGTTAAGTTAAACGACACCGATTTAAAAATTAACCAATATGTAGCAGCTGCAAATTCTAATCAAGACTGCATTAACTTGGAGAAAATTAACCAAATGCTGAAAGATGGTTATCTTCCTGTATCTGGCAGTACGATGAAAGATTGGGTAAAGGTTACTGGTGGCGCTGATCACTATTATAGTGACTGGATTGTTTGTCTTACAGAAGCAAAGAAAACAACGGATGAAGAGGAAGAGGAAACCTCTGAGGATGTTGTGCGCGTAATTGCTGAGGATATGGGTGATCAGGCTACTAACGAGTCAAGCGACTTCGACTTCAATGATGTTGTATTCGACGTAGAATATGTCAGCGCGAGCGAAGCTAAGGTCACCATCCTTGCCGCTGGTGGTACGCTGCCTCTGACTGTAGGTTGGGATGGTACAGGAGACTATAGAGAGCATGAAGTACATAATCTACTCGGCTACAGCGAGACAATGATTATCAATACAAATTCTAATGTGGGTAATCGCATAGATGACGTAAAACCAAAGCCGATAACTGTTTCAGGTTCATTCAATAAAGATAACTTAGCAGTTGGGGCAAACGCTATCCCCGTGAAGGTAAGGAAGAATGGTGTTTGGTATGACATTGTAGCTCCAAAGGGCAGAGCTGCTGGTAAGCTGTGTGTTGGAACGGACTATGAGTGGTGCAATGAGCGTCAGGATATCTATAATAAGTGGAGTGACGAAAATGGTGCATTGTTCTTACAGTATGTAAATGATCCTAACACATTGACAAAATACTGGTATCGGAAGTCTAGCAATTACAAAAAGTAAATACATTTAATCAAGTACTTAAATACTAATCAAGTGTGGGGCGTCTGCGGGAGCAGGCGCCTCTTTTTTATGGACTCTTTCTTTGGTTATATGCAAAGATTATCGTACCTTTGAGGCTTCGCCTCGAAGATAGGCTGCATCTCGGAAATGAAAATAAATCTGGATTTATTTTGCATTTCGCTCAATTTGCACTACCTTTGCAAACAATATGGTACTAAATTATATTTGGATTGCATTTTTCATCATCGCATTTGTGATAGCGCTGGTGAAATTGGTGTTTCTGGGAGACTTCGACGTGTTCCCGGCAATGATGGATTCGACGTTCTCATCGTCGAAGACGGCTTTTGAGATCTCACTCGGACTGACAGGTGTGCTGTCGCTCTGGCTCGGTATCATGAAGATTGGCGAGAAGGGCGGTGTCGTGAATGTGTTGGCACGCATGCTGAGTCCTATCTTCGTGAAGCTGTTCCCTGATATCCCCAAGGGACACCCCGTGACGGGTTCCATCTTCATGAATATCGCTGCCAACATGCTGGGCCTCGACAATGCGGCAACACCGCTCGGTCTGAAAGCGATGGAACAGTTGCAGGAACTGAACACGAAGAAAGATACGGCCTCGAACCCGATGATCATGTTCCTTGTGCTGAACACCTCGGGCCTGACGCTGATTCCTATCTCCATCATGGTATACCGCGCCCAGATGGGAGCCGCCCAGCCTACGGATATCTTTATCCCTATCCTGTTGGCGACCTTCTTCTCGACACTCGCAGGTATCATCTTCACCAGCCTCTATCAGAAGATCAATCTGCTGAACCGTACCATGCTGCTGACGCTGGGCGGTGCCGCTGCCGTCGTGGCAGGCATCATCTGGGGCTTCGGACAGATGGATTCCATCCTGATGAACAAGGTGAGCACCTCGTCTGCCAATATCATGCTGATGATGATTATCATCGCCTTCATCATAGCTGGTGTGCGGAAGAAAGTAAATGTGTATGACGCCTTCATCGAGGGTGCGAAAGACGGCTTTACGACGGCTGTACGCATCATCCCCTACCTCGTGGCTATCCTCGTAGGCATCGGCGTGTTCCGTGCTTCTGGCGCAATGGATATGCTCATCGACGGCATCCGCTGGGGCGTGGAGGCCACAGGTGCCAACAGCGACTTCGTGGGTGCCCTGCCAACGGCACTGATGAAACCCCTCTCGGGTAGTGGTGCTCGTGGTATGATGGTCGATGCGATGACCACCTATGGCGCAGACTCATTCATCGGGCGTCTGAGCTGTATCTTCCAGGGATCGACAGACACGACCTTCTATATCCTGGCTGTGTACTTCGGTAGTGTGGGTATCGTCAAGACCCGCCATGCCGTTGCCTGTGGTCTGCTGGCAGACCTTGCTGGTATCATCGCTGCCATCGCCATCGCATACTTGTTCTTTGGATAAAAAGTAAAAAGGTAAAAAAAGGGGGAAAGGGTAAAAATGGCAAATCTGAAATCACTTGCAAAAGATACAGCTATCTATGGACTGAGTAGCATCGTAGGCAGATTCTTGAACTACCTGCTCGTGCCGCTCTACACGCACTACATGCCCAAGGACTCGGGCGACTACGGCATCAGCACCAACGTCTATGCCTATGTGGCACTGATCCTGGTGCTGCTGACCTTTGGTATGGAGACGACACTCTTCCGCTTTGCCAATGACGAACGGTATAAGTCGGACACCGTCTTCTCGACCACTATGGCAGTCGTAGGTTCGCTGACAGCCGTGTTCCTGCTGCTCATTTTCGGTTTCATCGGACCTATCAGTGGTGCGCTTGGCTACACAGAGCACCCTGACTATCTGCTGATGATGGCAGTCGTAGTGGCGCTCGACGCTGTGCAGGCCATCCCCTTCAGTTATCTGCGCTATCAGAAGCGCCCTTTACGCTTTGCTTCACTCAAGATGCTGTTCATCATCCTGAACATCGGTCTTAACCTGCTCTACTTCGTGGTACTCGGCAAGACCAGCGTATTCTACGTATTCTTCATCAATCTGCTCTGCACAGGCTTCATCACCTTCTTCTTCCTGCCAGACCTATTCCGCATCCATTGGAAATTCGACGGCAGTCTGTTGCGCAACATGCTCAGCTATTCATGGCCTATCCTGATTCTCGGTATCGCCGGTATCCTGAACCAGGTAGCCGACAAGATTATCTTCCCGCTGGTCTATCCAGATCAGGCAGAGGCCAACGTACAGCTTGGCATCTACGGTTCCTGCGTCAAGATAGCGATGATCATGGCGATGATCACACAGGCTTTCCGCTATGCCTACGAACCTATCGTCTTTGCCAAGAGCAAGGATGCCGACAAGACGGAATACTACGCTGCAGCCATGAAATACTTCCTGATCTTCACGCTGCTGGCATTCCTCTGCGTGGTGGGCTGGATGCCTCTGTTGCAGTATATCATCGGTGCCGACTACCGTGAAGGTCTGGGCGTAGTACCCATCGTCATGGCAGCAGAGATTATGATGGGCGTCTATTTCAACCTCTCATTCTGGTATAAGCTCATCGACAAGACCATCTATGGAGCCTGGTTCTCGCTGGCAGGTTGCATCGTGCTCTTTGCCATCAATATTTTCTTCATCCCCCGATACAGCTACTGGGCTTGTGCCTGGGGCGGTGTGGCAGGCTATGGCACGGCGATGGTGCTGAGCTATATCGTAGGACAGAAGAAGAATCCTATCCCCTACCCAATGAAGGATATTGCTATCTATGTCCTCATCACCGCATTCCTCACCGCTCTGATGTATTTGCACGAGGAACGATTCCAACTCGGAATGGCCTCATTGGCTTTCAATACGATGTGTATCGTTCTCTTCGTGGTTTTCATCGTGCGTCGCGACTTCCCACTGAGTCATCTACCCATCATTGGAAAGTATTTCAGAAAATAACAAAAAAACTACAGATATGAAAAAGTTTATTCTATTGGTTTTACCTTTTTACCTTTTTACTTTTTTACCTTTAAAGGCTGACGAGGGTATGTGGACACTCTACAACCTGCCCAATGCTGTCTATGAGACGATGAAGCAGGAGAACTATCAGCTGCCCTATGGTGCCCTGTATCAAGGCGAGGAGGCAGTGAAGAACTGCGTCGTCAACTTCGGCGGCTTCTGCTCGGGCGTCGTGGTTTCACCCGACGGTCTGGTGTTCACGAACCACCATTGCGGTTTCGAAGCCATCCGCTCGCACTCTACCGTAGAACACGACTACATGCTCAATGGCTTCGTGTCGAACTCGTATGAGGAGGAACTGCCCAACAAGGACCTCTTCGTGAGTTTCATGGTGGAGCAGAAGGACATCACGCCCCTGCTCGACTCGCTGGGCATCCATCAGATGAGCAACGACAAAAAGTACCATTTCATCGACTCGCTGGAGAATGCGATGCTCAAGGAGATAGAGGCCAAAGACTCTACCCTGCGCGTGGAGATCAAGCCCTTCTACGAGGGTAATGCCTATTACCTGACGACCTACCGCGACTACCCTGACGTGCGTCTCGTGTTTGCCCTGCCTAAGTCGATGGGTAAGTTTGGCGGTGAGACAGACAACTGGATGTGGCCTCGCCAGACCTGCGACTTCAGCGTGTTCCGTATCTACGTTGATCCCAAGACTGGCGGTCCTGCCAAGTATTCGAAGGATAATGTGCCGATGAAACCGAAGAAATGGGCCCCCGTATCGCTGCAAGGCTATGTGCCAGGTTATTTCTCTATGACCATCGGCTATCCTGGTTCTACAAGCCGCTATCTGTCGAGCTACGGTATCAAGGAGCGCCGCGATGCCCGCAATAAACCCATGTACCAGACACGTGAGGTAAAGCAAAACGTGATGATCCGCCACATGCGTGCCGACGAGGCCGTGCGCATCAAGTACGACTCGAAGTATGCTCAGAGTTCAAACTACTGGAAGAACTCCATCGGTATGAACAAATGTATCGATTCCATCGGACTCATCCAGCAGAAAGCTGCCTTCGAACAGCAGATCCGCCACTGGCAGGACTCTACAGGCTACCTGAAGGGCCAACTCGACTTCAACCTGCTGGAGCGACTGTATCAGAAGCGCTTCAACGCCATGCGCGCCCTGACCTTCTATAACGAGACCTTCGGCCGCCGAAATACCGATGAAATGACCCGACGTGCCCTGCGCGTACACAACAAACCTATCATCAACGGCAAGGATGGTAAGCCGAAGAGCTACTATATCGAATTCAAGGATAACAGCGACACCTGGGACGAGGCCACAGACCGTGAGATCCTCGCCGCCCTGCTGAAGCACTACCGCGAGCAGGTGGAGATTAAGTACCAGCCTGACTTCTATAACGTCATCGACCACGACTTCAAGGGCAACTACCAGAAGTTCGTCGATCACATCTACAAGAAGTCGAAGCTGATGAAGAACGATAAGAAGATCTACATCAACAAGCGGAGTTACCAGAAAGATCCGGGTGTGGTCTATGGACTGAGCCTCATCGACGTACAGGCTGCCATCCGTGCTGACCTTGAGTCAACCTACGATTCCATCGACATACAGGAGCGCTATCTCTGTGCTGCCAAGCTGCGCATGGAGGAGGACCTGCCTAACTACAGCGATGCCAACTTCACCATGCGTCTCTCTTACGGACAAGTAGGCGAATACCTGTTGGGTGGTCAGCCCTCAGGCTACTACACAGAGGCCAGCAGCATCGTCAAGAAGATGGAACAAGGCGAGAAGGGCGTCATCGACTACGAGGCAGAGCCCATCATGAAGGAACTGCTCTCGAAGCCGGACTTCGGCAAATATACCGATAAGACCACGGGCAAACTGCACCTCTGCTTCCTGACAAACAACGATATCACGGGTGGCAACTCAGGTTCTCCGATGTTCAATGGCAAGGGCGAACTGATAGGACTGGCCTTCGACGGCAACTGGGATTCGCTGTCGTCAGACATCTTCTTCGACCGTCAGCTGGCCCGTTGTATCGGCGTCGATATCCGCTACGTGCTCTACATGATGGAGAGTTGGGGCAAGGCAGACCGTCTGCTCCGTGAAATAAACGCCAAGTAATCCAGAATAAGTGCCACTTATCGTCGCATAAGTGGCACTTATTTCGCAATAACCATCCCTTATTACTCAATAACCGTCCCTTATCTAAAAACTAAAACAATGAAGAGAATCAGTTTATTCCTTTCCTTGCTGCTCAGTCTCAGCAGCTATGCTGCCAACGACAGTAAGACCATCGACCTCAGCGGCACGTGGCAATTTGCGTTGGACCGCCAGAAACAGGTGCAGCCCGACAACGCCATGACAGAGACAGTACAGTTGCCTGGAACCACCGATACCAATAAAAAAGGCGATTTCATCGCGAAAAGTGAGGAAACTACCCATCTGACGCGCCCTTGGTCGTACAAGGGCAGAGCCTGGTACAAACGTGAGGTAGAAATACCAAGAGTATGGAAGGGCAAACCCATTTACCTGATACTGGAGCGCACCAAGCCAACGGAGATCTATATTGATGCCAAGCTTGCCGGAAGCTCTAACGATATCTCCACCCCTCAGGTGTTTGAACTGTCAAAGCTACTCACCCCTGGCAAGCACCAGCTCGCCATCATGGTGGATAACAGCAGCGGAGTGCCAGAACAGATCTATGCCAACAGTCACGCTTATACCGAGGACACCCAGACTAACTGGAACGGTATCATCGGAAGAATGGAACTGACGATTGATCCTCAACAGACAAAGGCGATGGTTAAAAACGCAAAAATCCACCCGAATTTCAAGGACTTCCACATCGAGGGGCAACACTTCTATGCCAATGGCCACAAGATATTCCTGCGGGGCAAACACGATGCCTGCGTATGGCCTCTCACAGGACATGTCGCTATGGATGTCGATTCGTGGATGGATTACCTCGGTACCTGTGCAGCCTACGGTCTGAACCATGTACGTTTCCATAGTTGGTGCCCTCCCGAAGCTGCTTTCGTCGCAGCTGATGAACTCGGCATCATCCTGCAGCCTGAGCTCCCCTTCTGGGGCGACTTCAACGAGAAGGACACCATGCTGATGCAGTTCCTGCACAAGGAGGGTGAGAATATCCTGCGCACCTACGGCCATCATCCCTCATTCCGGATGTTCGCTCTGGGCAATGAACTCTGGGGCAGCATCAGTAAAATGGCCGAATTCATCGAGGATTTCCGCAAGATTGCACCTGATAAGGTCTTTACCTTCGGCAGCAACTACTACCTCGGCTACCAGGGTGTGAAGAAAGGCATGGACTACTTCACAACCTGTCGTGTAGGCGGTGAGGGCTGTGGAAACTACAACACCCACACCCGCGGCTCTTTCTCGTTTGCCGATGCAGCCGATGGCGGTATGATCAACCATTTTTACCCCAACACGATGATGAACTTCGAAGAAGGTTGTAAGCTGGCATTCCCAGAGGGAGAGGCATGGACGAAGGCCGTACCCGTCATCTCGCACGAAACCGCTCAGTTCCAGACCTACCCCGACTTCGATGAAATCGCGAAATATAAGGGCGTGCTCTATCCTTATAATATGGAGGTGTTCCGCTCACGCCTCGAGAAAGCCGGCATGCTGGATCAGGCCAAAGACTTCCATCAGGCCAGTGGTGCCTGGTCGTTGCAGCTCTACAAACAAGACATCGAGATGGACCTGCGCACCAAGAATATGGCAGGCTTCCAACTGCTCGACCTTCAGGACTATCCAGGGCAAGGTTCGGCCTATATTGGCATTCTCGATGCCTTCATGGATCCGAAGGGTCTGTGCACAGAGCGCGAATGGCGCCAGTGGTGCGCCCCAGTAGTGCCATTGCTGGTGGCAGATCGTTTCTGTTTCACCAACGAGGATGGGATCCACGCCTGGATCCAGGTAGCCAACTATAGCGGAGCGTCGCTCAACGGCAAGACACTTCGTTGGGAACTGCATGCTCCGCAGGCAGAATCTCACAGCCACCCCGTCCCCGTGAGTGGTGAGATGAAACTACCCGCTACCGAAGGACTCTTCACCGCAGGAGAACTGAAGATCGATCTCAAGAGCTTCGACAAGCCGACACAGTTGCAGCTCTGTCTTACCATCGAAGGTACAGAATTTTATGGTGTGCCCTATCACAACACATACGACCTTTGGGTTTATCCAGCTTGGAGCGACTTGAGTAAGTTGGAGAGTCAGGTCATCGTTACCAATGAACTGACAGACTACATCGCCAAACAGTTGGAAGACGGCAAGCGCGTACTGCTGATGCCAGACTCCACAAACCTCTGTGTGGGTGGTCTCTTCCAGACGGACTATTGGAACTACCGTATGTTCAAGACCATCTCGGAGAACAACAAGAAAACTGTATCACCAGGTACTCTGGGCATCCTGACAGACCCCAAGCACCCCATCTTCAAAGAATTCCCCACAGAGATGCACACCAACTGGCAGTGGTTCCCCGTAATCAAGGCCAGTCATCCGATGATGCTCGACAACACTGGTAAGGACTATCGCCCTATCGTACAGGTAATCGACAATATCGAGCGCAACCACAAGCTCGGTCTCATCTTTGAGTTTGCCGTTGGCAAGGGCAAGTTGCTCGTCTCAATGGCAGACCTTGAGAAAGCCACCGCCTACCCAGAAGGTAGGGCCTTCTATCGTAGTGTGCTATCGTACATGACTTCTGAGGATTTCGCGCCTAAGACACACATCACCCTCGAGGATTTCCAGAAACTGATGACAACCCCCGTCGTGGAAGGTAAGATTGGTGAACTGAACAACATCTCACCTTATTAATATATTAGGCACGATTTATTTAGGCACGGATTAACACGGCTTAAATATTATTTAAGACACGGCTATTCCAGTTAATAGGAAGCCGTGTCTTTCTTTTGAAAGCTGTGTTAATCCGTGCCTAAAATCACACCTATAATCGTGCCTATTTATTCTTCTTTTTACGAGGCTTGCGCATCGCCCAACCTTCTTCACTAAAATCAGGCTCTGGACCCTTGAAACCACGTTGGGCTTTTTCCATTAACCCGCGCCAATCGTCCTTTTTCTGGTGTTTGGGCTTGGATGCTGACTTTGCTGATCTGCCTTCAGACGGTTTTCCACCCTCATCTGCATCATTGCAGCGCACGGTTCTGCCTTTATGTCTGATACCTGTCAGCTGGATCATCACCTTCTTGGCATCCTTTTCAGGCACCTCAAAATAAGAGATGGTATCCAGCAAGTCGATATGCCCCACCTCCTGACGACCACCTACAAAACGGTTCAGCGTCTGCATCAGCTCACCAGGATAGAAGCCATCACGCTTACCTAAGTTGATAAACAGGCGGCGATAGCCTTTCTGGGCCTTGTTCTGCAGTTTCTGTTTGTCACTCTGGGGTTTCTTTTCCTTCTTGTCAGGCACGACCGCTTCAATCTCAGGCGCTTCGGCATAGTAGGCCAAGAACTTACCAAACTCCAACGAAACAATCTTCTTGATAAGTTCTTCTTTGTCGATATATTCGAAGTAACGGTTGATATCCTGCATGAAGGGGGCAATCTCCTCGTCATCGACATCGGTCTTCACGATCTGGTCCATCACCTTATAGAGCTGTTTCTTACAGATTTCCTCAGCTGATGGAATCTCTGCCTTCACAAACTCCTTGCCGATCTCCTTTTCGATATTGCGGATCTTGAACTTCTCACGACTATGCACGATGGAGATAGACGTTCCCTTCTTACCAGCACGACCAGTACGGCCTGAGCGGTGGGTGTAGTTCTCGATATCGTCAGGCAGTCCGAAGTTGATGACATGCGTCAGATCGTCCACATCCAGTCCGCGTGCAGCGACATCTGTTGCCACAAGCAACTGCGTCAGGTGGTTACGGAACTTCTGCATCGTCAGGTCGCGCTGCTGCTGCGAAAGGTCGCCATGCAGCGACTCCGCATTATAGCCATCCTTGATGAGTTTGTCGGCAATCTCCTGCGTCTCAATCTTCGTGCGACAGAATATGATGGCGAAGATACGGGGATAATAATCAACGATGCGTTTCAGCGCCAAATACTTATCCTTGGCGTTCACCATATAATAGATATGGTTCACGTTTTCGGCCCCTTCGTTACGGCTGCCCACCACGATTTCCTGATAGTCGTGCAGATATTTCTTAGCCACGCGCTCCACCTCCTTGCTCATCGTGGCCGAGAACATCAGCGTGTGATGCTCCTCGGAGAGCGATTCGAAGATTTCGTTGATACTATCCGAGAAACCCATGTTCAGCATCTCGTCGGCCTCGTCGAGCACGATGTTTGTCACCTGTTCCAAGTGCGCAAAGCCGCGATGCATCAAGTCAACGAGTCGTCCTGGTGTAGCCACAATGATCTCGACACCCTTCTTCAGGGCTCTCATCTGTGGTTCGATGGCTGCACCACCATATACAGCCTCTACATGTATGCCATCCATATACTTGGCAAAGTCGCGCAGGTCGTCGGCAATCTGCAGACAGAGTTCTCTGGTGGGCGACAGCACTAGAGCCTGAGTCTCTCTGCGTGAGGTGTCAATACGCTCTAGAAGGGGGATGCCGAATGCGGCCGTCTTACCTGTACCCGTCTGGGCCAGTGCTATCACGTCATTCTGATTCTCAAGCAGAAACGGAATGACAGCCTCCTGTACAGGCATCGGCTGTACAAAACCTAACTCCTCAATTGCCTTGCGTATCGACTCGCAAACGCCTAATTCTTCAAATGTCTTCATCGTTTTCTCCTATTTGGTTGCAAAGATACAAAAAAAATCGTAAATTTGCAACCAGATATGAAGATATGTATATTCTGTTCTGCTAATCAGCAGATTGACCCAGACTTCTTCACGGCAACGGAAGAGCTGGGTAAGTGGGCCGCGGAGAACGGCCACAGCATCGTGTACGGTGGTGTGAATCAGGGACTGATGGAGTGTGTTGCGAAAGCGGCCAAGGAGAACGGGGGCCAGACCATCGGTATAGTGCCGATGATGGTTGAAAGAAGCGGGCGCACCAGTGATTATGTGGATGTGAAAATCCCCTGCGACAACCTGAGCGACCGCAAGCAGCTAATGATGGACCAGAGCGACGTGTTCATCGCCCTGCCCGGCGGCATCGGCACCCTCGATGAAGTATTCACCGTGGCCGCCTCAGCCACTATTGGCTATCATCAGAAGCCCCTCATTCTTTATAACATGAAAGGCTTTTGGGACTCACTTATCGCCCTGCTCGACGACCTGCAGGCCAAGGGGATGATCCGCGGGAATTGGCGAGATTACATTAAAACAGCCAATTCCATTGAACAGATAGACTCAATTATAGGTACGATTTGTTAGGCACAGATTCTTGGACAAGCCAAGAATCCGTGCCTACTAAATTAAATCTGTCTTATGAGAGCAGACTATCAGCCAACTGCTCCAATTGTGCCTCATCGGCAGCCTTCATGCGAGAGCGGATAGTGACCATTGGCTCTACGATCTCACAGTCTTTCAGACTCTCAATCATCGAGCGCATCACTTTACCTGCCGTAGGCATCCAACTGCCGTTCTCGACGATACCAAAGCGACGGCGCTGATAGTTCTTAATCTGCAGGTGATAGAGGAAGTCGTGCATCACGGGGAACACACCTGCATCGTAGCTCGATGCAGCCACCACGACAGTAGGATAACGGAAAGCATCCTCGATGACCTCGGCCATATCGTCGCGGCTCAAATCGCTGACCACGACCTTGGCGGCACCCTTCTTGCGGAGTATCTCAGCCATACGCTCGGCAGCAACAGCAGTTCCGCCATGAATACTGGCATAGGCAATCAGTACGCCCTCACTCTCAGGCTCGTACTTGCTCCATGTATCATAGAGCTTGACAGCCTCAGCCAGCGCCTCGCCCTTCAGCACAGGGCCGTGCAGCGGACAGATGGTCTGAACGTCGATAGCAGCCATCTTTTTCACCACGCTCTGTACCTGCGTACCATACTTGCCGCAGATATTGAAATAGTACCTGCGAGCCTCGCAAGCCCAGTCATCTGTCTCATTCACCAGAGCACCGAACTTTCCAAAACCATCAGCCGAGAACAGCACCTTATCCTTGCTGTCATAGCTCATGATGACCTCTGGCCAATGCACCATAGCGGCTGAGATAAACTGGAGCGTGTGCTGGCCAAGCTGGAGTGTATCGCCCTCCTTGACAGTGATGACACGTCCCTCGAAGTTGAAGCCCTCGAAGAAGTTCGGCAACATTTTCACGGCTGCGGCACTGCATACGAGCTGCAGACCGGGATAGGTCTCCAGCATCCAGGCAATAAGTGCAGCGTGATCGGGTTCCATGTGGTGAGCCACCAGATAGTCTGGTTGGCGACCATTGAGGGCGGCCTTCAAGTTTGCCTTCCACTCTTCGCCCTTGCGACGGTCGGCAGTATCCATGACCGCGATCTTCTCATCATCAATGAGATAGGAATTATAACTCATGCCCTCGGGCACCACGTACTGACTCTCAAACAGGTCGATGTCGAGATCGTCAACACCGATGTACTTAATAGTGTCACTTATCATATCCATATTCTAAAATTAACTCACGTTTCTTCTCGTCGGCAAAAGCCAGATCGATGCTGTTGTTGATACTCTTGCACACATTCGCCGAGAACTGTTGGGCCTCAGCGATGACCTGATCCCACTGGCTCTCCGTCATACCAGCGGCAATCTGTTCGCGCGTGATGCCATACTTTATCAGTCCATAGATAAAGCCGGCGTTGAAGTTGTCGCCAGCCCCGATGGTGCTCACCGTCTCCGTCTTCATGACGGGATACTGCTTACTCAGTCCGCCAACAGAGCGCATCTCAATAGGACTACCACCTTGCGTATAGATAAAGTTCTTGCAGTAGAAAGATATCTGGGCACGATAGACGGTCTCTGCATCGTTCTTATTGAACATCACCTCAAAGTCCTCCTGACTGCCCCTTACGATGTCTGCCAACTCCAGATTCTCCAGGATATTCGGCGTGACCTTCATTACCTCGTTACGATGAGACGAACGGAAGTTCACGTCATAATACAGGATTGCCCCGTGGTTATGGGCATACTCCAGAAAGGAGAACACCTGTGGGCGGATGACTGGATTCACCGCATAGAAAGAACCGAACATCACGACATCATCGGGCTGAATCTCAGGGAAGGAGAAGTCCAGTCTGTCATGGGGATGATCCTTATAGAAGATATACTCCGCATCATTATTATCATTCAGGAAAGCCAGCGATACCGGTGACTTTGATTCTGGATAGACACTGATGTTACTGGTATCCACATGGTTCTCCTCCAGGAAGCTGATAATCTGTTTTCCCACCCTGTCGTTGCCCGTCTCGCTGATAAACGTGGTGTTCAAGCCCGCACGCCCGAGGGAGATAAGACCATTGAACATAGAACCGCCCGGCACAGCACCGATGGGCTGATTGTTCTTGAAGATGATATCGAGAATCGTCTCGCCTATACCTATTACCTTACGCATTGTTTCATGATTTATGGCTGCAAAGATACAAATAAATTGAGAATTAAGAATTAAGAATTAAGAGTTTTTTGTACCTTTGCAGCCAAAATGACAAAATACAATACATATATTCTCAAAAACGGCCTGCGCCTCATCCACCTGCCTTCTGCTTCGCAGGTGGTGTATTGTGGCTATGACATCGCCGCGGGCACCCGAGACGAAAGGCGACGGGTAGGTGACGGCACGGGTATTGGCGAAGAAGGACTGGCTCATTTCTGTGAACACATGACCTTCAAGGGCACAACGCGCCGTAATGCCCTTCAGATTATCAATGCAATCGAAGGACTGGGTGGTGAACTGAACGCCTTCACCAACAAGGAGGACACCTGTTTCTATGCTGCCATCTCAAAGGAGCACTTCCCACAGGCTGTTGATGTGCTGACAGACATCGTTTTCCACAGTCAATATCCACAGTCGGAAATCGACAAGGAGGTGGAGGTGATCTGTGATGAAATCGAGAGTTACAACGACTCGCCCGCCGAACTGATCTACGACGAGTTTGAGAACATCCTCTTCGAAGGACATCCCCTTGGGCACAACATCCTCGGCAATGCCGAACAGCTGCGCACCTATACCACAGACGATGCCTTGCGCTTCGTACATAGGAACTACCGCCCAGACAACGCCGTGTTCTTCGTCTATGGTAATATCGACTTCAAACGACTCGTCAAACTATTGGAGAAAAAAGACATACCACAGTATTCGGACAAACCGCAAAACAACGAGCCGAATGTCTTAACTCATCAGCCTATCGGACAGACCATCACCCGCGAACTCCATACCCATCAAGCCCATGTGATGACTGGTTGTCGTGCCTATGCCTACACCGATCCGCGCCGTATGACACTCTATCTGCTGAACAACATCTTAGGCGGTCCAGGTATGAATGCTCGTCTGAACCTATCCCTGAGGGAACGTCACGGACTGGTCTATACCGTTGAGAGTTCGATGGCCAGCTATGGCGACTGCGGACTCTGGTGTGTCTATTTCGGCTGCGACCATCATGATATCCACCAGTGCCTCCACCTGGTGCGCCATGAACTCGACCGTGTGATGCAAAAGCCACTTAGCACGGCCCAGCTCAATGCTGCCAAGCGCCAGTTGAAAGGTCAGCTCGCCATTGCCTGTGACAACCGTGAGCAGTTTGCCCTTGACTTCGGCAGAAGCTATCTCCACCACGGACAAGAACGTAACCTCGAACAGCTCTACCAGCGCATCGATGCCATTACGGCAGAGGAGATACAACAAGTGGCAAACGAACTATTTGCCACTGATGTGCTGACGACTCTCATCTTCAAATAGATTCTCAATTCCCACTGACAATCTCACCATGCGTGATGAAGTTGCAATCCTTTGGCAACGACGCAGGGGTGATTGTGAACCGTCGCCCGTTCTCCAGATTCAGTGTCACCTTCTGGAAACGAGGCTGAGTCAACATATAGCGGTCTGTGGCAGGACAGACAGGATAGAACCCCATCGAAGAAAAGAGATACCAAGCAGACATCTGTCCAGCATCGTCGTTGCCCGAGAGACCGCCTGGCGTATCGTTATACTCCGTATCAAGGATATGGGCTACGCGCTGAGCCGTCTTCTCTGGCTTTCCTATAAAATCATAGAGGTAGGCTATCTGATGGCAAGGTTCGTTGCCGTGCCAATATCTTCCTTCGGTAAACATCGAGTCGAGCTTGGCCTCAAACTTCTCCTTGCCACCCAGCATCTCCACCAGTCCATCGACATTCTGCGGCACGTACCAAGTGTAATGACAGGTGGCACCTTCCGTGATATACGGTTTGCGATGGATCAAGTCCAGATTATTCTCGAAAAGACCACCATCCGTCTTTTTCCTACTCACTTGCTGAGGTGCATGACGACCGTCACAGTAGCCCGTCTTGGGATTGATGACGTTGCGCCAGTTCTCAGAGCGCCGCATCAGTTCGGTATAGTCCTGATCCCTTCCCAGTGACTTAGCCATCTGAGCCACCGCAAAGTCATCGAAGGCATACTCCAGCGTGCGTGAGGTCTGTTCGTCCTGATGGAAGGCCTCCTTCACACCGTCCTCCAAGGGGATATAGCCATACTTCAGATAACTGGGCAGTGCCCGACGACCCATACCGTTCTTATAGTCCTCAAAAGCGGCGGGCGTCTCAAAGGCGTTCTTCCGCATACCCTCATAGGCCTTTTCATAGTCGAAGTTACGGATACCTTTCACATAGGCATCAGCTAAAACCACAGAACAGTGATCGCCAATCATCGCAGCCGTATAAGAGTTCCAACAAGGGAAGATGGGCAGCCAACCACCCTGTTCATACATCGTCACGAGCGACTGCATCATATCAGCAGACTGCTTCGGAGCAATGATGTTATACAGCGGATGCACAGCCCGATAGGTGTCCCACATCGAGAAATCGCCGTAGTAGGTTCGCGGCTCAACTGCGGAAGAGGGCTCCATCGTAAGACCGTCGGCAAACTTTGGATACTCACCACTTACATCACTCATCTCACGAGGCAGGAAGGAGGTGCGATAAAGGGCACCATAGAACTGGTTGACACGAGCCGTGTCCTGATCCTCCACATCAATCGTATGCAGACGGGCTATCCATTTCGACGCCAGCCGCTCCATCATACTCTCAAAGTCGTGAGCCTCAGCCTCAGCCGCAAAATTGTTCACTGCACCCTCTTTGGTAGTAAACGAGGTAGCCGCCTTGAGGATAATCGGTTCATGGGCTTTTCCTTTGAACGTAAACCAGGCACAGAGACTATCACAGCCTGCATCCTCTATCTCGTCATAAGCCTGTAACAGGAAATGACCACTGAAACCAGCAGGTTCGCCCCATCCCTGATAGATGCGATGCACGGGATTGTAGCCATAGATGGTCTTGTCGAGGCTATTCACCTTCAGGAAGCCCTCCCCCTCATCACTGTTATGATTCAAGATGACGTGCACTGGTCCGTCTTGTTCTGGTGTAATGCGGAAAATAGCGGAATGGCTATCGCCCGTCATCTCCACCTTCAGATGTTCCTGAGGCAGACGGACGGCATAATAATGAGGATGAGACACTTCTTCTGCATGCGTAAACAGAGTAGCCCGCTCCACAGGCTTTAGACGTAGGCTTCCTCCCAGAGCAGCAAGCGTGAACGAACCATAGTCCTGCGTACAGCCGCCCACGATCCAATGGCTGTTGCGGAACCCCTGAAAGAGGGAGTCCGTATAATAATAAGGTGCTATGCATTTCTTCTCGGTATCGCGTGTCTGCGGTGTCCAGAAGTTCTGTCCGTTAGGAGCCAGTACGGCAGGTAGCGTCTGCCCATGTTCCTCAGAGCCCTTGCCGAAGAGACCTGCCGTCTTGGTGTTGGCGGGAGCCGTTCCCACCATTGTGTTCAGGGCACAGAGTTGGCGCAGGTGTTCCAAACGATGAATGCGCTGGGCCACCTGCTGCTTCAGGTCGTCCCAATAGTAGAAACCCTTCAAGCCTGTGCCTGTCTTCAACATTACCGGCTTCTCATTATGCAGCAACTGCACAAGCACTTGCCCCTGTGCATTTCTATAGAAGACTATCTGCAGGTTGGCAGCCATCGGCAGGATCTCGTCCATACCTTTGTCTTTTGTATCCACTCCCATCAACGAGAGCAGACGATAGAGATTGGTATCATGCCCGAAGCGAAGGTCTGCGCCCTTGCCGCCTTGGGTTATCACAGCGTCAGCCTCGGCTTCAATGCGCTGCCAGAGGGAGATGGCAGAGCGCGCAGGGATACCCTCGTTCAGGATGTCATCACCATTGCAGCGACGCATCCTCGTATTGTTCTGTTGATAGATTGCCTCAAATTCCTCCTCTGTGAACAGGTCGTAGAAAGAGAGCTTCAGCTCCACATCCTGCATGTCGGAAGCCACCGTATGCAGCTCCGTCATCAGCTTCGTCGGATTCTCCAGTTGTGAAGGATCGACGAACAATGACTTGATGAAACGCTCAGGGGATATCGTAAGGGGGATAACCGTACGCTGCTCCAAGGCCTTTGTCTCTGGTGAGGTGTAGGCGATCCAAGCCATATCTGCCGAGTCGGTGACGGCCTCTGGCAGTTTCGTGCATCCCTGAACACGCAGTTCATCGAGGAAGGCGAGCATACTCGCCCGACAGCGACCCACGACACTCGAGTGAGCCGAGAGACGGACATCCGCAGTGAATAGCTGTGGGAAGTTCTGATACATCCTGCGGGCAATGCCACGATGCTGACGGGCTCCGAGCGGCGACAGCTTGCCACCGTTGCCCTTGGCGTTCTTCCACACTTTCGCCATCCGCCTGCGCACATCCTTGCCGAGCTTGGTCAGATTCTTTGTGTCGTCAAACTGGCGGCATATCCACTCATAGCGCTGGTCGCTTGTCATCCAGCGCGACCCATGCCGACCGTAATGGGAGATATAGAAGGGCTGATAACCTTCCGGTGCCGCTGCCAGCTCGGTCTCTGTCACAGGATAGGCATAATACACACCACCCATCTTCTCATACTGGGCGAACAACGTGCCCGTCATCAGGCAGGCGAGGCAAAGTAGTAAAGTTCTATGTAGTCTGTTCATCTTGAAATAATCGTCAATCAACAAGTATTAATCTCTTAGCAATTCAAATACAAAGCGTGCTCCCTTCACATACTCCGTATCAAGCCACAAGTCACCACCCATCCGTCGGGCGATAGAGCGGGCTACTGTCAGGCCGATACCTGTGCCGTCGGCGAATGAGTCAAGCTGCACAAACTCACCGAAGATATTGTCTGACTCGCTAACAGGAATGCCGATGCCCGTATCCTCCACAATGAAACGCACACTGCGGTCGGTGCACTCAGCCAGAAGCCTGATGGTGCCCTGCGGCGTGAACTTCACGGCGTTCTCCAACAGATGAGCCAGCGCACGGACTGCATAGAGCCGACTGGTGCACAGCGTCACTGGCTCCATCTCCTCCACCTCGAAGACAACTATCGCCTCGCTGTTGCCTGGACGGGTGTGAGAGACTATCTTGGAGTGCCCGATGGCTTGTGATGCCAAATCTCGCACGTTGGTCTTGTCACGGCGGTCGATGACAGTCTCACTGCTGGCATCGCTCAGTGCGAGCATGCAGTCCACCAACTTTGTGATGCGGTCTGCATTCTCCGCCATGCGCTCCTGCATATCCTTCTTCTCTTCCTCTGTCAAGTCCATATCCGGCGATGTCAGTACCTGGGTGAAGCCCGATACGATATTCAGCGGCGTGCGTATCTCGTGAGAGATATTCCGAATAAATTCAGTCTTCATCTTCGACGATGCGGCAGCCCGTTCGTTGGCGATACGCAACTGTTCGTTGGCTTTCTTCTGCCTGATGGCGGAACGCCAGCCGAAGAGCAGCAGAATCAGAAGTGCCAGCATGATAGTCAGTGCTGCCACAACGGTATAGATGAGTTTGGTGCGCTGCTGCGCTGTCTTGAGTTCATCCACCTGGAACAACGTGTTCAACTCGTCAAGGTGCTGACGGGCATCGCGCCCGAAGACGGAGTCTTTTTCATGATACAGCTGCTGGTAGATACGTGCTGCCTCGATTCCCTTGCCTAACATGATGAGTGCCTGAGCCCGCACCTCCTCAGTATGATCGTCTCTCTCACTGGTCATCAGATGCACACTGTCAGTGTAGAGCAGCGCTTTGGAGGCATTCCCGATGGCCAGATAGTAGCGTGCTTCCATCTTATAGTAGTGGTGCAGCCCGAGTGCCGTATTGTTCTGGTGAGCATAGTTCGCAGCCACGTCAAGTGCTTGCCTGGCCTGGGCATAGTTCTCCAGTCCGATATAGGCGGCAGCCCTTGCCAGATAGCAGGAATTATAATACTCCTGGGTACGAGCCTCGGGGTCTTTGGCAGCCTTTTCCTTGATGAAGCCGAACCATTCCTGGGTGACCTGCAGCTCCTTATCGAAGGCTTTGTCATAGTCGTAGGCCTTGGCCATGCGGTAGTAGATATTGCTCAGTGAGGCATAGTCGCCTTTCTCGTCCTGCATCAGTTCCGCATAGTGCCTCAGCGCCTCGATGGCAGGCTCCGTCTGTTTCATGTTCAGGTAGATCACGCCTATCTGCTTGTAGGCCATCGCCCGTCCGAGCTTATTGTCACGCTCCTTCGCGTCGTCCAGCATCTGTTGCGTCTCGTGCAAGGCAGCCTGCAACTTACCCAGTGCACAGAGGGCATTGGCTCTGAGTTGCCAGGCACGATAATAATAGTCCCACTGGCCATGCTTGCGAAACCATCCCATCTGTACTTCGGCCTCAGCGGCCTGCATCTCGGTCAAAGAGAAATTCTTCAGCGTAACAATCTTCTGCCAACGGGCTTGTCCCTCTTTCTCGACATTACCCTGCTGCTGCTCGTAGGCAATCTGCTGGTCAGCCGCCACAAGGGCTGCCTCAGCGGCATCCTTGCTATCCTTTGCACTTGCAGACAATGGAAGGCAAACTATCAGAAGACAAAAGGTTATTAGTAGCTGTCTCATTCTTAACACCAGGTGCTTTTACATCCGTATGCAAAAGTACCTATTTTTTTTTATGATACCAAATAATTTCCGCAGAATCTTTCAAAATGTGCTGTCTTCGGCTATCTGCCAGTCGATTCCCAGCGGGTTGTGCCGCATCTCGACGACCAGATAGAGGTCTGGCTCCTTGGCATAGGCAATGACCATCTCGGTGCGGTCGATGTCTGCCCTCACGAGTGTCCGCTCGCCCATTCCCGAGCAAAGCTCACCCATTCCCGAGCAAGGCTCGCCTGCCCGTAGCCTTTCGTTCACCAGCCGCCACGTGATGCCGTCGTAGGTGAAGCAGCCTTTCTCCTGCAAGTCGCGCATCGCCTTTCGGGAGATAAAGCCAAACGTGCCCTGTGGCTGATAGACGGCCCCGTCGGCTGGGATGTCCCAACAGAATCGTGTTCCATTTTCGACAACGGACTTGGGAATCCGATAGGCCGCCTCCTTGCAGGTCACGGTCAGCGTGTCCCCAGCCCAGCCGAAAGTCAGCGGCCAGGTGCGGTGCTGGCGGTTGAGCGTGAAACTAATATTGCCACGAAGGGAGGGCGTAACCGACAGACTGTTCTCCCGCAGGGGACGATTTAGTCCCAGGGTGGGACTGTTTTGGTCCCAGTGCGGGACTGTTTTAGTCCCAGGGTGGGACTTTTTATTGGAGACGTAGAACACCAGATCGCCGCCAGCCATCAGGTCGGCGTGCTCGATACGGGCATCCTCAAGCACCTTGCCGTTGAAGGTCACTTTCTCGAAATGCGTACCCTTGCCCTTCAGCGAGCCACGAAGCGTCTTGCCGTTGTCAAGCTGCAGCGTCCAACCAGGCATCAGCGGCGCATGAAGCAGGTAGTAGCTCTGTCCGGCATTGGGATAGAGCCCCAGCATGTGAAAGGCAAGCCACGAGGACATCGCCCCGCTGTCGTCATTGCCGGGCAGACCGTCGGGTGCGTCGCTGTAGTGCTCAGTGATAATCTGCCGCACGCGGTCTGAGGTCAGGTCTGGTCGTCCTATCCAGTGATAGAGACAAGGTGTGAGGAACGACGGTTCGTTGCCCACGTTATAGCGCTTGCGGTCGAAGAACATATCGAGCCGCTTGCGGAAGGTCTCTGCGCCGCCGCAGAGCTCAATCAATCCAGGCACGTCGTGGGGGATGCTCAGCGAGTACTCTGCCGAGAGGGCCTCGTAGAAGAAAGTGCTCCACCAAGGGAGATACCAGGGGGCGACCTTCGTCACAGGGGTATAGGGAATCGTCGGATGGAACACCTTCGAACGGCCCCAGGGTACGGAGTCGAGCCATCGGCCTTCGGCATCGCGGGGCATGATATACCCTTTCACGTCGTCCCACTCATAGTCGCTGCGCCAGAGGTTGCGCCAGTTACCTGACTGCTTCAGATAGTGCTCATAGACATCCTCACGGCCTAAGCCCTTCGCTACCTCTGCGATACAATAGTCATTGTAGGCATACTCGATGGTACGCGTGCCCGCACGGTCGATGCCGTATGGGACATAGCCCAGCGCGGTATATTCCCTGAGTCCGCCGCGCCCGTGTTTCTCGTGGTCGGCACCCGGATCGGCCTCTGCATCCTTCAGCATCGCCTCAAGGGCATACTCGTAGTCGATACCCTCCAGTCCCTTCACAAAGGCATCGGCAATCACGACCTCCGCATTCGAGCCGCCCTGCGTCCTGCCGTTGCAGTCGCCGCTACGGGCATCGGGCATGTAGCCCTCGCGCCTGTAGATATTCAGCAACGAGTTCACGATGGCGGCCTCGCGCTTGGGATCGAGCAGGGTGATAAGCGGCGAGGAGGAACGATAGGTGTCCCAGATGGCATAGTAGTCGTCGTAATAAGGGGTCTCCCGCCACTTGGGGTTCTCGCCACTCTTATCGACTGGCATGATCAACGTATGGTAGAGGGCTGTGTAGAAGAGACGCCTGTCTCTGTCGGTGCCCTCAATCTGAAAACGGCTCAACAGCTGTTCCCAACTGTTGCGCACTTTCTTCAGCTGCGTATCAAAGTCACAGTCTGGGATATTCCGTCTGGCCTGTTGGGTGCTGACATACGAGATGCCTATCTTTATATTCACCAGCGAGTCGTTCATCCACAGCACTGTCCGTCCGTCAGCACAGTCTCTTGGTTTAAAATCTTTATCACTCTGCAGACAGAAATAAACGGTATAAGCATCGCCGTTATTCCAACCGCCGCGAATACGGGTATATCCGACGATCTCACGGTTGCCTGTCACCTCCACCTCAGCCCCCACGAACTGCTGTTTCTCGCGCCCGTCCGGCACAGAGTCCTTACCAAGATAGTGCGTGGCGTCAACCAGTAGCAGACCGTCCGCCGCACAGGCATTCCTGTTGCGGTAGTGAATACGGTAGAAGGCACAGCGCTCCGAGGTCGTGATCTCCGTACGGACGCCACTCTCGAAGGTTGCCGCATAATAGCCCAAGGCTATATCCTCG
Source organism: bacterium UBA3756 (assembly GCA_002371695.1). The sequence goes on from DFGG01000109.1 coordinate 133,883, forward strand.
CTCACACGTCGCTGCTCCTCCACCTTATTTATAGATGGGAGGATGAGGATGTTGCCATACTTCTGACCGCCACCCGTACCGCTGACGTGCGTCTGCGAGAAACCCGTCACCACCTCTGGCATCGGTGCCCAGCCCGCATTGGGCTTCACCGTGCAGTCGGGGCCCGGCTTACACATGCCGAAGGGCATCGACGGCCCGGGGAAGGTGCGCCCTACGCCCTCACTGCCGATACGCGGATCGACATACTGCCAGACCTGCGCCCGACAGAGCATCGCCGTCAGCAGCCAAAGCAACATGCAAAGTTTTCGTTTTATCATCATGGTCAATAGCCGTATTTTAGGATTCTGCCTGATTGGACTTCATATAGTCAGCCGGCTTGATGCCAAACTGCTTCTGGAAACATTTCGAGAAATAGGAGGGATTAGAGAACCCAACCATATAGCCTATCTCGCTGACTGTGTATTTCCTTTCAAGCAGCAGCCGGGCAGCCTTCTTCAGCCGCACGATCTGAATCATCTCGTTGGGCGTGATGTCTGCCAGCGTCTTGATCTTCGCAAAGAGACCGCTGCGGCTGATGTTCAGCTTTTCTGCCAGGAAGTTCACATTCAGTTCCGAGTTGGAGAAGTTTTCCTCTATAATCCTGTTCATCCTCACGAGGAATTCATTATCCGTCGCATTCTGGGCAATCTCCGTCACGGGCTCCAGCGGCTGCGTGGAGAATTTCTCCATCAGCTGGCGGCGCAGCTTCAGCATATTACGGATACAGGCCTCGAGATACTCCAGCGAGAAGGGCTTTTCGATATAGGTATCGGCACCGACATCCATACCTTCCACCTTGGCATCGTCATCCGTCTTGGCGGTGAGCATCACGAAGGGGATATGGCTCGTCAAAGGATTCAGTCGCACGCGCCGACAGAGTTCAGCACCATCCATACGCGGCATCATCCAGTCGCTGATGATAATATTCACCTCATGCTTCTTCAGCAGGTCAAGAGCCTCGATGCCGTCACTGGCGGTGATGACCTCATACTGGTTGCAGAAACTGTCCTTGAGGAAGGCCACCATATCCTCCGAGTCATCCACGATAAGCATGGTGTCTTTCGATGAGCGAGGATATTCGGAGGAACTGGAATACGATGGCTCGGAGGAACGCGGTGGGTTTTGTTCGTCAGAGGTATTCTCAGACTCCAGTACCTCCATAGCCCTGCTTCCCTGAATATCCTCCTGACTTTCCTGTCTGACGGGCAATACGACAGTAAAGGTAGTGCCCTTCCCCACTTCAGAATCAAGTGAGATGATGCCGTGATGCAGATCGACGATATTCTTCACAATGTTCAGCCCGATACCCGTGCCCGGTTTGTTGTCCATCGCTTGGAAGAATGGTTCGAAGATACGCTGGCGGTCTTCCTCGCGAATACCGACACCATTGTCGCTGACCACAATACGGAAGTGCTCCCCGTCAGGCTCTATCCCACAGCTGAGCCGCACGTCGTCCTTCGTATATTTGTTGGCATTCGTCAACAGGTTACTGACCACCTTCGTGACGGCTTCCTTGTCGATGATTGCCGTAAAGTGCTCGTCTGGACAATCCACCGTGAACCGTTTGCCTCCTTGCTCGAAGGTCGGTGCGAAGCGCTCACTCACACCTTCTATCAGCTCATGGATGTTCT
>DFGG01000071.1:0-3633 GCA_002371695.1 bacterium UBA3756
AGACCTTCATGTTGATGTGCTCTGCACAATAAATCGCTAAGAAATCCGTTTTATCAGTATATGATGAGACGGATTTTTTATTTCCTGATGATATTGACGGCCTGCGTGGCTTGTCAGAACGACGACACCTTCACCACACAGAAGGGGGCGCTGCTGACCTTCGGCACCGACACGCTGAAGATGGATACGGTGTTCTCGAAGACTCCATCGTCGACCTACACCTTCTGGGTACACAATGACAACAAAGACGGCATCCGGCTGCAGAACATACGACTGGCTCGCAGGAACCAGACGGGATTCCGCGTGAATGTGGACGGAGCGTATCTCGACAACTCCAATGGCTCTCAGGTGAATGACCTGGAGGTGCGTGGCAAGGACTCGCTGCTGGTGTTTGTGGAACTGACCGCTGCTGAGGCGCTGCAGCAGGATCCGAAGTTGGTGGAAGACCGGCTGGTGTTCACCCTGGAGAGCGGTGTGGAGCAGCAAGTGGTGCTGAGAGCCTGGACGTGGGATGCGGAGAAGATAAACCGGCTGATATTGGAACGGGATACGGTGATAGAGTCGGAGAAGCCGATCGTGGTGATGGACGCCATAGAGGTCAAGCCCGGCGTGACGCTGACGTTGCGCAATACGACACTCTATTTCCACGACGGAGCAGGGATGGAGATTGGCGGTACGCTTAAGACGGAGAACTGCGTGCTGAGGGGCGACCGCCTGGACCGTATGTTCGCCTATCTGCCCTACGACCGAGTGAGTGGCCAGTGGGGCGGGGTGAGGTTTCTGGAAAGTTCGACAGGCAATGTGATGACGGAAACTGAGGTGAGAAATGCTTCGGAGGCCATTGTATGTGACTCGGCAGCACTCGACTCGACCCAGGTGCGGTTGACGATGGAGCGCTGTACGGTGCACAATGCCGAGGGTACGGGCGTCGAGGCCGTGAATACCTATTTGGTATTAAGACAGTGTCAGCTGACGAATACGCTGGGGCCCTGTCTGGCCGTCTATGGAGGCATCGTGGAAATCAGCCGATGCACGTTGGCACAGTTCTATCCCTTCTCAGCCGATCGCGGGGCTGCGCTCTTCTTCACCAATGCCTGGGGGGGAGAACCGTTGCCGCTGGTCAGGCTGACTTGCGAGGGGAGTATCGTCACGGGCTATGAGGACGATGTGGTGATGGGAGGACAGATTGACTCCACGACGGTGTTCAACTATCAGTTCTCGAACTCGCTGCTGCGGACGCCCAAGGTGGAGACGGCCGACAGCGTACGCTTTGGCGATGTCCGTTGGGAATCGCCAAAGGACAGTATCCAAGGGAAAAAACAGTTTGTAAAGATTGACGAGGATAACCTCATCTATGACTTCCACCTCGATTCGCTATCGACGGCAAAAGGCTTAGGCTGTTATTAAAACTCGCTGAAGCAGAGGGGCAGGAGGGCGCGGATACCCTCAATGACATAGGTACACTTGCGGCCATAAAGCAGGATGCGGATGGGACGGCCAGCGCGCGTCTCTGACTCAACGATGACCTGACGGCAGGCACCGCAGGGCCCTGTGGGCTCATAGGTCAGTTCGCCGTCGGTGCCTCGCGCGGCAATGGCCAGCATGCGGACAGGCTCGTCTGGATACTGCGCTCCGGCATAGAAGAGCGTTGTGCGCTCGGCACAAAGGCCGGAGGGGTAGGCGGCATTCTCCTGGTTGCTGCCGCTGAGTTCCACACCGTTGTCCAGGCGGACGGCGGCACCGACACTGAAGTGGGAATAGGGGGCATAGCTGCGGTCAGTAGCTTCGATGGCCAGCTGTACAAGATGCTGCTCCTCGGCTGTCAGCTCGTCAGTCTGACAGGCTTTGATGACGGTTTTCAGTTCAATTTCTTGCATATCACATCACATTTTTGTGCAAAATTAGCAAATAATTATGAATTATGAATTATGAATTATGAATTATTTCGTAATTTTGCACCACAATTTGGTAAAAAGATGAAGAAAATCCTGTTTATACTAATCGCTTTTCAGTTGACAGTTGTCACTTCCACTGCCCAGATACGGTGGAACGAGCGGTATCAGCAATATATCAACCAATATAAGGATATAGCTATCGAGGAAATGCATCGCTGGAAGATCCCTGCCAGCATCACTCTTGCCCAGGGACTCTTCGAGAGTGGAGCTGGAGGCAGCGAACTGGCCCGAAGGGGCAATAACCACTTCGGCATCAAGTGCAATGGCTGGACGGGGCGCACCACCTATCATGACGATGACGAGCGCAATGAGTGCTTCCGTGCCTACGACTCGCCTTATGAGTCGTTCGAGGACCACAGTCGCTTCCTTGCAAATAGCCAGCGCTACCAGAGCCTGTTCAGTCTGAAGTTGACGGACTATAAGGGCTGGGCCAGAGGCCTGAAAGCTGCAGGCTATGCCACCAATCCCCAGTATGCTTCGAAGCTGATAGAGATTATCCAACTCTACAAGCTCTACCAATATGACACGGCAAAGGGGGCCGACAAGTTTATGGTGGAGCACTCTAAGGACCACCGCGTGAACGGTCAGGATCTGCATCCTATCAAGATATTCAATAAGAACTATTACATGATAGCACGCAGGGGTGACTCGTTCAGGACTATAGCGCAGGAGGTAGGCATCAGCTACCGCAAGTTGGCCAAATACAACGAGCGTGACAAGAATGACCAATTGGCCGAGGGGGAGATTGTCTGGCTGAAGAAGAAACAGAAGAAGGCCCCGAAAGACTATAAGGGCCGGCTGCACTATGTACGCAGTGGCGAGTCGATGTATTCGATTGCCCAGTCGTATGGCATCAGGCTGAAGAACCTCTATAAGATGAACGATCTCAAGTCCGACTATCAGATTCGGGTGGGCGACGGCTTGAGACTGCGGTAGACAAAAATGGGCGATGCTTCAAAAGTATCGCCCATTAATATAATAAGGTATATAAGCCTTACTTCTTCTTCAGCAGGTCGCGAATCTCAGCCAGCAGTTCCTCCTGAGTGGGACCGGCAGGTGCGGCAGGCTCTTCGGGCTTCTCCTTCTTGAGCTTGTTGATGCCCTTGATCATCAGGAAGATACAGAACGCGATGATGAGGAAGTCGAGAATGTTCTGCAGGAACTGTCCGTAAGCCAGCACGGCAGCTCCAGCCTCCTTGGCAGCAGCGAGCGTCTTGAAGTCGCCATCGCCGAGGTTGATGAAGAGGTCGGTAAAGCTGACGCCTCCAGTCAACTTGCCGATGAGCGGCATGATCACATCGTCGACCAGTGAGCTGACAATCTTTCCGAAGGCACCGCCGATGATCACACCGACAGCCATGTCCATCACATTGCCCTTAACGGCAAACTCTTTGAATTCTTTGATAAATCCCATAATTCTCTAAATTTTAATGTTAATATTTGAGGTTTAATTTGTAATCTGCATTTTGCAAACACCATTCGAGAGGGTGCGAATTATACACTTTTCACTTTTCGCTTTTAACTTTTCACTTTCTTTTAGACAGAAACTTGGTGCAAATATAGGAAATTTTTCGTAACTTTGCATCCGAAAATAGAAAAAAATGCCGAAAAGGCTCAAAATTTAGACATATTATAAGTTTAAACCCATTAAATAACAAAGTAAAATGACAAAAGTAGC
>DFGG01000071.1:3825-4001 GCA_002371695.1 bacterium UBA3756
GCTCAGGGTGGTTTCTGCGGCAAGATCGGTGAGAACAAGCACACTGTAGACTGCACTGACAACTCTATCATCGTCGACGGTAAGGAGATTACCATCTATGCTATTCCTAACGCTGCTGAGCTGCCTTGGGGTCAGCTGGACGTAGACGTTGTGCTGGAGTGCACAGGTTTCTATAC
>DFGG01000071.1:4095-4278 GCA_002371695.1 bacterium UBA3756
AGGCTGGTGCCAAGAAGGTTGTGATCTCTGCTCCTGCCGGCAACGACCTGCCCACTATCGTTTACAATGTGAACCACAAAACCCTGACTCCCGCCGACACAGTGATCAGTGCTGCTTCTTGCACCACCAACTGCCTGGCTCCTATGACGAAGGCTCTTAACGACTTCGCTGCTATCCAGAGCG
>DFGG01000069.1 GCA_002371695.1 bacterium UBA3756
GATATGATAGAAATCGGACTGAAACATACTAGCGAATTGACAGTAAGTGAGGGCTTGACCGCTATTCAGATGGGGTCTGGAGATATGCCTGTCCTTGCTACCCCTGCAATGATGGCTTTGATGGAGAACGCTGCCATGCTTGCCGTTGCTGATGAACTTCCTGAAGGTTGCACAACTGTTGGTGGTCATATTGAATCCTCACACCTAAGACCTTCAAAGATTGGGGATATGGTATCTGCTACAGCCGAAGTGACCAAGGTTGAGGGTAAGAAGATTGAGTTTAAGGTGTCTGCTTACTCTGGCGATACGCTGCTTGGTGAAGGAACACACCTGAGATTCATAGTTGATAAAGAACGGTTTATGTCAAAACTTGAATAATATGGGATTCTTGGATTTAGTCAAAGAGAGATATAGCTGTAGGAGTTATCAGCCTACAAGTGTTGAACAGGAAAAACTGGACTATATCATGGAGTGTGTCCGTCTGGCTCCATCCGCTGTAAACAAGCAGCCGTGGAAGTTCCGTATCATCAGCAGCGAAAAAGACAGAAAGAAACTCTGCCAGTGCTACAATCGTGAATGGTTTGCTATTGCCCCTGTTGTTGTCATTGCGTCTATACTGCACGATGAAGAATGGGTGCGCTCTGACGGAAAGCATCACGGCGACATTGACATAGCTATTGCAGTTGAGCATCTTTGTCTTGCTGCAACCGAACAGGGACTTGGCACATGCTGGGTTTGTAACTTTGATGCCGAACTGTGCAAGAAAGAGTTTGGTTTGGGAGATAATGAGGAAGCAGCCGTCCTGATTCCTCTTGGCTATCCTGCTGACGAACCAAAAGAAAAGAAGCGTAAGGCCATTGAAGAAATCGTAAAGTAAGATGGACTATAGAAAGATAGGCGAAACATATTATGTCCGTATGGATCGAGGCGACGAGATAGTCAGCAACCTCCTCGAAATCTGCGAAAAGGAGAATATTCCATCTGCGGTTTTCTCTGGTATCGGTGGCTGTCAGAGTGCAGAACTACAGGTGTTCATTCCTGAGGTTGGCAGCTTTGAGACTGAGCGACTTGAGGGTATGCTTGAACTTGTATCACTCAAAGGAAACGTGGTAAGAGACGATAAAGGTCAACTATTCCACCATACCCATGCCCTATTCTCATTCAAAAAGGATGGCCAGCATGGGATGGCAGGAGGACACCTGAAGGCTACAACCGTCCTTTATACTGCCGAAATAGAGCTGCGTCCTACTATTGGTGGATCTATCGGTAGAAAATTCGACCCTGAGACTGGTACTGGATTTTGGGAATATAAAGAATGAATGATATGGCACACGGTCATCTTTGGTTGTTTAATATGGATATGTGCTGTGGGATGCAGATTTCCTCACTCTTAGCAAAACTAGAAGATTGCAAGAGAATGGGAAGAACTACATCTTGTGTGGTCAGTCCCAATAACCCTGCGGCATCCAACGAGGACTACTTATTTGACTGTATGAACTTATATGCAAGGCTTGGTGATGATGGGAGTGTTGAGCTATCGGGGACTGTTTTCTATTGGGATCCAGTCGATGGCGATACTCAGAAGTCCACGACAATCAAGACATTCCCAGACCTTGATGACTGTCTTAGTTGGCTTGGCAATGAGAGTGCCGCCCGTGACAAGTGTGTTGAAATGTTAGACGAAAATTGTTAGTGAGTATGAAGAAACTACTGTTACTTCTAATTCTTGTCATTGCTTCACCAAAAATTGGGATAAACGTTGATGCAAGTAACTCTATTGTCTCAATCTGCAATATAATTAAGAAAGGAGTACGCTTTCTGTTTATTGGCGACTCTATTACCGATGGCGGCTGGGGGCGTAGCGGTGGAAAAATGATGCCTACAGAGGAACGGAACCTGAAGGACTTGAACCACATCTATGGTCATAGTTACATGATGCTGTGTGCTGCCAGAATTCAGAGCGATTTTCCAGAGCAGGAAACTCAGTTCTTCAATCGTGGTATCTCAGGTAACACACTACGAGACCTCCAGGAACGTTGGAAAGCAGATTGTCTCGACTTAAACCCTGATATGGTGACGTTGCTTGTCGGAACCAATGATGTTGACTTGTATCTAAGTGGTAAAGCTCCGCTCGACATGCAGCAGTGGGAGCATGACTATCGTCAACTACTCGATCAACTCCGTGAGGCCAATCCAGATGTGAGAATAGCACTTGGAACACCTTTTGTCGCAAAGGTTGGAAGAATAGGATCGGCTGAAAATTACCAGAAACGAAAAGAATTAATAGCTGCGTGTGCAAAGGTTGTTCGACGAATTGCTGTAGACTACGCAACTATCTTGCTCGATTATGAGATAATGTTCGATGAACTGACAAAGCAAAATCCCTCTTATTGGGTATGGGATGGCATACATCCAACAGCGGCAGGACATCAAAAAATGGCCGATTTGTGGCTGAATACAGTAATAAACTCGGATTAAAAGAATGAAACTTCTTATGACAGGGAAAGAAGCTATAGAACTGGTAAAACAAAGATAATATGACACAAGAACAATACAAAGAACGAGAAAAAACTCAGTAAAATCTCAATAAAAAAGCACCATACCGATTAGGTACAGTGCCTTGTTATGCTTGTGGGTGTGGTAGTCTATTCCTTGATGTGATAACGCACAATATCGTCGCAGCCCAACCTCACCTCTTCAATGATTTCACGGCATCGCTGCTCGTTCATCTTAATCTTGGTGCCAACGGCAATAAAGTCTTTCAGGGTAGGATGCCCCGTACCATTGACGGATGTAGCGTGTTCACCGTTATAGCCTTCAGTACAAAGGGTGAGGTCGTAGGCAGGGGCAAGATGCCACTTCCATGAGCCGTTTCTGCCTTTCAGAACGATGAAACTGAAATTCTTGCAATGGTCATCCTTGTTGTCGGTCAGGTAGTTGAACACCATGCGACGGTACATTTCCTCAACGTCACGGGAATTCTGGGTTAAGTAACCTGTCAATGCAAGTAGGTTGCTATAGTCGAGTACAGGATTAGAGAGCGATATGCAGAGTAAACCTCCAGCCGTTGCCGTATGGATTCTGTTGCCCTCTGCGTCAATGTCAAACCGTCGAGAAGCAAAGTATCGATCATTGAACAATTTGAAGTCAGGCACGTTTATGCCGCACTGTCTTGCCACTTCATTGTAGTGATACTCCTGCTGTCCCATGTCCTTCGGGTCGTAGGTGTGACGGAACTTGACCAACCAATGTCCTTCTTCATCCTCAAAGATGGCTTTTGGCCTTGCACCGCCGCTGTTACCGCTATTATAGAGTAGAAGTCCGGCATCATCGTCCTGCTTTTCCTTCAACACCTCCAGGGCTTTCTCTTGCAACAAATCAAAGTCTGTTACATCCGTTCCCTGTTTGATCGAGGTTTCTGGTTCAAAGGTCAACGCTCCCATACCACCACTGCCTACTATGCTCAGACGGTCAAGCGCAGAGAGTTTAAAGTCGTCTATACCTTCCTTCTGCAACAGTTTGTGGAGCAGATAGCGGCCATAGCCATCGGGCAAGCTGTCTTCAAAGATGCCGAAATTACCAAAGAAAGGGGAGGGCTTTGCCAAGAACAGACCTGGACGTAGCGGTAGTTCCAATGGGGAAATGCTAAAGCCATCAGCCAGCCAAGAGTGTGCATACTCGAAAGCACACAATTTGTTGTCGGGGGTTAGTGATAGGGTTCCCACCAGTTGATCGTGGTATTTCACTTGGAGCAGTTCTATCTTCATCATACTCTATGCGCTTTTTTCTTGTTCTGGTTTCTGCGTATTTGTGTTAGTTCTTCCATTGTGGAATATTTAGGTTGGGTGAACAAGCTTTTTATCTCCGACGTGTAGCCCAGTGCAGTAGCAATACCAATGAGGTTTTTAAGAGAAATCAGCCCTTTCTGTTCAAACCTGACGATATTGCTTACGGCGACTCCTGACTGCTCGGCCACCTGCTCGCGTGTAAGATTCTTCTCTATGCGCCGTTTGCGGAAAGCATCAGCAATTTCTTTGGCTATATCATCAGAATTATTGAGAGTATAGCTATCAAGAACAGATAATATATTGTTTGTTTCTGTCATATTTTACAGGATAAGAATAATATCTTATCAGATGCAAAGTTACAAAAGAATATTGAAACTACCAAGAGTAATACGGTTTTTATTGCCTGTAATGTGTTGTTTTTAACATAACTTATCCGGTTTTGACCAGTTTCTGCTGAATGTCTGCGAGCAGTGACTTCAAAAAAGCCTCGTCCACATCATCTAGCAGATTGATGATTTTACTTCTGTATTGGTTCTTGTTCCACTTCTCCATTTCGAGAGCTGCTGTTTCGGTAGCAGTCTCTATGTAGGGCTTCATGGTGTTGTAAGACTTGTGTCCCGTACACTTCATCACGGTCTCAGGAGGTATGCCCATTGCGAGACTACATGAAACGAAAGTCCGTCGTGCGTCGTGGTTTGATATGATGTCGCAGAATTTATTTGAATCTTCTCTGCGTTCCGTACCTATATAATATACCTCGGTAATGATGCGGTCTAATCCAGCAGCCTTGGCAGCATCCTTAACGGCATCGTTAAGCTTTTGTGAACTTTGAATGTCGAACACCAGTCCATCTGGAGTTGCTTCATCCTTATACTTCTCCAGAATCCGACGTGCCTCTTCGGTAAGTGGGATGGTAAGATGCTCGCCTGTCTTTTTTGCAAACATATCAATGCGGCTGTCGCTTACATGAACAACCTTCAGACGTTTGAGGTCTGAAACACGCAGGGAAGTGAATGCCATGAAACACCAAAAGTCACGAGCGCGCTCCAATCTACCGCTTTGATCGTTCTCAAATTTGAAGTGTGCAAAATGGAGTAACTCGTCATAATGAAGGAATGTGACGGTCTTGGGTAGGACTTTGAGGTTGGTTTCAAAATTCAGGACAGTCGCAGGCACCTCATACCCCTCATTGGTGTTCAACCATTTCAGGAATCCTTTCAGCATCGTCACCTGCTTATTGATGGTACGGTTGCGGTATTCGTTCTGTATGTACCAGTCACGCAGTTTATACATGTGCTCAACCGTAATCTTGTCTGGACGAATGCGTGGGTTAGCCTTTGTGATATGCTGAAACGCTTGTGTGTACTTCTCCTTCGCCTGGTCATCCCAGTTCTTTTCTCGACCACATTCTTTCAAGAACAAGTCAATCATTTCCTTGAAGGATTTTTTCTTCTGTACTACAGCAGGTTGTGTTGCTTGTGCATCCACTCTCCCCAAGGCATAGTTGACCATTGTCTTCAACTCGTCGATAGTAGGAACAGTGTTTTTGAGTGCGCATTTGTCGAACACACTCTCAATCTCCTGGCGGTACTCTGCAATGGCCTCGTTGATTTCCAGATAGGAGAACTTCATGCCACGCACATAATGAGTGGTTCCTTTCTTGGCTTTAAGCAAATCAGAATCCCACTTTTCAGGCTCTGCCCATACGTTAGTAAAGAATGAAACCTCAGATTTACTTTGGTTCCATCTTACCTTGATGCCAACCTGACCTGTACTCCCTTTTATATAGGGCCTCATTGAAAATTTAATCTGAATCATTTGCGTATCTCGACTTTAATTGTTTCTTTGTCTCAGAAAACATTGGGTTCCGCTGAGGTTCCAACTGATTTCGGAGGCGAAGGTACACTAAAAAATCGAGACCACCAAGAGGTTCCGCCAAAGGGATTAAGGATGATGAAATTTGATAAAAAATGATTTGTGGAGTATTTGTAACTCCTTGATAATAAAAGCAATTCTCATCAATCTTCATTATGGGTTCTTATCTTGAATCTCCCTCTCTCTCCGCTGAAAAATCCGCATAACAAATCGGTTTCCGATCAGTTATGCGGATTTATTCTTTCCCCAGCCGCTCGGCTCAGAAGAACTTCACGATCTCGTCCAATGCTCTGTGCTGCGGCTCTCTGGGCTCCTGCGCCCTGTAGCCGAGGGAGATCACGGCCATGATGGTCTCACTCTCAGGTATGCTGAACAGGCTTCGCAGCGCATCGGCATCACGCATACCCATGATCAGCGTATCGAATCCCATGGCGCGAGCCTTCAGTATGAGGTAGCAGTTGCTCAGTCCGTTATCGTAGGCCCCCCATCCGTCGCCGATCTCGTTCGTCTGGTTGCCCTGGAAGAATCCCGACTTGCCGCGCTCGAAGGTCGAAACAATCAGCACTGGCGCATCCTTGATACGCTCCTTGTTGCCACCTACCATGTCCTGCACAGCCTTCAGCTTCTCCTCGCTGATGGCCACATAGTATTTCGTTGGCTGCTGATTGGCCCACGATGGAGCCTCCTGAGTAGCCACCAGCAGCTCACGCACCTCGGCCTCCGAGATCTTCTTCGTGGCATCGTAAGCACGGATGCTGCGGCGGGAAGTCAGTACTTCGTCGAACGACGGTGATGATTCGCTCCTTGCAGGTTCGCTATTGCCGTTGCAACCTGTAAGCATCAGTAGCGCAATGGCTACACTTGATAAAACCTTTTTGTCCATGTTCAGTTTCTTTTTTGTAGTTTCTATGATGTCCTGTTATTGCTTGCAAAGTTACGAAATAATTTTCAGATAGAGATGGCTTGAAGGGATAAAAGTTACATCCGGCTCTGAAATATTCCAAAAAGAGAGACTGGCAATCGGGCCGTAGCCCATGCAACTCGTGGTGCCGAGGGCGGTCAGAGCCGCCGAGATGATGCTCACGATGATCTGGAGAATTCATCGAAATTGCTCACGCACGGCAGAGTAGATGCAAACATCACTCTGCTCTCGCTTACTCGCATTTTTCAGCACCAATTGACGGCATTTTCACGAGCCGTAATTTCGTGGCCTCGATACCGTGATTTTCGTGTCTGCGAGATTACGTTTCGTCAGCAGCGGTCAAAATCTGGAATTTGTGACATGTGAATTTGTGACATTAAGCACCTTCCATATCGTTGGCGGCAAAACACCCCTATATATTATAAATTATATAATATTATAATATTATATAATTCTTATAACCTACAGCCGACATATCAAATCTCCTTAATGTCACAAAGTCACATGTCACAAAGTCGCGATTAAGTGTCTTTCGTTGTGCATTAGTTAGGTATTAAGATTTTTCGGGATTCCCGTAAAAAAAAGGTTGATAAATCCGTAATTTGTGTAGCCATTATTTGAAGGAGAAGTTGTATCTTTGCAGCGTTAAAACGACATAGCAAATTAAAAATATAGAGTTATGACAGAATTTGAAAAGATGCGCAGTGAAGAGTTCTATGACTTTACCAGCGAGGAGTGTCTGGCAAGTTACTACAGGAGCCGGATACGATTGTTGGTGGTGTTCCAGCGAAAGTCATCAAAAAGATAGTGGTAGACACCGAGGGCAGCAGCACCGTAGGTTAGGGGATACTATAGTTTGAATCTCCGCCATGCAAATCGTGGCACCCTGCGCCAGAAGGCTGTCAGCAGGCGATACTTCCAGTCGATGATGCGGATGTGTTGACGCTGCTTGATGGCATGAACGATCTCTTCGGCCACCTTTTCTGGGCGCAGCATCAAGGGATACCGAAAGTCGCCACTCAGCAAGTCTGTATCCACAAAGCCGGGTCGAATGTCGGTGAAGCGGATGTTCAGTCCTCGGCTGTTTGCCTGTTGTTCCAATGCCTGCAGATATACATTCTGTAGGGCCTTGGTGGCAGAGTAGGCGGGAGCAGGCCCCAGACCTTTGGTGCCAGCGATGGAGGTAATGGCTGCAATATGTCCACCACCATGACTGGCAAAGTACCTGTAGGCAGCACCGATCATGCGGGTGAAACCCACTCCGTTGGTCTCGAGTGTGGCCAGTTCGATGTCCTCGCTGAGTTCACGGTTCTGTTTGCCAATGCCCGAGGCGTAGAAGAACAAGTCCATGCCTCCTGTCTTATTGATAAGTCTCTCGAGGGCTGTCGTAGCTTCATCAGTGGTTACGTCAATCTGTTCTACAGCTACTGCGCCGATACCCTGCATGCGTTCTATCCGGCGGGCAGCAACACCAACCGTCCATCCCTGACTGATAAGCAACTTAGCAACCTCCTGGCCGATACCTGAGGAAGCACCGATCACAATGGCTCTTTTCATTTGTTCCGTCTTATTGCCCATGATTCTTGGATAATTCAAACATTCTTCATAAACAATCCTAATTTTCGCTGCAATTATAGTTATTTTACGGCATAATTGTGTAATTTTGTACGCCGATTTAAATGATTTTAGTGATCAAAAGACAATCGGCCAATTGAAACACATTATATAAGAATATGTATAGTCTAAATTATCAAGTGACTACGAGCACCTGCGATAGCGAGGGACGGCTGAAACTCTATTCGGCCCTGCAGATGATGCAGGATTGCTCAGAGATGTGGATTGACTCCGAGCCAGGAGTGAAGCAGTATTTTACCGAACAGAACATGGCACAGCTGCTGGCTTCCCGTCAGGTGGAGGTGATGCGCGTGCCGTTGTTCAAGGAATCGCTGACGGTAACTACCTCCGTCTATGGCATGAAACCGATGTTCGGATTCCGCAATACCTTTATCTATGATGCATTGGGCAACCCCTGCTACCGCACTTGGAGCATGGGTGCGTTTGTTGATAAGACTAACGGCAAGCTGAAGCGCGTGGATGATGCCACCATCGCCTCGATGCAACTGGAACCACAGTTGGAGATGAACTACCGTGACCGGCGAATCATCTTGCCACGTACGGGAGGTGAGGTAATGGAACCCGTCAAGGTGCTCCGCGCCGATATCGATTATAACCGCCACATGAATAATGCCAACTATGTCCGCATGGCGATGGAATTATTGCCGGCAGACTTCGAAGTGAAGGGCTTACGGGTGGATTATCGCGTTGCCGCCAAATTGGGTGACACACTTACGCCAACCGTCTATCAGACAGATGGCTGCTATGTCGTGGCCTTGTCTGTCGGTTCTGAGGCTTGCGCTATTATTGAGTTTACTTGATAAGGATTATAAACAAACAATATTTGCAGCGTCTTAAGGAATTTGAGTTTGATGAACACAGAGATATTGCGTGAACTGAATGATAGTCAGCGCCTCGCGGTGGAATACTGCGACGGAGCGAGCCTTGTGATTGCAGGTGCAGGATCGGGTAAGACAAGGGTACTGACGTATAAGATCGCCTGGTTGCTGGAGCAGGGGATGGCCCCCTGGCAGATCCTCGCACTGACCTTTACCAATAAGGCTGCCCGGGAGATGAAGGAGCGTATCGGCCGACTGGTAGGACAGGAGCGGTCCCGCTATCTGCAGATGGGTACCTTCCATTCTGTCTTCGCACGTATCCTGAGGGCTGAGGCCGATAAAATCGGCTATAGCTCCAACTTTACCATCTATGACCAGACAGATGCCCGTTCGCTGGTGAAAGCCATCATCAAGGAGATGGGACTCGATGACAAGGTGTATAAGCCATCCTCAGTGGCCGACCGCATATCGATGGCCAAGAACCATCTGCTGCTGCCGCAGGCTTATCAGCAGAGCTCATGGGCCTCTGACGATGCCACCCGGAAGCAGCCTCAGGTCTCTAATATATATATAAGGTACGCGGAAAGGTGTCGTCAGGCCAATGCGATGGACTTTGATGACCTGCTCGTCCAGACATGGGTTCTCTTCCAGAACCACGAGGATGTCAGAAAGAAATATGTGAATAAGTTCCAGTTTGTGCTCGTGGACGAGTATCAGGACACAAACTTTGCCCAGCAAGCCATTGTCTACCAGCTCTCGAAGGAGCATCAGCGTGTTTGTGTCGTGGGTGACGATGCCCAGAGCATCTACTCCTTCCGAGGTGCCAATATTGACAACATCCTCGATTTCCAGCAGCAGTATCCCGGCTCGAAACTCTTCAAACTCGAACAGAACTATCGTTCGACGCAGCTTATCGTGCAGGCAGCCAACTCACTGATACGCCGCAACGAGCGACAGATACCCAAGAATGTCTTTTCTGAGAACGAGCATGGTGAACGGCTCCAGCTGAAGCCTGCCTACTCTGATAAGGAAGAGGCCATGATCGTGACTCAGGACATCAAGCGCATCCGCCGACAGGACCATTGCAATTGGAGCGACTTTGCCATTCTCTACCGTACCAATTCTCAGAGCCGTTCGTTCGAAGAGCAAATGCGCAAGGACAACATTCCGTACCGTATCTATGGCGGTCTGAGCTTCTATCAGCGCAAGGAGATCAAGGATGTGATAGCCTACTTCCGGCTGGTGGCCAATCCCGACGATGAAGAAGCCTTCAAGCGTATCGTGAACTACCCAGCCCGTGGTATTGGTGATACGACTGTGGGCAGAATCATACAGACGGCACAGGCTTACGGAGTGAGTCTCTGGCAGGTGATCAAGGAGCCTGTTCTCTTCCCAACAGGTGTCAACAAAAGCACACAGACGAAGCTGAACGCTTTCCGTGAACTGATTGAAGGCTGGATAGCCCGGCTCAACACCGAGGATGCCTATACACTCGGACACGACATCATCATGAGCTCAGGCATCAGCAAGGATATCTACAGCAGTCGCAATCCCGAGGATATCTCCCGTCAGGAGAATCTCGAAGAGTTCCTTAATGGCATGCAGGATTTTGTGGAGAGCCGTAGAGAGGAGGATATGGGCGAACAGGTGTATCTGCCCGACTTCCTTCAGGAGGTGGCGTTGCTGACCGACC
The DNA here is from genome assembly GCA_002371695.1 of bacterium UBA3756. The sequence continues at coordinate 10,732 of DFGG01000069.1, forward strand.
TTGACAGCGATTCAGGCGATGTGAACGATAAGGTGACGCTGATGACCATCCATTCTGCCAAGGGACTGGAGTTCCCCACGGTGTTCGTAGTCGGACTCGAGGAGAACATCTTCCCAAGTCCGATGTGTACCAACTCGATGCGAGAACTCGAGGAGGAGCGCCGATTGCTCTATGTAGCCATCACGAGGGCCGAGAAGCATTGCATCCTGACCTGTGCCCAGAATCGTTGGCGCTACGGACGGATGGAGTATGACACGCCCTCAAGATTCATCCGTGATATTGATCCGGAACTGATCGACGTGCAGAGTGAACAGGGTGGGGAGTCATCATTCAGATCTTCCTTTGGAGGCAGTTCATACGGTGGGAGCCGTTCAGCGCAATGGATGCAGAATCCCCGTCCCGTTGCCACACAGTTCAAGGCAGACCCCAAACCTCGCATGGTTGCGCCACGTCAGCCGGAGAAGCCAGTTGATCCCTTCGGGGCAAACTTCAAGCGTGTGTATAATGCCGTGGCTCCCCGAAAGATGGCCGATGAACCAGCTGTTGGCGATCTCCGTGAGGGTTGCACTATAGAGCATCAGCGATTCGGTATCGGTACCGTGAACAGGATAGAGGGAACAGGTGAGAATACCAAGGCCACTGTTGAGTTCCGTAATGCCGGTACAAAGCAATTACTGCTGAAGTTTGCAAAGTTCAAGATTATAAAATAAATTAGAGCGACTCGTCATCGGGTCGCTCTATTTCTCTCTTATTGCTCTTGGGCAGGTGGCGCTTCTTCCGCAGCCAGGCAGCCTTACGGGCTTCGTAGTCCTCTCGGTGCTTCTCCAGATATCCGTCAGCCATCTCAGTCGTTGAATTTGGCGTAGACCACCTTCAGTTTGATCGGATTCTCGTTTGTGCCCTTGACCAGTCTTGTGCTTGTCATACTCATCTCGTGGGTGAGGGCTATAGGAGCCGATGCCGTGGTAGAGGTTGTAGTAGTGGTGGTGGTACTGCTGGCAGTGAGTGCATGTACTGGTATCAGCATGGCCTTGTTCCAGTTGGGATGCTTCTCAACCCATGCCGGATCGTTCTTCAGTCCTTGCTGCTTGGCATTGTACATCCTGACCAACAGGTTGCTGATATCGCTACTGCTTGAGAAGGAGTATGCATTCTTGCTGAGCGTGGTGTAGAAGGCATAGAGGTTGTTGTAGTTGCGGGTATTCTCGAAGAAGTGGTTCACACTGTCCTTATGGATCAGCATCACGCGTTGCGGTGACTTGAATGAATAATCAGATAGGAAGTCATTGTTGATACGGTTGAAGACCACACTGGCCGATAGCAGTGAGTCGCTGGTGTGGTTATTCTTGATCTCGTCTACGGGCAACGTAACCTCTGTGAAGATGCCTGCTGGGGTCTTCATATAGGTACAAGTGTTGTCTGCAGCCAACTGCTTGAGAGCTTCCTTATCGTTCTGTACGGTGATGGTCTGCAGAACTTCCTGCGTGGATGCAGCAGCCATAAAGCTACTATAATCTGTTTCGGCTGTCTGACTGTGATAGTGATAGTAGACCCTAAGACCGATATCGTAGAATTTTGCCATGAATCCCTCACCGTCGATGACTTCGGCATAGAAACCAGGACAGATGTTGTGAATAAAGGCGTATGAGTTCTTGAAGAATTCCGGATGATCGTAGAATTTCCTCAGGATATAGGTGCCGTAGTTGTTGTAAGTGACACCATCTTTATCGGTATAAGGCTCATTGAGCCTGATGTCTATAAAGTGGAGGGGCGTTCCTGTGTCCTCATCTTCATCGTTCATGTTGTGCATGGAGAAAGTCAGATATTTCTTGATGCCGTTCTGACGTACGTATCCACTCTTGGCAGGATCGAAATTGGTGTAGTGGATACCGTCTGCAATGGGCTTTTCAAGTTCAGAGACCTTGATTTTCAAGGCAGCCAACGTGTCTCCAAAGCAATTTTTCTCGTCGAAGAAGAGCAGGATTTCGCATGAGTCTGCCACCACCTTGCCATCGTCTGATACTGCCATTTGACTTTCGTCAGGCAGGTGCTTGTTCTCCATCATATTGAACTGGAACATGAAATTGCTCTTCACGATGGACCCTGTTTCAGGATCACTGACCTTGCCCAGATAACACTCCTCGTTGTAGGAATATACGGAGTCGGGTAAAAAGGAATTGGTGAGTACGTTGAATTCGGAGTAGGTCACCAGTAGGTTATCGCTGGCGCTTGTCAGCGAGTCGCCTACTGTACCTGTGCCCTCATCACAAGAAATTATCGCCATTGCTGTGAGTGCAATCGCTGTAAGATGTTTGAATTTCATTTGTTTATCCTGTGTGTCGAATTTTGTTTAATCGTCTTCTGCCTCTTCTGCATCATCGGGGCATATCTGATTATAGAACTGCTCGATTGCATCGGCAAAGCTGTTGTCGGGGTATTGCAGGAGTGGAATCTCCTTTTCTTGCGTGTAATCCAACAGCTCTTGGTTGACCACTTTGTTGGCCTGAACTACACCATCGCTGTAGTCGATGGCCAACTTACCGAGCTCATCGAAGGTGAAGTTGTCGCTGTAAGGCTTCAAGAGGTCTGCCGTGACATCTCTGAACTCCAGGCACTGCTTGAAGTTGGTGCCCAGGTCGCTCTTCAGTGTTTTGGTAAACAGCGAGGTGACCACCTTGGTATTGGCAAACGACGGTTCGTCATTGTAGGCCGTCTTGATATAGAGGGGCACCACACCGCTCATCCATCCCTGACAGTGGATGATGTCAGGCACCCAGCGCAGCTTCTTGACTGTCTCCAGTACGCCACGAGCAAAGAAGATGGCACGCTCTCCATTGTCGGGATAGTCTTCTCCCTGTTCGTTCTGCTCCATCTGGCGCTTGCTGAAATAGTCGTCATTGTCGATGAAATAGACCTGTACCTTTGCCGACTGGATGGTAGCCACCTTGATAATCAGCGGATGGTCTGTGTCATCTATAATCAGGTTCATTCCTGAGAGGCGTATCACCTCGTGCAGCTGACCGCGGCGCTCATTAATGGTTCCCCACTTTGGCATGAATGTACGGATTTCGTAACCTTTCTCCTGAATAGCTTGTGGCAGGTCTCTACCCATCAGCGACATGTCGGTATCTGGCACGTAAGGAGCTATTTCCTGATTGATGAATAATATTTTCTTCTTTCCCATCTTTGATGATTTTGTCCGGCAAAGATACGAAATATTTTTCAAAAATCCGTCTTTATGCTCATGTTTTTAGCAAAAAGTGACACATTTCAACGGGTTTTTTCGAACTTTTAATATTCACAAGGCGTTTGTATCATCTTAAACGTACCTTCTGATGAGTGCTATGAAGCGCTCGCCGTATTTCTGTTTTTTGTGCTCACCAATGCCGGCAATGAAACCGAACTGCTCCAGTGTGACGGGCTTAATGGTAGCCAGCGCATGAAGCACCTTGTCGGTGAATACGATATAGGGTGGGAATCCTTCTTCCTGGGCACACTGCAGACGCAACTGCCGGAGTGCCTCGAATAGCTTGGGGTCTTCGATACCTGCTGTTGACGGCAGGCCACTGATGGTCAGTGTGGGTATTTCCAGGTGTAGCCTGGGCTTCTTCTTGGGTGCTTCCTTCACACTACGGTCAATCACACATAGCTGGGCATTCGCATGGCCATAGAGTACCTGACTGCCCAGCTCGGTGATCTTCACCTTGTTCCCGTCGTCATAGGCTATCTCTATGAATCCCATATGGAGCATCTGCAGCAGATAGTCTTGCCAGTCGTTGGTGGATATGTCCTTGCCGACACCGAATGTCTTCAGTTGGTCATAGCCTTTTCTGACCACTGTTGAGGAGCGCATGCCCTTCACGATCTCAATGACCGTAGAAATCCGGATCTGCTCATCTGTTCGTTTAATGGCACTGAGGGCGATTTGTACATAGCGCGTGCCGTCAAAACGTTTTGGAGGATTGGCACAAATGTCACAGTTGCCACAGTCATGTCCTGTCTGTTCACCGAAGTAGTTGAGCAGGATTCGTCTTCGGCAGACACCCGATTCTGCATATTCCCGCATCTGCCTGAGTTTGTTCATGTTGACGTCCTGTTGTCCACTCTGACGGGCAAACTCCGTGAGTTGGATGATATCTGCCAGGGAATAGAACAGGACGGTGTCTGCTGGTGCCCCATCTCTGCCTGCCCGACCTATCTCCTGGTAGAAATTTTCAATGCTTTTCGGCATGTTGTAGTGGATGACCCATCTGACATTGCTCTTGTCGATTCCCATACCGAAGGCGATGGTGGCACACACCACGAGCAGGTTGTCTTGCTTGAAGGCCTCCTGAGTCTGACTGCGCTCTGCATTGGTGAGGCCTGCATGATAGGGGGCTGCCTGGATACCTCTTTTGCGCAGATCTTCTGCCACTTTTTCTGTAGTCTTACGACTCAGGCAGTAGATGATTCCTGCCTCCATCGGGCGAGCCTTGATGAAATTGATGATAAATTGCAACTTTTCAGCCCCTTTATAGCCTCGTTTGACAGTCAGGCTAAGGTTCGGACGGTCGAAACTACTGATAAATTCTTTCGCATTGTCCAGTTTCAATTGTCTGAGGATGTCTTGTCGTGTGATTTTGTCAGCAGTTGCCGTGAGAGCCATCATGGGTATGTTCGGAAATTTGTCCCGTAATGTCCCTAACTGAGTGTATTCGGGTCTGAAATCGTGTCCCCACTGGCTGATGCAATGGGCCTCATCGATGGCAAAAAGGGAAATCTTGGTGTAGTGTAAAAGGTGTTCAATCTCCGAAAGTGCTTTTTCCGGGGAGAGGTACAACAACTTCAATACTCCATTGACACATTTCCTGCGGATAAGCGTATCGGCAGTCAGGTCGTTGCCGCTGTTAAGTGCTTCTGCCTCAATGCCATTGGCTTTGAGTGCCTCCACTTGGTCTTTCATCAGACTGATTAGAGGGGAGATGACGATGGCCGTGCCTGGCATCATCAGTGCAGGTATCTGGTAGCAGATACTTTTACCACCTCCTGTAGGCATCAGGACAAGCGAATCGTGACCTTGCATCACATGAGTGATGATTTCTTGTTGATTCTCCCTGAAAGAATGATAGCCAAAAAAGTGCAATAATGCTTCCTCGATTGTCATAAAATGCTATTTTCTTGCAAATTTAGTGCTTTTTTCGAAAAAATTCCAGTAAAATGCTTGCCATTTCGATTTTTTTTTGTATATTTGCAGAAAATTTAAAAACAGGGCTTTAACCATTTAACATTATGGCTAAGTATAATATTACAGAAAAGAAAGAGAAAGAGGCCGCTTATAGAAGTCTTGTAAGCCCGCGCCTCATGGACGAGATGCAAGAGAAGATCATGAACATCATCGTCATGCAAAAAAAGTATCGTGACAAGGATTACTCCGCCAAGAGATTGGCAGAGGATCTGGGCACAAACACTCGCTACATTTCCGCTGTTGTAAACGTACGTTTCCACATGAATTACACTTCGTTTGTAAACAAGTACCGTATTGAAGAGGCAATGACCATCCTCGTAGACAAGCGTTATCAGACGCTGCGCATGGAGGAGGTCAGCGACATGGTGGGCTTTGCCAATCGCCAGTCGTTCTATGCATCCTTCTACAAAATCATGGGCATCACTCCTCGTGAGTATCGCATGAACCATCTGGCTCAGCATCCTGCCATGAAGAAGGGTAGCAAGCGTACTTATCACAAGAAAGAAGAGTAACAGAGTAAGGATTCGTGGATTTCAACTACCAAGACGAGCGCTTTGCTGATCTACAGCTGCTTCGTTATCGTTTAGACGGATTTGAAAAATTGTCGCTTAGGCAGAAAGAGTTGGTTTTCTATCTGACCCAAGCGACTCTTTTTGGCCGAGACATCACTTTCGATCAGTACGGAAAGTATAATCTCCGCATCCGCAAGATGCTGGAGGCTATTTATAGGAATATGTGTCAGGAGCGCGACACTGACGATTTCAGGGCCTTTGAGGTCTATCTGAAGCGTCTGTGGTTCTCCAATGGCATCTATCATCATTATGGCCGTGAGAAGTTCCTGCCGGGATTCTCTCAGGAATGGCTCTCTGAGGCCCTGCGCCAGGTGGATGCCTGTTGCCTGCCCTTACGGGATGGTGAGAGCATCGACGAGTTGTGCGAAGAACTGTTCCCAGTGATTTTTGATCCTGAGGTATTGCCTCGTCGTGTCAATCAGACGGATGGTGAGGACCTGATCCTTACCTCGGCCTGTCATTTCTATGAGGGAGTGACGCAACAGGAAGCAGAGGACTTCTATGCCAG
>DFGG01000093.1:0-9196 GCA_002371695.1 bacterium UBA3756
GGAAAGGATGTAGTCTTCGGACCTGCCTATCTCGTGGTGGCCGATGTGCCGTTGCCACTGGCCATACCCTATGGATTCTTCCCCTTCACGAAGAGTTATGCCAGCGGATTCATCATGCCAACCTATGGCGATGAGACTGACCGGGGATTCTATCTTCGCGATGGTGGCTACTACTTTGCCATCAACGATAAGATGGACCTCAAGCTGCTTGGTGAAATCTACACCAAGGGATCGTGGGGTATATCAGCTGCCTCCAATTACAACAAGCGCTACAAATACAGCGGTTCCGTCTTCGCCAGTTACCTTAGTACCGTCACAGGCGAGAAGAACCTGCCCGACTATAAGAAGACCACCAGTATCAAGGTACAGTGGAGCCATCGTCAGGACTCTAAGGCCAACCCGTTCAGCACGTTCAGTGCCAGCGTCAACTTTGCATCGACGAGTTACGAGATGAGCAACCTCAACTCGCTTTACAATCCCCAGGCACTTACACAGTCGACACGTACATCGTCAGTGTCCTATAGTACTGGCTTCTCCAGCATTGGCATGACGCTCTCCTCTACAATGAACCTCACCCAGAACATGCGCGACTCGGTCATCGACCTCTCATTCCCCAACTTCGACATCTCCATCGCCCCCTTCTTTCCCTTCAAGCGTAAGAAAATGGCTGGAGACGAGCGTTGGTACGAGAAGATTCAGGTGAGATACACAGGACGATTCTTCAATAGCGTCAGTGCCAAGGAAGACCAGATACTGCACACCAACTTCAAGCGTGACTGGAGCAACGGTATGACCCACAACATACCCATCCAAGCCAACTTCACAGTTGCCAACTATCTCACCGTCACACCGCAGTTTACCTTCAATGACAAGACCTCCTTCCTCAAGCAGGAGAAGTCGTGGGATACGGCCAGTCAGAAAGAGGTGACGGATACACTTTCAGGATTCTATAATATCTACGACTGGTCGTTGTCGCTCTCTGCCAACACCAAGCTCTATGGTATGTGGACTCCCAGCCGCAAGCTCTTCGGCGACAAGGTGCAGGCGATACGCCACGTGTTCACTCCTTCGATATCATTCAACTACCATCCTGACTTCAGCGCCAGCCGCTATGGCTACTATACCACGTACCAGAAGACGGATGCCGAAGGCAATGTGTCGCAGGTGGAATACTCTCCCTATCAGATTGGACAGACTTCGCCGCCCTCAAAGGGCATGCAAGGCTCTCTGTCAGTCACCTTGGGTAACAATGTCGAGATGAAGATTCGTGACCGTAACGACTCTATCAAGAAGATAAGCCTGATTGACGACCTTTCACTCTCGATGAGCTACAATATGGCTGCCGACATTCGCCCCTTGAGCGACCTGAATGCCAACCTGCGACTGAAGCTCAGCAAGAGTTACACCTTCAACCTGAACGCCGTCTTTGCCTCTTATGTCTACGAGGCCGACAGTGTGGGTGCTACGCCACGACTCAGCGAGCATACCACCTACTGGCAGCAGGGCAAACTCGGACGATTCCAGGGAATGTCCCAGCACATTGACTATACACTCGACAACAATAAGGTAATGAACTTCTTCAAGTGGTTGCGTGGCGAGAAGGTGGACAAGAAAAAGAAGGACGACAAGAAACGTGCTGGGGATGACTATGACACGGGTGTGGAGACCAACATCGACCCAGTGATGGAAGCAGGCAAGCATGGCGCCGAGCGCGGCCAGACGGAGAAGGCCGATACCGACGAAGATGGCTACATGGCCTTCAAGATGCCCTGGTCGCTTACTTTCAGTTATGGTATCACCATGAGCGAAAGCAACGACGTCAGTAAGTTCAATTATGAGAAGATGCGCTATCCCTACCAGTTCACTCAGAACCTTAACGTTGTCGGTAACATACGAATCAGCGACGGATGGAACATCAACTTCCACTCCGGCTACGATTTCGAGAATAAAAGGATCGCGATGACTACGGCTTCGCTCTCCCGCGACCTGCACTGCTTCAACATGTCATGTTCTGTGGTGCTGGCGCCGTATACCAGTTACAATTTCTCATTCCGTTGTAACGCTGCCACACTTACCGATGCCTTGAAGTACGACAAGCGTTCGTCGTACTCCAATGCCGTACAGTGGTACTAATTCCTTGATTGTAGATCGTAGATGGTCAGCTGGATAGGAGCGCATCGAGCGACTCTTCTTCACCTACCACCCACACGATGTCGCCCTCCTGGAACTTACGTGTGGGCTTGAAGGGCGAAAGACTTTCCTGACCTTCCTCCAGGCCAACCACCATGCAACTGTAAATGTCGCGTATGCCGCTCTCTATGAGTGTCTTGCCGATAAACGGACTGTCTTGGCCGATAATCATCTGGCGCAATTTCATCTCGCGCTTTTCCAGCTCGTTGTCCTCGCCGAAGACCTCATGCTCGATAGCCTCGCGTAAGGCAGAGAACTGCTCGTCGGTACCAATCACCTGCAGCGTGTCGCCAGGGAAGATGATATAGTCGCCATCAGGAATGTTTAGCCGATGCCCGCCACGCAAGATGCTGCTTACATGGACGCCGAATTTGTTCGACAGGTTGAGTTGCTTCAGCGTCTGTCCCATCCACATAGAGTTGTAAGGCACCTCGAATTCAGAAATGTGTATATCGCGGTCCAGCAATTTCCCCTCGTAGAGCGGACGCTTTCGTCCATGTATCTGGGCGGCAATCTCGCGTGAACGGAGATTCATGATAAACAGACGCTCAAGCGTGATGGAGCGCTGCTTGATCCAACGTGAGAGGATGATGGCTGCCAGCAGCACGATACCGATGGTGATGACCAACGCATTGGCAAAGTGGGTCAGACGGTGGCAGATGTAGAAGATGAAGGCTAAGGCCACCAGTGCACGTACGGCAATGGTGAGCATCAGGGGCAGGCGGTTGCGACTGCTCTGAGCCCACAGGGCGCGGTACTCCTCGCTACGGTTCTTCTTCATCACCATCGCCCTGAGGAAGGGGGCTATCACCAGTATGGTAAGGATACCGGTGATCAGGTTAGCGTATAATTTCAACTCTTCGCCGGGCATCACCTGCTGCATGAAGGGCAGCACGAAAGTAAACATCACGGCGATGGCTGCAGCCGATAGAATCGAGTAGATCAGCGTGTTGAGTCCCATCTGAGTCAGCATGGGCTTCCACAAACTCTTCTCCTGACGGTCCTTCTGACTGATGGTCATCTGGTTGAGCAGCTTCACCAGCTTTTGGGGAAGGCGCTTTTCCAGACTGTTGTAAACCGGTGTGGCAAACCGTATCATGTAAGGTGTGAGGAATGTGGTTATAACGGATACGGCCACCACCACCGGATATAGGAAGTCGCCTATCACACCGAGCGAAAGGCCCAGCGAGGCGATGATAAACGAGAACTCACCGATCTGAGCCATCGAGAAGCCGCAGCGCATGGCCGACTTAAGCGACTCGCCTCCCAGCATGAACGAGAAGGTGCCAAACAGGGCCTGTCCCACCAGGATGGTCAGCACGAGCGCTGTGATGGGCAACGCGTATTCCACCAGTATCTTGGGGTCTACCAGCATGCCTACCGATACGAAGAAGACGGCTCCGAAGAGATTTTTCACTGGCTCCACCAACTTTTCGATGCGCTCTGCCTCGACCGTCTCTGCCAGGATGCTTCCCATGATGAAGGCACCGAAAGCCGACGAGAAGCCCACTTTCGTAGAGAAGACGGCCATCGCACAGCACAAGCCCAGCGATACGATGAGCAGCACCTCATTGTTGATCAGCGGGCGCACCTTGCGCAGCAAGGCAGGGATGGCAAAGATGCCCACCACGAGCCACAGCACGAGAAAGAACACAATCTGGAAGATCGACCCCAGCATCTGACCTCCGTCAGGATTGTTGCCGCTGGCAACGGCACTTAGCAGTACCATCATCACGATGGCAAGGATGTCCTCCAGTATCAGCACGCTCATCACCAGGCCTGCAAACTGCTGTTGCCGCAGCCCCAGGTCGTCGAATGCCTTATAGATAATGGTGGTCGACGACATGGCCAGCATGCCGCCAAGGAAGATGCAGTCCATCTTGCCCCATCCGAAGGCGTGGCCCACGAGTACACCCAGCATCGACATGAAGAAGATGATTGAGCAGGCAGAGATGACAGGCGAAGCGCCCATCTTCAGAATCTTCTTGAACGAGAAGTCGAGACCCAGCGAGAAGAGCAGGAACATCACACCGATATCGGCCCAGAGGTGGATACTCTCATTGTCGGCCACTGATGCCGTATAGGGCATGTGCGGACTGACCAGAAAACCTGCCAGAATATAGCCCAGCACCAAAGGCTGCTTCAGTTTCTTGAACAATAGTGTTACTACACCCGCCACAACGAGTATCAGTGCCAGGTCCTGTATCAATACTGGTAACTCTCCCATAACCTACTTATCTCTCAATCTCTCAATCTCTCAATTCTTATATTCTCCCACCAGTTGACAAATCTTGACAATCACCTGCATCGCCTTCTCCATCACCTGGATGCTGACAAACTCATAGGGTCCGTGGAAATTCACTCCGCCAGCGAAGATATTGGGGCAGGGCAGACCTCGGAACGATAGCTGGGCACCGTCTGTGCCACCACGGATGGGCTTCACCTTCGGCGCCACCTCGCAGGCTTGCATGGCGTGCAGCACCAGGTCTATCACGTGCATCTCGGGGTCTATCTTCTCCTTCATATTGTAGTACTGGTCGCGCACCTCACACACGACGGTGCCTTCGCCGTACTTGGCATTCAACTGTTCTGCACAGCTCTGTATCAAGCGCTTACGGTCTTCAAAGCGGTCGCGGTCGTGGTCGCGTATGATGTAGCTCATACGGGCCTGCTCCACACTGGCCTGGATGCCCAGCAGGTGGAAGAATCCCTGATAGCCTTCTGTGGTTTCCGGGCGCTCGTCCTGAGGCAGCATCATGGCCAGTTCAGCAGCCACAGCATTGGCGTTCACCATCTTGTCCTTAGCATAGCCCGGATGCACGCTCACACCTTTGATGGTGATCTTGGCTGCAGCAGCGTTGAAGTTCTCAAACTCCAGTTCACCCACGTCTCCGCCGTCCATCGTGTAGGCCCAGTCGCAGCCGAACTTCTCTACGTCGAAGTGCTGCGCGCCCATGCCTATCTCCTCGTCGGGATTGAAGGCGATGCGTATGTCGCCGTGCTTCACCTCGGGATGGTCCCTCAGCCAGCACATGGCCTGTACGATCTCGGCAATGCCGGCCTTGTCGTCGGCACCCAGTAGGGTAGTGCCGTCAGTCACTATCAGGTCCTCGCCCACGTGGTGCAGCAGTTCTGGAAATTTCTTCGGACTCGACACGATGCCCTCCGAGAGCAGAATGTCCGAGCCGTCGTAGCGGTGAACGATCTGCGCCTTGATGCCGGCCCCTGATGAGTCGGGCGAAGTGTCGTAGTGGGAAATGAAACCGATGGTGGGCACGTCCTGCTTCGTGTTCGACCGCAGTGTGGCATAGAGATAGCCCTGCTCGTCGAGCTCCACGTCGCTCAGCCCTTCCAGCTCCAGTTCTTGCTTCAGGTATTTTGCGAATACGAGTTGTTTCGGTGTACTCGGCACGCTCTGGCTGTCTTCAGCCGACTGCGTGTCAAACTTTGTGTAGTTTAAAAAACGTTCAGTAATATCCATAATCAGTGCAAAGTTACACAATATTTTTCATACCAAAAAGAAATCAGCCGTTTTTTTGTCAAAATCCGGATAAATGTGTACCTTTGCAGCCAAAAAGGATTCGTATGGAATATATGTCACAAGAGGGCTACGACAAGCTCGTGGCCGAACTCCGCCAGTTGGAAAGTGTTGAGTTGCCTCGCGTTCGTGATGCCATCGCCGAGGCCCGCGACAAGGGCGACCTGAGTGAGAATTTCGAGTATCATGCTGCCAAGCGCGAGCAGTCGAGACTGCTGGGGCAGATACGCTTCAAGCAACGTGTACTGGAGAATGCGCGTGTCATCGACACCTCTCATCTGGGCACCGACAGCGTGGGGCTGCTCTGCCGCGTGGAGATGACCAATCTGGCCAACAATGCCCGTATGGCCTACACCATCGCCAGTCCTCACGAGGCTAACCTTCGCGAGGGCAAGATCAGCATCAAGTCGCCCATCGCCCAGGCTCTACTGAACAAGCGGGTGGGCGATGAGGTCGAGGTGCGTGTGCCTGCAGGTCTGCTCCGTCTGCGCATCGAGGGTATCACCAGGCAGGAGTGAATTCTGCATCGCAGCCACAGATATTAGGATATGACGAAGATCGTTGTAGCAATAGATTCATTCAAGGGTTGTCTGACCTCGGAAGAGGCTAATCAGGCAGCGGCGGAGGGCATCATGCGTAACTGCCCAGACGCTGAGGTCATCCAGATACCTGTCAGCGATGGCGGCGAAGGCTTTATGGATGCTTTCCAGGCAGCCACTGGTGGCGAGGTGGTTGAAATGGCAGTGAGAGATCCGCTGATGCGAACCATTCCTTCCTGGTATCTGCTTCAAGGTACACAAGCCGTGATTGAGATAGCCCAGGCCAGTGGACTCACCTTGCTTTCGGAAGACGAGCGTAATCCCATGGTGGCCACCAGTTATGGCACGGGCCAGTTGGTGGCGGATGCCGTCAGGAAGGGGGCATGCCATATCATCGTCGGACTTGGGGGCAGTGCCACGAGCGATGCTGGCATCGGGATGCTCCGCGCACTCATAGACGCCTTTGCCAAACATGGTTCATGGGATGACATCGTGCAGTTGAAGGATGTCCGTTTCACAATCGCCTCTGACGTCAGGAATCCGCTTTGTGGCAGCAATGGTGCTGCCCATGTGTTTGCATTGCAGAAAGGTGCTACACCTGATATGATAGTGGCCTTGGATGAGCGTGCCAGAAAGTTTGCCGAGGTCTCTGCCAGACATTTCGGCCGCGACTGCTCCAGAATGGAAGGTGCCGGGGCCGCAGGAGGGTTGGGCTACGCCTTCCTGCAATATCTGAATGCCGACTGCAAACCTGGCATACAGTTGCTGCTCGACACCATTGGCTTCAGCCAGACTGTCAGGGATGCCGACCTCGTCATTACAGGCGAAGGTTCTGCTGATCGTCAGACGCTGATGGGAAAACTACCCGTGGGCGTCCTGAAGCAGGCGGGCGAGACGCCCGTATGCCTGATAGCAGGAAAGGTCAGTGATAAGGAACTCCTGCTTCAGGCTGGTTTCGCCCATGCGGAATGTATCAACCCGCCTGGCACTCCTCTCGAAGAAGCCATGCAGCAGAATGTGGCCAGACAAAACATCGCTGCTACCGTCAGTCGCTTGGCGGTATCTTACATAGATAATAGTAATCTGTTAAAACATTGATAATGATAAATACGGCAATATATACGCTTACTTCTGAACTGCATGACGAGATGGCGGTCTGTTCTGCCACCAAGGAGTTCTTGGACGATCTGAATATCGATTTCGAATTCAGAGACAATGACTACTCTGACTATGGAAGTCATCCCTTAGATTTGATTTTCGTGCGGACTGGCGGCACGGAGGGTATTTTCAAACGGCTACTCCCTGGATTGCTATCCCAGTCGGACAGGCCCTTTTATCTGCTGACATCAGGCAAGAGCAATTCTCTGGCCGCGTCGATGGAGATACTGTCCTTCTTGCGTCAGAACAATTTCAGAGGGGAGATCATCCACGGAAACGCTGCTTACATCAATAAGCGTATCGAGTTGCTGGAAAAGGTTGGCGTGGCGAGGAAGCATTTGAGAGGTTCCCGACTTGGTATCATAGGCGAGCCCTCCGACTGGCTGATTTCCAGCCAAGCAGAAAAGGACATCGTTAAGGAATCGGTGGGAATCGAACTGTTGGACATACCTATGCAGGAACTGATGGATGTGATAGCCGTGACACCTCTGCGAGAGCCCAACGAGCAGTCGCCTGCTGAAGACTTCGGTAAAGCCCTGCCTGGGGCTGTCCAGATATATGATGCCCTGAAGGTGATAGTGGAGCGACACCACTTGCAGGGCTTTACCCTTCGCTGCTTCGACCTGCTGACCGCAGTCAGGAATACCGGCTGCCTGGCATTGGCCAAGCTGAACTCAGAAGGTGTCATCGCAGGGTGCGAGGGGGACGTGCCTGCCATGCTGTCGATGAAGATAGCGCAGTCGATAACGGGCGTGAGTGGCTTCCAGGCCAATCCTGCCAGGATTGATCCTGAGACTGGCGAAGTGCTCTTTGCGCATTGTACCATTCCATTCAACATGGTAGAGCGCTATGAATTTGACACGCATTTCGAATCGGGCATCGGCATTGGGATAAGGGGCTACATGAAGGAGGGGCCTGTAACAATCTTCAAGGTGTCAGGCCGTCTGTCACGCTATTTCGCAGAGGAAGGTGAACTGATTCGCAATCAGGCAGAGCCAGACCTTTGCAGAACTCAACAGGTTATCAGGCTGTGTCGTCCAAGTGTGGCTTCATATTTCCTGACCGACCCTATAGGCAACCATCACATCATTCTGCCAGGCCATCATAAAGAATTGATAGAAGAGATACTAAGGTAATATGGACAAGCTCACCGCACAACAACGCCATAGGAACATGTCGGCTATTCGGTCGAAGGACACGAAGCCGGAGATGATTGTGCGGCGTGGTCTTTGGAAACGAGGATTCCGCTATCGGCTGAACCACAAACGACTGCCCGGGCATCCTGACTTGGTGCTGAGGAAATATAGAACGTGCATCTTTGTAAATGGATGCTTCTGGCATGGACACCATGTTAATTTGCAATTTGACGGTTTGCAATCTACTATTTGTAACTCCAAGTGTTGCAAGATTCCGAATACGAATCGTGACTTCTGGATAGCGAAGATCCGCAGGAACAAGGAACGTGACAGGGAGGAACAGCGGAGGCTGGCAGAGATGGGATGGCATTGCATCACGGTGTGGGAGTGCGAACTGAAGCCGTCGAAACGTGAAGAAACGCTGGACTCGATTGCGTTCACGCTGAACCATATATGGCTTCAGGATCATCAGACACGTGTTACTGCCTATCCGCAGCAGAATGAAGAGGATATGCAAATGCCAATGGCAGCAGAAGGAGATGATCAATAGGAGATTCACTTTGCCCAAGACAATGGTCATGGGTATTTTGTCTAGTATACAAAAATGATTTATAGGTTGCACGCCCTTTGTACAT
>DFGG01000093.1:9263-9447 GCA_002371695.1 bacterium UBA3756
GGCGATGTTACAACGTTACAACCTGTATTCCAAAAAACTGTATGTAAAAAAACAGTAAGGGTGACGCATCGCTGAAGCCAGGACTGATATGAGCAGGCTATAAGGTTATACAATCATCGCCAGGAAACAAAAAAATCCGCAAGATTCTAAAACTCAGAGTCTTGCGGATTTTAATAAGTGATCC
>DFGG01000093.1:9550-13836 GCA_002371695.1 bacterium UBA3756
TATTCAGCTAAGCTACGGGACCAGAGTTGCTCGAAAGCGGATGCAAAGGTACAATAAAAAATTGAAAAATTGAAGAATTGAAGAATTGAAGTATTGAGAATTATGATTTCTTAACGGTGTGGGCGAATGCGCAAAATGTTAGCAAATATCAAGGATTTGTGTCATTTTGCGAAAAATTTTCGCGTTTTGCTTGCAGAATTATAATAAATATGATACCTTTGCACGCAAATTTTGCATAAACAGAATATGGGACAAGTAATCAAGCCATTAAACTATGAGGCGCTGCTCGACATGAAGCAGACCGAACAGGGTATCAAACTGATAAAGGAGTTCTTCCAGCAGAACCTGTCGACGGAGCTGCGTTTGCGTCGCGTGACAGCTCCGCTGTTCGTGCTGAAAGGCCTGGGTATCAACGACGACCTGAACGGTGTGGAGCGCGCAGTGACTTTCCCCATCAAGGATCTGGGCGATGCTCAGGCTGAGGTGGTGCACTCACTGGCCAAATGGAAGCGCCTCTCATTGGCAGAATACAAGATAGAGCCAGGCTACGGCATCTATACGGACATGAACGCCATACGTGCCGACGAGGAGCTGGACAACCTGCATTCGCTGTATGTGGACCAGTGGGACTGGGAGGCCGTGATACGCAAGGAAGACCGTACGCTGCAGTTCTTGAAGAACGTGGTGGAGCGTATCTATGCCGCTATCCGGCGCACGGAGTATCTGACCTGTGAGACCTATCCGCAGATCAAGCCGTTCCTGCCAGAGAAGATCCACTTCATACATGCCGAGGAACTGCTGAAGATGTATCCCGACCTGACGCCGAAGGAGCGTGAAGATGCCATCTGCAAGGCTTACGGTGCAGTATTTATAATAGGTATAGGCGGCAAGCTGTCGAACGGAGAGAAGCACGACGGACGTGCACCAGACTACGACGACTGGTCGACAGTGGCAGAAAACGGCCTGCAGGGACTCAATGGCGATATCCTGATATGGTATCCCATCCTGGGTCGCTCGTTCGAACTTTCGTCGATGGGTATCCGTGTTGACAAGGAGAGTCTGCTGCGCCAGTTGAAGATAGAGGGTAAGGAGGAGCGTGAACAGCTCTACTTCCACAAACAGTTGTTGAGTGGCAAACTGCCCTTGAGCATCGGAGGCGGTATTGGTCAGAGCCGTCTGTGCATGGTGTTGCTCCACAAGGGGCATATCGGTGAGATTCAGGCTTCGATTTGGCCTGACGATATGCGCAAGGAGTGCAAGGAGCTGGGTATGAACCTGATCTGACCCTAAGGCTTCAAGTTTAAGCGAGTTCGAGATCGAAAGCCTGTCGTAGTTTCTCTACGGCAGGATTTTCTTTACTCAGCAGTTCGAACTGCTCGCGCCGTGTGAGTATCTTCACCTGGTCGGGCTTGTCGCTCACGAGGATTTCGAGGGTAATCTGATTGTTGTGCAGATAGATCTGCAGGGTTTTGACGATGCTCTTCAGGATGTTGTCCATCTCCTGCTTGACGAGTGCATTTTCTACCGTCACCTGCAGATGGGGCATCTCGGTGATGACGGGGGCCATATTCTTCATGCGGGTAGAGATGCCGATGAGTTCTTGGCGCTGCTGAGGCATTCTGTTGCACATGGAGAGCCACTGGAATTCGAGGTCTTCCTGGGTAAATGGCTGGTTGTCAGATTGCTGTTGCGCCTTGGTATCGCCGATGGTGCCAGGGATGATGTTCATCTTCGAGGGTTTCGACTTCTGTCGGAGGTTGCTCCATGAGAAGCCGATGTTCTTCAGATTGGGAGCCTTGGGGGCCTGTGCGGATGGCTGTGGGGTAGGGGCTATGACCTCCTTGACTGCAGTTTCCACACGGCGGTCTTCAGCATGCTCAACCGCGGCTACCTGTGGGGCCGCTGTCTTGGGTTGAGACTGCTGAAGGAGTTGCTTGAACAGGGATTTTAATCTCTTGGGGCTACGCCCCGCGCTGGCCCCCTCGTCGGGCTGGGTGATCTGTGCGATCTCGATGAGTGTCAGTTCTACGAGCAGTCGCTTGTTACTCGACTGGCGATAGTTGATGTCGCACTGGTTCATCAGTCGTAGTGCCTGATAGAGGAATCTGGTGTCGGCGCGCTTGGCCTGTTCCTGATATCGCTCCCGTTGCTTGTCACTGACCTCGAGCAGAGGCAGCGTCTGGGCGTCCTTGGCCATTAGCACATTGCGTACATGACGGGCGAGCCCCTGAATGAGCAGCCCGCCGTCGAAACCGTTGTTGATGACTTTGTTGAGCAGCACCATAATGTCGCTCACCTTATTATTTATAGCGAGGTCGATGATTTGGAAGTAGTTGTCCGCATCGAGCACGTTGAGATCCTCGATAACCTTCTGATAGGTGATGTTCCCCTGACAGAAAGAAGCCGCCTGGTCGAAGATGGATAGTGCGTCGCGCATGCCTCCGTCAGCCTTTTCGGCGATGACAGCGAGGGCTTCTTCCTCGAAGGTGATGCCTTCCTGCTTGGCAACGTTCTTCAGGTGGTCGATGGTGTTGCGCACCGTCATGCGTTCGAAGTCGTAGATCTGGCATCTGGAGAGGATGGTGGGGAGGATCTTGTGCTTCTCGGTGGTGGCCAGGATGAAGATGACGTGGGCAGGTGGTTCCTCAAGGGTCTTGAGGAAGGCGTTGAAGGCTGCAGTGGAGAGCATGTGTACCTCGTCGATGATGAACACCTTATAGCGTCCCAGTTGTGGTGGGATGCGTGTCTGCTCCATGAGTGTCTTGATGTGCTCCACCGAGTTGTTGGAGGCGGCGTCGAGCTCGAAGATGTTAAGCGAGCGCTGTTCGTTGAACGACAGGCACGACTCGCACTCGTTGCACGCCTCGCCCTCTGCAGTGGGGTTTTGGCAGTTGATGGCCTTGGCAAAGATACGGGCGCAGGTGGTCTTTCCCACGCCTCTGGGCCCGCAGAAGAGGTATGCATGGGCCAGTTTGCCGCTCTTGACGGCATTCTTCAGCGTGGTGGTGAGTGCTCCCTGTCCTACGACGGTGCCGAAGGACAAAGGCCTGTACTTACGTGCTGAAACGATATATTCCATAGGTGTCTGATATAATTTTTGTGCAAAGATACGAAATAATTCATAATTCATCATGCATAATTCATAATTATTTTGTAATTTTGCATCGAATTTATGAAAGTAGTAGATCGTATTAAGTCATTAGCCCTGAAGGTTTGGCATTCGCAGGCCCTGAAGTATTCTGTGGTCTGTATTTTGGGTGTACTCATCGTGGGTTTCCTCGATGAGAACAGCCTGTGGAGTCATCTGAAGAATCAGCACCGCATCAGCGAGCTGCAGGAGGAGATAGACAAGTACAACGCTGAGAACCAGCGTGACCAGGCTCAGATCAGAGAACTGGACCGCAATCCTAAGGCTATAGAGAAGATAGCCCGCGAACGGTATTTCATGAAGACAGACGACGAGGACATCTTTGTGCTGAGCGACGACGATCGTGCTCCAAAATCGATTGTGAGTGATGAGGCAGCTGAGTAAGACCGAGAACGCGATATTCTTGTTGGGTGCAGTGCTGATGGTGATAGGAGCCGGTAGCAGTGTGCTGATGTGGAAGGGTGCCCCCTACGTGTTCGCCCTTGGAGCCCTGGGCTTTGCCTCGATGCAGATGCTGCAGCGCTACGAAGGCAAGAATGTGGTGATACGTCGTCTGCGCAGGATGATGCTCCTGAGCGATATCCTCTTTCTGGTATCTGCTCTGCTGATGTTTGCAAGCCAGGGCAATTTCCTCGGACTTTCGCATATCACCTATATAGAATATGTGTACAACAAGTGGGTGATTACGCTGCTCATTGCAGCCATCCTTCAACTCTATTCTACGCACAGAATTGCAAATGAACTGGCAAAAGAATAAAAAAAACTATAAAAGTTTGCACATTTGTTTTAAAATGCGCAAATTTTTTTTTCTGATTCAATAGAACGTTGTACATTTGCAGCATAAACAAATCGTTATGAACAAAATAGTATATGTACTGGTAGCTATTCTCACGTTGACCTCGTGTGCTGAATCCTACAACATACAGGGTTCATCCACTGTGTCGTCGCTTGATGGAAATAAACTATATCTGAAGGCCGTCAAGGATCAGGAACTGAAGAACATCGATTCCTGCGACGTGGTTCACGGCAAGTTCCGTTTCACGGGCCTGCTGGATACAATCCGTATGGCAAGCCTTTATATGGACGACGAGAGTATCATGCCCGTGGTGGTGGAGAAAGGCGAGATAGAGATCAAGAT
>DFGG01000003.1:0-1952 GCA_002371695.1 bacterium UBA3756
ACTGGCTCATCTGGTCGCGGTTCGTAGGTATCGGGGTGATGGCGGGCTTGTCGATCTTTTTCTGCAACGTGTCGACACCCTGCTTCTTGTAGACGCTCACGTAGCCGTCGGTGAAGAACTTGTTGGCGAAGTCTACGATCTCCTGCTTTGTGATTTTGGAGATGCGGTCGATCTTGCCTACCACCTGTCGCCAGTCCACCTCGTTGATGAAGGCGTCGACGAACATGTCGGCCCGTCCCTGATTGCTCTCGAGCAACTGATAGTGGCGGCGCTTCTTGTTGTTGATGATCGAGGGCAGCAGGTTGTCGGGGAAATCGCCCTTCTTCAGTTTGTCTATCTCAGCCAGCATGAGGCTCTTCACCTCGTCGAGGCTCTGACCCTGCTTGGGCGTTCCCATCAGGAAGAAGGCCCCGTGGTCGTGCAGCAGTTCAGCACCTCCTGCTGCGCGCTGCACCTTCATCGTCTGGTTCAGGTCGAGGTCGAAGAGTCCGGCCCGTCCGTTGCTCAGCACGTCCTCCATCAGTTCGAGGGTGTCGGCCTGCAGGGTGTTGGCCTGCTTGGCGCGCCAGCCCATCCATATCTGCTCTGCCTCCTGTCCGATGACGGTCGTGTCCTTGGGCTGTGTCAGCGGGGGCAGTGGTGCGAAGACGGGCTGCCTCACGTCGGCACCGGGCTTCCAACTGCTGAAGTATGTGTCGATGATGGCGATGGTCTTGTCGGGGTCGAAGTCACCGGCCATGCAGATGGCTACGTTGTTGGGGCGGTACCACTTGTCGAAGTAATTCTTGATGTTGACAATCGAGGGGTTCTTCAGGTGCTCCTGCGTGCCGATCGTGGTCTGCGTGCCGTAGGGATGGTTGGGCCAGAGCATCTTGCTGATGCTGTCGAACAGTTTGCGGGAGTCTGACGACAGTCCGATGTTGTATTCCTCATACACAGCCTCCAGTTCGGTGTGGAAGCCGCGGATGATCATGTTCTGGAAACGGTCGGCCTGTATCTTCGCCCAGTTCTCGATCTCGTTCGAGGGGATGTCCTCCGTGTAGCAGGTGACATCGTTCGACGTATAGGCATTCGTCCCTTCCGCGCCGATGGCAGCCATCAGTTTGTCGTACTCGTTGGGGATGAAGTACTGGGCTGCCACCTGGCTCACGGAGTCTATCTCGTGGTAGGCTTTTTTGCGGGCCTCAGGGTCGGTGAGTTTGCGATAGGCTTCGTAGCGGGTGGTAATCTCGTCGAGCAGCGGAGCCTCAGCCTCTGGGTTGTTGGTACCAAACTGTCTGGTTCCCTTGAACATCAGGTGCTCCAGATAGTGGGCCAGGCCGGTGGTCTCCGCCGGGTCGTTCTTGGAGCCTGTGCGCACGGCGATGTAGGTTTGTATGCGCGGCTTCTCCGGATTCACGCTCAGATACACCTTCAGGCCGTTGTCGAGCGTATAGATCCGGGTGTTCATCATGTCGCCTGCTACAGTCTCGTACTTGTACTCCTTAGCCTGGACGTTCATCCCGAGCATAGCCAGACTGAAAATCAACAATAACTTTTTCATTGCCTTTATTTTTCTTTACCTTTTTACTTTTTTAATTCTCGTAGTCTATCTCGTGGTCGAGTTTCGAGAGGAATTCCTCGTAGACATCTTGCTCCACATCGCCCATGGCAAATTCCTTCTCGGCATCCTTGCGGATCTCTGCAATCCAGGCACGGCGGGCACGAACGTAGTCGGCACGGATATGTTCGACATTGGCCTCCGTGATCTCTTCCAAGCCATAGTAGTCGAGAATCATCTGATACGACCAGGCCCAACGATAGTCGCTGTAGTGGTCGTTGATGTCGGAAAAGCGGTCGAGCAGCTGCTGGATATTCTCTATCTCGCCACTCTTGATATTCTCTACGATACGCTGTTCCTCGCTTTCGGGCATGAGCAGACCAGACATATCCACCCAGCGACCCTCGCCCAC
>DFGG01000003.1:2107-4579 GCA_002371695.1 bacterium UBA3756
GCGTTGATGACGTACTCATGGAAATTGTAGGTGGACACATTGTCGCCCGAAGCCTCGCGCAATGCCTTGAGAATCTTGATGCCCTCCAGGATTTCACCCACGGTGAAGGGAGACAGCCAGTCGAAGTTAATAATCGACTTGCGCGATTGCTTGGAACGCTTATCGCGCTTGGGCCATTTCTTAATGTCGCGGTAGAGCCCCACGGTGGTAATGTTGCGCCCTGGCACCAGATAGCAGTCGTCGCCGTATGCCACCAGATAAGAGAAGGGCAGGTTACGCGTGTCGGGGTGGTGCATCAATTTGCCGAAACAGACACTGAAGGCACCGATGGTCGCCGGCATCAGGATATAGGCTCCCGAGGCAGTCTTCGTGCCACGCTCCAGCGTGCCGTAGTGCAGGGGGCCCATCTTGTAGGCGTGGTTGGAGAAGTTGGTGTTCGAACCGGCATTATAGAACGAGAACTCGCCGCCTATGAGCAACGAACTCTTGTGGTGGGAGGCCGAGAAGGGACCGCAGAAGGCTGCGCAGGCCTCGCCGTTGGCCATGAATGAGTTGGCAAAGAAGAGGCTGGCCTCTGCCGTGAACCCGTTGGTAATCTGACAGGCCTCGCCCACGAAGCAGTCTTGCATTTTCACGGAGTTGTTGATGGAGCAGCCGTCGCAGATGATGGAGTTCTCGCAGATGACACCCGTGCCGATAAAGACTGGGGCATCCATCGATGACATCACGGTACACTCCGACAGGCGGGCTGCGCCACTGATTTCGCAGTCACCCTTGATGATGGTGTTGGTGATGTCCTTCGTATTAATGATTTTCACATTGTTGCCTATAGTGCCTCTCTCGGGGCGCGTCACGCGCAGTTCGTCGTCTATCAGTTGCTGCAGGATGCGGCGCAGCTGTTTGTCGTTGTAGTGCTTCACCATAAAGGAAGCCACCTGAGAGTTCAACTCACGGAACAGTTTCACGTTGCCATCGCCCATCTCGTTGAGAACGGATATAACCGACCCTTCGCCATAAGTGGCATCGGCAGTCGTCTCGAGAGTACATATATTAGATATGTAGCAGTCGTTGCCGATGGTATAGTTGTTGATGAAGTTGCCCACCTTCTCGATGAGGCAGTCGTTGCCCACGGTGACGTTGCGCAGCGTGGCATCGTTGATGCCCGAATGCTTCACGAAGCCCTTGCTCACCTCCACCTTCTTGTTAAACTCTCCCAAGCGTATGTCGCCATAGAAGACCACTCGGTGGAAATTGTAGGGTTTGAAACCTTCTGCTACCAGCACGCGCTCCCAATCTTCAGCCCAGCAGGCATTGCTTTCCAGAATCTCAATCTCAGTTTGTGTCAGTTGTCTGTAATCAGTCATAGTCTTGATATAAAAAATCGTTATACGGATATTTTTGGACATGCAACTCGCGCACCCGCTTGTAGAGGATGTCGCGCAGCTCGTCGATATTTTCCTTTTCTTTGGCAGAGATGAAGACACACTCCAGATAATGGCCAAGTCGCGACATCCATGTCTTCTTCAACTCATCGAGACTCACGTTTTCCTTGGTGGCCGGGGTCAGATCGTCGGCTTCCTTTTCCACCCAGGTATAGGCATCTATCTTATTGAATACAATCATTGCGGGCGTCTCGGCACAACCCAACTCCTTGAGCGTGGTCTCCACAACCCGTATCTGTTCCTCAAAATCAGGATGGGAGATATCTACCACATGCACCAGCAGATCAGCCTCGCGCACCTCGTCGAGGGTCGACTTGAAGGAGTCGACGAGGTCTGTGGGCAGTTTGCGGATAAAGCCCACCGTATCTGCCAGGAGGAAAGGCAGGTTCTCGATGGTCATCTTACGCACCGTGGTGTCGAGCGTTGCAAAGAGCTTGTTTTCGGCAAACACCTCACTCTTGGAGAGCAGGTTCATCATCGTCGACTTACCTACATTGGTATAGCCCACCAGAGCCACACGGATCAGTCGGCCGCGATTTTTGCGCTGTGTGGTCTTCTGCTGGTCTATTTCCTGCAAGCGCTGCTTAAGCAGGGTGATACGATGGAGGATGATTCGTCGGTCCATCTCCAACTGGGTCTCACCAGGTCCGCGCAGTCCCACACTACCCTTGCCGCCACCAGAGCCTGAACCGCCTCCTTGACGCTCCAAGTGAGTCCACAAGCGCTGCAAGCGGGGCAACATGTAGCGATGCTGCGCCAGTTCCACCTGCGTCTTGGCTTCTGCCGTCTGGGCACGCATGGCAAAGATATCCAGGATTAAAGAGGTACGGTCGAGAATCTTCACCTGAAGTTCCTTCTCGATATTGCGAATCTGCTTGGCCGTAAGTTCGTCGTCGAAGATGACCATTCCCACAGGCTGCGTCTCGCCCGTCTCGTCATCATTGGCCGCATCCTCCTGAGCCCTGATATATGCCTTGATCTCCTGCAGCTTACCACTGCCCACGTATGTCGTCTGACTGGGGCCTCCCAC
>DFGG01000120.1:0-8345 GCA_002371695.1 bacterium UBA3756
ATTGAGCGTCTCCACCTTATTGTTATTGATGACGAACACCGAGTCGGCCGAGGCGAAGAAGATGTTGCCCCGACGGTCGGCTGTTAGTGTGGAGATGATAAGCTTCTGACTGCCATATCCTACCTTAGTCACCTGGCGGTCTTTCGTGATGCTGAAGAGACCCGAGCTGCTGCCTACCCAGAGCCGTCCCCTGCCGTCCTCCGCTCCGCACCAGGGATGTAGGATTTCTGTTGTCAGCGTGTCGAGGGTCGCAGTGGTCGTGTCGTAGGCGAAGATGCCGTTACGACTGCCCGTGATGAGCCGTCCCCATGCCTCGCCCACAAACTGATAGCGGCCAGGGGGCAGACGGAGCCAACGGAGTGTGGAGTCGGAGACACTGGCGATGTCACCATTTCCTGCCATATAGACCGTCTGACCTATCCTGACGGCATTGGGCGCAAAGAACTGCTCCGTGTCGTCGCTCAGCAAGCGTGAGCCTACAAGCACCTTGCCGTTGAGCGTGCCCATCACCATCTGTCCTGCGCCATTGTCGGCGATGGCCCTGACAATGTCGCTCTGGTCGGTAAGTTGATAGTTGGTGAAGCAGCGGTTGAAGAAGCAGTAGACGCCCTGATACGTGGCCACCCACAGGCGGTCCCAGCGGTCTACCAGCACGTCGCGTATCAGGTTGATGCCCGAAAAGATCTGGCTGACGGCAGTTCCGTCGTAAAGGTAGATGGAGTGCTCGTCGGCTATTATCAGATGGCCTGAGCGGAGTACCCTCACCGTGAGGCCATAGCTGGCTGCCGACCAGTCGGCCTGTGCGATTCGCCCTTTCCCTATTTCATAGATGCCATCCGAGGCGAAGGCCAGTAGCCCGGCCTCGGTACGCAGCAGGGTGTAGACATCTTGTCTGGCAGACAGTCTGACGGCCTTCCTACAGCCTTGAGCCACCTGATAGAGCCCCCGCTCTGTAGGGATCAGCACGCCGAGAGAGTCGATATAGAGTTTGCGGTCGGGTGTCATCTCGTCGAGCAGCTTGCCCGTCAGCAACGGTTCGAAGCCCTGAAGCGTCATCCGGCACAGTCGCCGGTGTTCCTCCAGGCTGTCTTCCAACAGCACGTAGCCGTTAGGCAGGCTGCCTGCATTCAGGTTGTTCAGCAGCCAGTGTCCCTGAGGGTCGAGCGGCTGCGGCTCCAAATCGTCGTAGCCAACAGTCCACTGACGGAAGAATCCCAAGGCCCGCACTTCGTCGCCTACCTCTGCGAAACCAACGATATTTATCCGTCGTCCCTTGAGGAAGGGGGTGAACTCCCGGCCGTCGAAACGTACGAAGCCCGACAGCGTACCTATATAAATATAGCCTCGCGAATCCTGCCACAACCGTTCGGCCTGCATCTGGGGCAGTCCGTCTTGTATGGTGTAGCGGCGGAAGGTCAGCTGGCTCTCCGTCTGAGCCGTTGCCATAGCCCACAGGCAGAGAAAGAGCAGCATCAGCCGCACCCGAGTCATTGTCCTTGCTGGTTTCATTTCCCAAAAGCGATTTGTTACCATGCAAAATTACGGCAAAAGTCCGAGCCGTGCAAGCTTTTTGCAGGAATAATTTTCATCCCCTCCGAGTTCGTCACTCAAAAAGGGTAGTTCATCAAAAACGTGGCAAATTTAACGGATTTTCGATCTCCCTTTCGGCTGTTTTTCGTAACTTTATCCCGCTAAACCAATCATTATGTGTATGAAGAAAACATTACTCACTCTGCTGGCAGTCCTTCTGCAGACTGCCGCACAAGCCGCAGCACAGGGTCCGACGCTGGTGCTGCACCACGCCGACGGCAAGACCTCGGAGGTGGAACTCTACACCATGCCCAGCATCCAGTTGTTGGCCGACAAGATGGTCATCACCGTGCAGGGTGTCAGTCAGGAATATGCGAAGACCGACGTGGTGCGCTTCACCTTCAAGGGCATCGGTACTGGCATCAGCGATGTCAGGCCCGAGGCGCGCTACCGTGTCGACGAGGATCGCATCACGTTCTATGCCGTCTCCTCCTCCGACCGTATCGAGGTCTATAATGCCAGCGGCATCCGCATCCCCGTGATTCTCACTCCCAGCGGCCACGATGCCGTGCTCTCTCTGGCCCAACTCCCCCAGGGCGTCTATCTCATTTCACTCAACGGAAGAACCTTTAAATGCATACGGCCATGAGACGCTTATACCTTTTTATAATAATGGCTCTTACAGCCATCGCTGGCTTCGCCCAGCAGCCGCAGACGGGCGACGTGATTTACGTCTATCAGAAGAATGGCGAGACACTGTCGTTCCTCCGTGAGGAAATTCATCAGATGGCATATATCTATGAGGACACCCTCGGAGTAACCCACGAAGAGGTCACCTCGCAGGCAATCATTCTCGATGACATTGCTTACATCATCCCTCTGGCCGACATCGACAGCATCAGCTTCGTCACGCCGGCTACGGTCTATCAGCCTGGTGTCATCCGCATCGAGGAGGGACTGATGGACTATGTGGAGCGCATCGACAGCCTGACCATCTATTTCGCCGCAAACATGCCATCCAATCTGCTGCCGAAGGTGGGCGACAAGCTGGTCTCGTTGGAGATGAACGACAAGTTCGATGCTGGCTTTGCTGGCAGAGTGGCAAGTATTAGCGGTACCACAGTGGTGTGCGACGCTGTTGAGCTGGGGGAGGTCTTCGAGACGTATTACGAGACGACCGTTATGGAGGGCCGTCCTGAAAATGAGAAGGAAGCCCGTACGAGGGCCATCAATTTCAACAAGGATACGACTTTCGAATTTCCCACTTACGCCCTCAACTTCGGCCAGGAGTTCACGGCCAACGTGATACCCCTCTCCTCGCTGGCCCTCAAGGGAGGCATCAAACTCGAAGCCAGCGTCACGCCGAAGGCTCGCATCAAGGCATCGCTCATCGTCAACAAGAAACAAGGCACTAACTTCAACGGTTCCGCCGACTTTTCTGCATCTTTCAAAGAGAGCATAGGACTGTATGGCGGCTTAGAGAAGTCGAAACAGTATGGACTTGAGTTGTACAAAGTACCTGTAGGACGGTTCATCAAGTTCTACTTCAAACCCGGTATTTTCATAGACAAGAGCGTTGAGGCCTCCATTACCAACGAGTGGGAACAGACGTGCGGTTTGAACTTTTCGTTCAGCTTCACAGAGAAGGCCAAGGATCCTTTGAAATTCAACATCGTCAATCAGGAGCCGACGGCCACTCACGACCTCACAGGATGTATCGACGGACGACTGGCGGCAGGTATCTTCACCGATATGGGCTTTGCGCCCAACATCCCGATTTTTGGCACCAAGCTCCTCAACGTCGCGCTGCACAGTGAGTTCGGAGCCGAGATCATAGGCCATGCCGTACTCTACAACGAAGAGATAAAAAACGCCACCAAGGAGACCAAGACCTACGAGAAACTCAAGTCCAGCAATATCCAGGTTAACAGTTTCGTACAGCACGAGTTGCAGAAGCATCTGCTCACTGTCGACAACGTCGGCCCCGTGGCCAGCGCCTCGAAAACCTTGGCCCAGTGGGACTTAGTGCCACGTTTCACCAGCATCAGTGCCGACAGGAAGGACGACGTGGTGGAGGTGACTCTTCAGGTGGAGAAGAGCAAGGACAACCTCGTTGTGCCTGTGGACTTCGGTGTGGCACTCTATAAGCCCGACAACACCCTGGTGGCGAAAGACTACCTGGGCAACTATCTGAAAGGCTCCGACGGCGGAACGTTCACCAATTTCTTCAAGGATCTGGACGATGAACTGGAGTACACCGTGAGCCCCATCGTGAAGATTTTCGGCTTTGAACTGCGTGCCTCACAAACAGCAGACGTGGAGAAGAACGAGTTCCCCGTACAGATCATCAACTTCGAGCAGACGGATGCCAACTACTCGGAGGTGAAGGGGTACACGTTCGAAGGGAAAGGCTATTACTATAAGTTCAACGCCACTACCACCGTTGAACTCGACAAGGATGCAAAGAAGATCAAGGACTGGGGATATATCTACCACGATATATACAACATAGACAAGAAGATATCCTGCGCCAACCTCGGCAGCAATCCCTACGCCGACAAGCGCTATGCCTACTACTACGACGAGCCGGAGCGGACGGTCAGCCTGACGGCCTACGTGCAGTATGAGGGCGACGACGACATCAAGAAGGGAGGCACCCATACTTTCTCCGTGAGATATGGTGGCTGCCCTGACAATAACCATCCGCACATGATCGACCTCGGGCTGCCCAGCGGAACCAAGTGGGCCTGCTGCAATGTGGGTGCATCTTACCCAGAAAGTTATGGAAATTATTTTGCGTGGGGAGAGACGAAACCGAAGAGTGATTATAGCACGCAAAATTACCAGCATTGGGTTGATCTAGATGGTGATGGATTACTCACCTATTCCATTAGTGATTCTTATCACTGGGTTACAAGAGAATATACTAATATCGGCAGTGATATTGCAGGCACAGTCTATGATGCTGCAACTGCTAACTGGGGTGCACCATGGCGAATGCCATCAGAGGATCAGATAAAAGAGTTGATATGGTATACATCTCGTAAATTGACGTCTCAAAAAGGAGTGAATGGCTTAAAGTTTGTGGGAGTTAATGGAGGATTCATATTTCTTCCTTCAGCAGGAAATTACGTTGGTGATGAGAATCGTAGCTTAAATTTGCGAGGATTCTACTTGGGGTCTACAGTTAATCCGGATTATCCGGCCGAGTGCGTCAACCTTTTCTTCTACAATGAAGAGGCTGGATATCCCCTTGATGGGGGGTGGCAAACATCCTTACGAGATTCTGGTAACTCCGTTCGCCCGGTGTGTCAATAATATGTCATGAGGGTCATGGAGAGGGTCATGGGGATCACGGGGACATGGGGATCACGGGGACAGGTCTTTGATCTTTTTGGGTGAAACACAGGAGTGTCACACTATGGTCAGGACACATTGTGACATGACAAAAGTGATAGTATAGATTACTCGCCGGGGAGCCTGCCAGAGCCGCAGCCTCCCCGGCTTTTCTCTCGCTCCCCACCCAAACTCCTAAGCCGCCACCCCGTCCTTAGCGACGCGGGTGGCGGCTTTGCCGTCAAATAAGTCTCCAAACGTTTGGCCGTTTCAGAATTAGTTCGTATCTTTGCATGTGAAAACCAATAGTATTCACTTTAAATTGTAATGCGTATGGAACAACAAAAATCAAAAATTTATGTAAAATCGGCAAGAATGTTTGGTAGTGTGGAATCTTTTAACTACTTTTGCCGATGAGTACGAGACGTGAGCGGGCTAAGGTCTCAAATGTGTAGTTGAACAAGCAACTCGTAGAGATTGAGGAAGCGTTAGCAAAGAAAGAGCGTTTGAGGGAGAAAAAGAGAACTCTCAATAAGTGGGCAGGCAATTTCTTCACAGACATGGCAAAGCTGGTCTTTGCAGGTGTAATAATAGGTGGCATCTTTGAGAATGTAGAGAAGCCGTTTCTCTTGTACGGAGCAGGTTTTACGTTTCTTGTGCTGTTTTTGTATATAGGATATAGTTTTATAAAGAGGATTTGATATGGGTACTATAGCATTTATCGTTGCAACAGGGATATTCCTTGTGCTTTTTGCATTCTTCATCACATGGAAAGAGAAGAAAGAAGGTCTAGCGGAATAGCTTTGTCGTCAAATAAATCTCCAAACGTTTGGCCGTTTCAGAAATACTTCGTATCTTTGCAACGTAACTATAAAATGACGGATATGGAAGCAGTAAGGACAAAATTCAATCCAATTCAGTTACACATCCTTGAGATGTTCAACTATTGCCATAGTGAGGAGTCGATGAATGAGTTAAAGGATGTGCTAGCAGATTTCTATGCCAAGCAGGTCCAGAATGAAGCCGATCGCCTGTGGAATGAAGGAACGTTGAACGCAGAAGCTATAGATCGGATTCTTGATGAGCATCTACGTACGCCCTATAAAGAAGAAAGATGAGGCGTATCGTCATTGACACCAATTGCCTTTTGGCCATCCTCCCTTCTATTAGCCCATATCATAAAGTTTGGACGGAGTTCTTGGAGGGACGAATAGAGATTTGTGTGTCAAATGAAATCTTGATGGAATATGAGGAGATTATATCCCAAAAGACTTCTTCCTTTTTTGCCGATATCATAATCAAGGCTCTTCTCAATCGTAGGAATCTCGTCAGAGTATCTCCGACATGGCGTTTCCGGCTTATCTCACAAGATCCTGATGACAACAAGTTCGTAGATTGTGCAATAGCAGGACAGGCAGAGATTCTTGTTTCCAACGATAAGCATTTCAGAGTATTAAATGCGATAGACTTTCCTGCAGTCACACTTTTAAGGCTTCAAGAGTTCATTCTTACCTTGTCACACCAGGGCCAGGAGCCTTTGTGACATCGATCCCTTCTAATCTCCTAAGCCGCCACCCCGTCCTTAGCGATGCGGGTGGCGGCTTTGCCTTAGCGTATATCCAAAACGGGAATAGTGGTTGTAAATCTATGGAATTGTTTCTCAGACAAATTTTGTTGAAAAATGCAGTTTGCCTACATAATTTGATATAAGCATCAGGTTTTCAGATATTTATCTTATGTATGCAAGCGATTTTTCAGAGGGTTTGCCTACATAAATAGGTCTATTTTAGGAAATTCCACTACATGTCTTTAGGGCTTAGGATATTGTTTCCGCTATGTTTTCTACCGAGAAACAATTTGTTTCTCTCTGGGAAACAGTTTGTTTCTCAGTAGGAAACAATTTGTTTCCATGGCTTATGTTATTGCGAAACAGCCTTATAACCAATGGTTTAGCCTATATTTAAGTCATTTATACATGTAATTTTAGCAAATTTGTGTAGGCAAACCGATTTTGAAACCATTTGCCTACATAGTCTAAACCGCTGCTAAACAAAATAATACGTTATTTTATGTAGGCAAACTTAATTTTTCATCAATTTTTGTTTCGGCATATTGTATACTATCACATAATAATGAAAATAATTGATATTACATTTCGGCATCAGACTTTTCGCGTATTTCTGCACCAGTCAAATTTTTCGACATCAAATATCATGAGTAGGAAGAATCGCGTCGAGGGCAGTCGAGTTCGTCACGAAAAGCGGGCAGTTCATCAAAATCTTGGAAGAAATATCGGATTTTCGGCCCTCGGTTTCAAAAAATATTCGTAACTTTAGGCCGTGAAATTGGAATTATTAACCCTATAAACTTGTAACATTATGAAAAAGGTATTATTGATGGTTGTGGTGCTCTTTGCCTGCATGGCAGCAAGTGCACAGGTGTATGTCGGCGGATCTCTCGGATTTGCCAGTGTGAAACCAATTGGCGGTGGCGACTCTGAGACCACCTACAAGATTGTGCCGGAAGTCGGCTACAACATCAGCGAGACGTTTGCCATCGGTGTGGCCCTGGGTTATCGCAAGGGTAATTGTTCGCTCGGCAATGCAGGTTATGCCCAGGATGTGACCACCGAGGTGTTCGGCATCACTCCATACGCTCGTTATTCACCAGTGGAGTGGGAGCCCGTGAAGCTTTTCTTCGACGGTGGCATCGGCTTCGAGAGTCTGAAGGATATGGGCAGCAATTTCTCCGTGGGCATCCGTCCGGGTGTGGCTGTCACCCTCTCTGATCAGATCAGTTTCGTGGCCCACCTGGGATTCTTCGGCTTCGAAACCTTCAGTCCCTCGGGCAAGTTGAAGGATTCTGGTGTGACGAAGAGCGGCAGCGCTTTCGGTATCGACCTTGACAACAGCATAGACTTCGGTGTCTACTTCAACTTCTAGAATATAGGTGATAAATATAGATGATCTGCCGGGGAGTGAGCAGCCAGCATGCTCCCCGGCTTTTCTGATGCCTCAAAAAAATGGCAAAATATTTGGCGGAATCAGGAAAAGTTCGTACCTTTGTCGCCAGTTAAATGTTAAACTTATCATAAATGCTATGGAGCAACTGCTGCATTACGTGTGGAAGCACAAGCTATTCCCGCTAAAGGAACTGGAGACGACGGACGGCAAGTTCGTCGAAGTGATTGACCCTGGACTGTACAACCGCAACGCAGGTCCCGACTTCTTCAACGCGAAGGTGAACATCAACCGTACGCTGTGGGTGGGCAACGTGGAGATACACGACAAGTCGTCGGACTGGTATCTGCACGGCCACGACAAGGATCCGCACTACGACAACGTGGTGCTCCACGTGGCCGGCACGATTGACACCGACGTGAGAAACACCCGTGGAGAGTATCTGCCACAGCTGCAGCTCGACGTGCCGGAAAACGTCAGGCAGCACTACGAGGAACTGCTGAAGACCGACAGCTATCC
>DFGG01000120.1:8466-11859 GCA_002371695.1 bacterium UBA3756
CTCCAGACGGAGCGCCTGGAGCAGAAGACGGAGGCCATCCGCAGGCGGGTGGAGCAGTGCAACGGCTCGTGGGAGGACGCCTACTTCGTGACCCTGGCCCGTAACTACGGTTTCGGCATCAACAACGATACCTTCGAGCAGTGGGCCCGCAGCATCCCCTTGCAGGCCGTGGGCCACCACCGCGACGACCTCTTCCAGATAGAAGCCATCTTCATGGGACAGGCTGGGCTGCTGGAACTGGAGGCCGTGCCCGACTACTACCAGCAGACGGCACTCAACGAAGGATACTTCGCTCGTCTGCGCAACGAGTATCTCTATCTGGCCCACAAATTCTCGATGAAACCGATAGATTTTCATCTCTGGCGGTTCCTTAGGCTGAGGCCGCAGAACTTCCCGCATATCCGCATCTCGCAGTTGGCCAGTCTCTACTATCAGCAGAAGGCGGGACTGAGTTGCCTGGTGGAGTGTGTGACCATCGATCAGCTGAAGAAGCTGCTGAGTTCGCATGTCACGCCCTACTGGGAGACGCATTACACCTTCGGCTCCACCAGTTCGAAGAACGAGAAGCACCTCAGCTACGGCTCGCTGAACCTGTTGATGATCAACACGGCCATCCCGATGCTCTTCGCCGTGGGGCGGCATCAGGGCAAGGAGGTGCTATGCGACCGTGCCTTCGACTTCCTGGAGCAGTTGAGGGCGGAGAACAACTATATTATAAGAATGTGGCAGCAGGTGGGTCTGCCTGTACAGACGGCAGGCGACTCGCAGGCTCTTATCCAGCTGAAAAAGGAATACTGCGACAAGAAGGACTGCCTGCGCTGTCGCTTCGGCTATGAGTACTTGAGGAGGAGTGAATAGTGAACAGTGAATAGTATGAACGAGGAATTATTCTATGCGATGGCGCTGACGCGCATCAGCAATTTCAATTATGCGACGGCACTCGAACTGTATCGTACCGTGGGTAGTGCCCAGATGATATACGAGCATCGCCATGAGATAGGCGACGTGGTGAAGGATGCCTCGCCCAGACTGATGGAGGCCCTGAAAGACTGGAGCGAAGCGATGAGGCGGGCTGAGGCTGAGCTGCAGTTCATGCAGGACCATCAGATACGGGGACTGACGCTCGTCGACGACGACTATCCCCAGCGCCTCACGGAGTGCCCCGATGCGCCGATAGTGCTCTACTATCGCGGCAATGCAGACCTGAACCAGGCGAAGGTCATCAATATTGTCGGTACGCGCCAGATGACGACCTATGGCGGCGACCTGATACGGCGCTTTGTCAGCGACCTGCGCAGCTACTGCCCGGAGGTGCTCATCGTCAGCGGACTGGCCTACGGTGTGGATATCTGTGCCCATCGCCATGCACTTGCAAACGGTTATCCGACGGTGGGCGTGCTGGCTCATGGGCTCGACCAGATCTATCCTTATCGGCATCGCGAGACGGCAGCACAAATGCTTACCCAAGGCGGACTGCTCACCGAATTTATGTCGCAGACCAATGCCGACAAGCCCAACTTCGTGCGTCGCAACCGTATCGTGGCAGGCATGTCGGATGCCTGCATTGTGGTGGAAAGTGCAGCTAAGGGCGGGGGGCTCATCACGGCAGAGATCGCCCAGGGCTACGGACGGGCCGTGTTTGCCTTCCCCGGCTCTGTGGGCATGTCCTACAGCGAAGGTTGCAACAACCTGATTCGCGACAATGTGGCAGCGCTGATTTCAGGTGCTGACGATTTTGTGAAGGCGATGGGGTGGGAGTCGATGAAGGATATGCCCCTCTGGCTTACGCCGCCTCCCCGTTCTGCGGGGAGTGCTCAAAATCCCGACCTCTCGCCAGAGGAGTCGGCCATCGTGAGTCAGTTGCAGGAGACCAACGACCTGCAGTTGAGCATCCTCAGCGTGAAGGCAGGCATCCCCATCGGCCAACTGACGGCCCTCCTCTTCCAGTTGGAGATGAAGGGCATCGTCAAGCCGTTGGCAGGCGGGATGTATCATTTGTTGGCGTAGTAATTTGGTAGTTTGTCTGAAAAATATTATCTTTGCACCCTGTTATGAATACGAAGTATATTTTTGAGACCAGGATGCAGGTGCGCGACTATGAGTGCGACATCGAGGGCATTGTCAACAATGCCAACTACCTGCACTATTGTGAGCATACCCGTCACCTGTTTCTGAAGCAGTGTGGACTGAGTTTCGCCGATATGCACGAGAAAGGTGTCGATGCCGTGCTGGCAAGGATGACGATGCAGTTCAAGACCCCGCTGAGGCCCGACGATGAGTTCATCTCCCGTTTAGGACTGACCAAGGAGGGCGTCAAATACGTGTTCCACCACGACATCTTCCGGGCCAGCGACGAGAAGCTCTGTTTCCGGGGCACTGCCGAACTGGTGTGCATCGTCAACGGTCGTCTTGCCAGTAGCGAGGACTACGACCGTGCCTTTGCGAACGTACTGCAGTAGGGACTTCAGCATGTGGCCCTCATGCACATAGTGGCTTAGCCGAAAGAATTCTTGTGCAAAATTTGGAAATATGAGAAATAATGGCTATCTTTGCAGCCGTATAACAACCCAGTATTAACTCTTAAATTCGAACTATTATGCAAAAGCTGAGTGAAACAAAGAAAGGAGACGCGAAAGTGAAAGGCAAGTATCTGAACCCGAAGGCCGACCTGACTTTTAAGTTGGTGTTTGGTGAACACAAGGACCTGGTGATGAGCCTGCTCAATGCCCTGTTGCCCATCGCCGAGGACAATCCGATTGTCAGCGTGGAGTATCAGCAGACGGAACTGGTGCCGGAGCAAGCCCGCAAGAAGGACAGCATCGTTGACGTGCACTGTACCGACTCAAGTGGCAGGCGGTTTATCGTGGAAATGCAGATGTACTGGAACGACGACTTCAAGAAGCGTGTGCTACTCAACGCTTCCAAGGCCGTGGTGAAGCAGGTGGGCACGGGTGAGAACTACCGGCTGATAGAGCCCGTGTTCTCTCTGAACCTGATCAACGACACCCGCTTCCAGCCCGACACCGAGGAGTTCTATCACGACTATGCCGTGCTGAACGTGGCCCACCCTGAGCGCACCATCGACGGCCTGCGGTTCGTGTTCGTCGAGTTGCCGAAGTTCCAGCCGAAGAGCATCGCCGAGAAGAAGATGGCCGTGCTGTGGCTGCGCTTCCTCACCGAGATAGGGGAGAACACCGAGGAGGCCCCTGCTGAATTGTTGGAGAACGAGCTGACGCGCAAGGCGCTGAGCATCGTGGAGAAGTCGGCCATGAGTGAGGCGCAACTCTACGCCTACGAGAAATTCATGATGTCCATCGTAGATGAGCGTGTCATCCTCGAAGGCTTCTACAAGGAAGGCATGGAGAAGGGCATGGCACAAGGTATGGCTCAAGG
>DFGG01000138.1 GCA_002371695.1 bacterium UBA3756
GCACAACCGCGACAAGATCCTGCACTGTAGCAATCTCTACCAGGAGGGCAAGGACATCATCATGTGGCGCCATGAGAACTTTCCTAAGTATGAGTGCCTTCACGCCTCACTCGTGGCCTCGCCCAAATGGGGCTTCTATAGCCCGACGCTCACCCTCGGCTACTTCCAGCAGTTCTTCGACGCGAAGCCTTTTGGCATCAGCCACAACCTTGAGAAGCCGGAATGGACGGTGAACCTCCGAAATTGGTTCACCATCGGCAAGACGGCCAAGGCGATGGTCTATCTGCACTATGCCACGAGCCACGACTATGGCTTCAGCCGCCAACACCATGAGTTCAACGTGAACGCCCGTCTGCAGAAGACCTTTCTGAAAGGGCAACTGACGGCAGCCCTCTTTGCCAACGACATCTTCCGCACACTTCGCGACAAGTGGGAGGGCTACTATTCCGTGGAGGTGCTGACCCGCGATGCCTACCAGCATAGTCAGGCGATAGGCATGTTTCTGCAATACAACTTCAATGCCACCCGCTCGAAGTACAAGGGCACCGGTGCCGGCAATGCCGAGAAGAGCCGACTCTGAAGCCTGTCACTTCTTCTCAAGCGAATCCCACCGCTCCTGGAGTTCGGCCTCCTGCTTGCGGACCTCGTTAAGCGCCTTCTTCCGGGCAAGGCGCTTTTCCCGTTTCTTGCCGTAGATGACATCATACAGCCAGGCGGCAATGGCCAGGACGTTAGGCCCTGCTGGTATCACCTGCGGCAGCTTGTCGCGCTCCTGCTGCTGGGGCGAGGGTCTGAGCATCTGCGCCATCCGCTTGTCGAAGCGGCGTTCGCCGTAGATCACCACTTCGCGCAGGGCATTCATATTGGGAATCAGAAAGATAGTGTCGCCCTTGATCTCGCTACATAGCACATAGCGGCGCTCGAAGTCTGGATGGCGGAAGTCGAGCCGCTGGAAGCTGTCTGGTAGTGCAAAGAGTCCGTCCCAAGTCGTGCGCATCTCCTGCCCGCCATCGGCACTCACGACGACATCCCTCACAGGCACCTTCGACTCCACGTTGACCACCACCATCCGTCGCTGGGCAAGCGTGACAGATGGCAGCAGCAATAGAAGACAATATAAGGTACGCACGTTCATCGCTGCAATTCGTAGTCGCAGGGACACAGGTACTTGGGTATGACGGCTGCTATACCCCAGGTGCCCCACGGCTATAGATGCAAAGGTATTTGGAGTTTCAGAATTAGGCAAAGGATTCTGGCAAAAAATGGAAAAGCTGGTGTTACAATAATTTAGAATATAAAAAACTGATAATGAAGAGTATAGATAAAATATCACAAAGAAAAAAGTGCTAAATTGTAACGCTTAACGAAGGGTGATACTCTTAAATTCTTTGAAATATTCTTTAAAATATCAATCGGGCGATATCAAGTCGAATATAATGATTAACTTTGCCAACCAAACAAAAATAATATGAAGAAAATTGGTTGGATATTAGTAATCATTACCATGATATCGGGTTGTGGTGAGGCGCGTCATCCAATGCTGAAAGAGGCGGCTGACATCGTACACCAGCATCCTGATTCCGCGCGCATGCTAATAAGTAAGGTGGACACGACATCACTCTCCGAGGCGGACAAGATGGAATATCGTCTGTTGAAGATTATGACGGACTATATCGTGCTGCATCAGGCAGATGGCGATTCGCTCATTACGACATGTGTGGACTACTATGACAAACATGGCGATGCCTGGCATCGGGGCAGGGCTTACTATTACAGGGCTGGCATCAGAAGGCATTTACTTGACAGGACGTTTGACGGCATCAAGGATTATAAGATTGCCGAAACAATTGCTGAGGATGCGGATGACGAACTGCTGAAGAACATGGTGTACGAGAATCTGGCCTTTGCCAATTATTATTGTTTTACCCATCCGCTTATTCTGGAATACTCGCAGAAGTTTCTGGAGAGCAGTCTCAAATTGAACGACAGCGTCATGACGTTAAGGGCCCTCCAGATGTGCGCATCGTCTTATGCATATATGGATCAGAGTGACAGCGCTTATGCCTGTATTTTCAAGAGCATGGACTATATAGACTTGGCCGACAGCATCTTGCGGGCTGACATCTATCACAATATTGCAGCGATGTATCAGGAACAGGGGGATGACGAAAATGCCAAGAAGTATTTGAAGAAATGGAAGAATGATAAAGCAGCCAGTAGTTTTAAGGGGTATATTGTTGAGGCCAGACTCCTTGAAGCACAAGGGCATTATGAGGAGGCTATAGAGAGTGTGAAGAAAAGCCTATCAGAAAAAGATCCGTTGGTGCGCAATCATTCGATGGAGGTGTTATCCAAGCTCTATGAAAAGACTGGCAATATGAGTGCGGCTTTGGACATGAAACGACAAAAGGATGCATTCACCGACTCGGTTATGAAAGCCAATCACAGTCTGGAGATTGCCGACTGGCAAAAGAAATTTGATGAAGAGCGTTGGGAAGAGAGGCTCCATCAGCGGATAACAAAATTGGGGGGGGGTAATTTTTGTTTTTCTGTTGATTTTGGCCACGGGCTATTGGTGGTATTGGCGAAGAGTCAGAAGCCTGAACTTTCGACTTGACGTCCATGCCAGACGAATCACAGAAAGCCAGACAGAGATAGAACGACTGCAACAGAGTGGTGAGGCCAGTGAACAAACCATTGCCGAACTGAACCGGCAGATAGAGAGCAGCCGAGAGCGTATCTCCAACAAACTGCTTATCGGCACAAGGGCTTTTGTGAAACTACAAGAAAAGAAATGCATTAGCAATATGTCAGCAGATGAGCGTCATTGCCTATTAGACTATTTTGCCCAGTTGCGCCCCAAACGCTGGCAAGTGTGGGAACGCACCTATACCTCGCTGACACCAGCGCAATACG
>DFGG01000052.1 GCA_002371695.1 bacterium UBA3756
GAATGTCCTTCATGGCATCCAGGGCAAGCGTCTCGAAACCGATGTTAGACCAGTCGAGGTCACCGACAACGCAGATGATACACATATTGGTGTCGACGGTGACGGTTCCGTACTTTTTCAGTTCGTCGACAATCTCGCCAAGATGGGCAGAATTATCGATACTCATCGACACGCCGACCTCAGAGGTGCACACCATATCGATGGGGGTCTGGTAGCTCTCGAATATCTCGAACACCTTGCGGAGGAAACCAGTAGCCAGGAGCATGCGGGATGACTTGATCTTGATGGCCGTGATGTTGTCCTTGGCGGCAACGGCTTTGATCTTGCCGTATTCCGTCGCATTGCTGATGGTGGTGCCTTCGGCATCAGGATCCATCGTGCTCAGCAAACGTACGGGGATGCCTGCATACTTGGCGGGCTGCACACAGGTGGGGTGGAGGATCTTTGCCCCGAAATAAGCCAGCTCGGCTGCCTCTTCGAAGTGAAGCTGATGTACAGGCTCCGTCTTGTCGACCACTCGCGGATCATTGTTGTGCATACCATCGATGTCGGTCCATATTTGAATCTCCTCGGCGTTGATGGCTGCTCCGATGAGCGAGGCCGTATAGTCACTGCCGCCGCGCTGCAGGTTGTCTACCTCACCGTAGGCATTACGGCAGATGAAGCCCTGGGTGATGAACACCTGTGCTCCCTCGTTCTCTTTGAGCAGCACACTGAGCTTCTCCTTGATGTATACTGGATCGGGCTCGGAATTCTTGTCCGTACGCATGAAGTCGAGAGCATTGAGCAGCACCACCTTGATGCCTTCTTCTTCCATATAGTTGGCCACCATGTTGGTCGACATCATCTCGCCCTGTGCCACGATGCTTTTCTCCTCAAAGGATGTGAACAGCTCCTTGGTGAACGAGCGCAGATAGTTGAATTCGCCCTTGAGGAACTCAGCAGTCTTATCCTTGGCGGCCTGACTGCTATAAAGCTCTTCAACGTGCTTGGCGTATTTCTGTTCCAGACGGTTGATAACCTCGTTGGCACCGTCAGGATTCTTCTTGTATAGATAGTCTGAGATCTCAACGAGCGAGTTGGTTGTTCCCGACATAGCGGAGAGTACGACGAAAACAGGCTCTCCCGACTTGGTGACGAGCTTGGTCACTTCTTGCATTCTTTGTGGCGTTCCTACTGAGGTGCCGCCGAATTTCATTACTTTCATAAGCGTATCTGTATTTTTTATTAAATTTCCATTCTCTCCGAGTACCTGACGGTTATCTCATCGGTATCGGGTTCGTCAACGAGTTGTATTTGGTTAAAGTCGTTGGTGACCTCCTCCATGATTCCTGATACACAACGGTATACGATTCCGGGGTATTTGTCGAGCAGCGGCATGTTATGGGTGGTCATCACGATAGCCGTTCCCGTTTGCGAGATCTGTCTGAGCAGTTCGATGATGTTGGTGGCAGTCTCGGGGTCAAGGTTGCCCGTTGGCTCGTCAGCGATGATCAGTTTGGGTCTGTTGAGGATGGCACGTGCGATAGCCACGCGCTGCTGCTCGCCACCCGACAACTCGTGGGGCATCTTGTCGCCTTTGTCTTCAAGTCCCACGTCGCTCAGCACATCGCCAATGCGATTGTTTATTTCCGATTTGTCCTTCCAGCCAGTAGCCTTCAGCACGAACTCTAGATTCTTGTATACTGTGCGGTCTCCCAGCAGTTGGAAATCCTGGAAGATGACTCCCATCTGCCTGCGCAGCATGGGGATGTCCTTCCTGCGAAGAGTGAGCAGGTCGTAGTCGAACACCGTGGCCTTTTCAGCTTCACGCATGTCGAGCTCGAAATAGAACGTCCTCAGCAGTGAGGTCTTTCCCGAACCCACGCGGCCAATAATATAGACAAACTCTCCTTCGTCTACGTGGAAATTCACATTCTCCAGCACGCGGATTCCATGTCGCTGGTAGATGTTTGCATTTTTATATTCAATCAGCATCTTGACGATAATACGATTATTCAGTCGAATGTTCTTTACTCCATTTCACCCTTGGCCTTTGCCTCTCGACGCTTCTTGTCCCAATCCGGGTCGTGGCGCTTCTGTAGCTCCCGGGCGATGTCTTCTATGCGAAGGCCTTTGCTTGTCATCAGGACAATTAGGTGATATATCAGGTCGGAAGCTTCGTAGATCAGTTTCTCCTTGGAACCATTGGTGGCTTCGATGACAGCCTCGAGTGCCTCTTCGCCCACTTTCTGGGCAATGCGGTTGATGCCGTCCTTGAAAAGCGAGGTGGTGTAGCTGCCTTCAGGCATCTCCTGGTGGCGCTTGTCAATAAAGTCCTGCAGTTCCGAGAGGAAGAGCAGGGGATTGTGCTGGTTTGCTTCGCCCCAGCAGGTATCGGTGCCTTTATGGCAAGTAGGGCCGTCGGGGTGCGCTTTGACGAGCAACGTGTCGTTGTCGCAGTCCACCTTGATATCCACTAAGTGGAGGAAATTGCCACTCGTCTCGCCTTTGGTCCAAAGGCAGTTGCGGCTACGACTCCAGAACGTCACTTTCTTGGTGGCGATAGTCTTGTCGTATGCCTCTTCATTCATATAGCCAAGCATCAGTACGTTCTTGGTGATGGCATCTTGTACAATGGCGGGAACGAGTCCGCCGCACTTCTTAAAGTCTATGTTCATATTCTTACGTTTATTCCTTCTGATCTTAGATATTGCTTCAGTTCCGGGATGGGTATCTCACCGAAATGGAACACGCTGGCTGCCAATGCGGCGTCGGAATGCCCTTCAATGAAGGTGTCGCGGAAGTGTTCCTTCTTTCCAGCGCCACCGCTGGCGATGATGGGGATGGAGAGCGAGTCGGCCAGTTGGCGAAGAGCCTCGTTGGCGTAGCCTTCCTTCACGCCGTCGTGGTTCATCGATGTGAAGAGTATCTCGCCGGCTCCGCGATCCTGAGCCTCACGGGCCCACTCAAATAGTCCGCGCTCGGTACGCTCGCGTCCGCCTTTCAGATAGCAGTGCCACCCGTCTTCGTCGAGACGGGCATCGATAGCGCAGACACAAACTTGCGAGCCGAAACGGTTGCTGATTTCGTTGATCAGCTGCGGGCGACGGATGGCAGCGCTGTTGACGCTCACCTTGTCAGCACCGGCATAGAGCAGACGCTCCACATCTGCCAGTTCGTTCACACCGCCTCCCACCGTGAAGGGGATATTAATCTCACGGGCCACCCGAGTCACCATCTCGGTAAAGGTTTTGCGACCCTCAAAGCTGGCCGTAATGTCCAGGAAACAAAGTTCGTCGGCCCCCTGTTCACTATAGGCCTTACCCAGTTCTACAGGGTCACCCGCACTGCGCAGGTTGACGAAGTTGGTGCCTTTGACGGTCTCGCCGTCCTTGACGTCCAGGCAGGGTATGATGCGTTTTGCCAGTCCTCTCATAACTCTTGATTCATGACTCTTAACTCTCGAAGGTCTATCCGGCCTTCATATATTGCTTTGCCGAACACGACGGCAGGAATCCCTGCTGCATCGAGGGCAATGATGTCTTCCTTCGACGATACGCCTCCGCTGGCTATCAGGTGCAGCTGGGGGTAGGCATCCATCACCTGGCAGTAGAGGTCGATGGCTGGCCCGGCGAGGGTGCCGTCTTTTGATATCTCTGTGCATAGCACATTCTTCACTCCTGCTTCGATGTATTTCTTGAGGAATGGCAGCAGGTCTTCACTGGAGTCCTCCTTCCAACCGTTGATGCTGATCTTCCCGTGGCGCACGTCGGCACCCAGTATCATCCGCTCGGCACCGTATTTCTCCAGCCAGCCCATGAACAGTTCGGGGTGCGTGACGGCAATAGAACCTACGGTTACCATGGCGGCTCCGGAGGCGAAGGCCTTCTCGATGTCCTCGTCGGTCTTGATGCCGCCGCCGAAATCGATGGTCAGCTTTGTCTCAGCCGAGATACGGCTGAGTACGTGGCTGTTGACGATATGCTTCGACTTGGCACCGTCGAGATCGACTACGTGAAGCCGCTTGAAGCCCAGTGCCTCGAAGCCCTTGGCTACTTCGACGGGTGAGTCGTTGTAGACGGTCTTCTGGTCGTAGTCGCCCTTGGTC
The DNA here is from genome assembly GCA_002371695.1 of bacterium UBA3756. The sequence continues at coordinate 4,091 of DFGG01000052.1, forward strand.
AGCCGGACGCACTGTCCGTCGATGATATCTATGGCTGGTATCAGTTCTATCATATCTCCATAAAGTTTTTAAGAATGCGCTCGCCCACCTTTCCGCTCTTCTCGGGATGGAACTGGCAGGCGTAGAAGTTGTCTTTGTGCATTGAGGCAGAGTAGGGCAGGATATAGTCGGCCGTAGCGATGGTTTCCTCGCATAGCGGCACGTAATAGCTGTGAACGAAGTAGACGTAGCTGTCCTCGATACCTTCCATCAGTGGTGAACGGGTGTCGTACAACCGGTTCCAACCCATGCAGGGCACTTTGTCTTCGTGGCGTTCAGGCTGGAAGCGCTTCACTTCAGCATCGAAGATGCCGATGCAGTCCACATCGCCTTCTTCAGAATGCCGACAGAGCAGCTGCTGTCCGACGCAGATGCCGAATACCGGCTGGCGCAAGTCGCGAATCACCTCGTCGAGCCGTCGGGCTTTCAGGTATTCCATCGCTCCGCGTGCCTCTCCTTGTCCGGGGAACAGCACACGGTCGGCTTTCTTCAGCTGCTCGGCATCATCCGTCAGCAGAGGCTCGATGCCCATCCTGCGAAGGGCATTCACCACCGAATAGATGTTTCCTGCATTATATTTTACGATGGCTACGTTCATGGGTCAAGAGAAGATAATCGTTTTGTTCTTATACGTGAGGATCTTCCGCTGTATGTGCTTCGAGACAGCGTGAGAGAGCACGATCTTCTCCAGATCCTTTCCTTTCAGTACAAGACTGTCGGGGGTATCCTTGTGGGTGATGCGCGTCACGTCCTGCTCGATGATGGGGCCTGCATCCAGCTCTGCTGTCACATAGTGGCTGGTGGCTCCGATAATCTTCACACCGCGCTCGTAGGCCTGATGATAGGGCTTGGCTCCGATGAAGGCCGGCAGGAACGAATGATGGATATTGATGATGTGGTGCGGATATTCTGCTATCATCTCGTCGCTGATAATCTGCATGTAGCGAGCCAGTACGATAAACGATATGTCCTCCTTCCTGAGCAGTTCCATCTCTGCTGCTTCCACCTCAGCCTTGTTGGAGTGATCCTTCTTAATGCTCCATACATAGTAGGGAATGCCGAACTGATCGGCTACGTAGCGCAGGTCCTCGTGGTTCGACACGATGCAGGGAATGTCGCAATTGAACTCGCCTGCCTTCCAGCGTGCCAACAAGTCGTAAAGGCAGTGACTCATCTTACTGACGAAGATGGCCATCCTGGGGCGCTTGTCGCTGTAGTAGAGCGAGAACTTCATCTGGTAGCGCTGTGCGTAGAGTGTGGTGAGATAGTCGTATAGCTTGTCGCGCGGGATCAGGAATCCTTCCAGTTCCCATTCGATACGCATGAAAAACATGCCGTCAACCTTGTCTACATATTGGTCCAGGTAGACAATGTTTCCCTTATTGTCTGTGATAAATTTCGTCACTTCTGAAATGATGCCCTGCTGATCGGGGCAGTGCAGAAGTAATATTGCCGTTGTATCCATCTAATCTTTTTATTCCAAAGTTTGAATTCAGCGTGCAAAATTACAAAAAATAATCTGTTCCTCCAAATTTATTGCGAGGAAACTGGTGTGATGGATTTTTTGTTTGATTTCTTGCGTTTTTTCTTGCTGGTGGAGAACAGGTCGCCAAGACCGTTGAAGTCCTTCTTCATCAGTAGTCCGATGCCTTGTGTGTTAAGCGATGATTTGGTGAAATATCGGTCGTTGGTCTGGTTATACATTTTGACAGACAGGTTGCCGTTGGGGAAGAGCAGGTATTGGATGTCGAAATCTCCGATAAACGATGGGGTGGCCTGCTTGGCGTTGTCTCGATAGCCAAACTGTCCGTTGAGCAGCAGGCGGTTGTTGAGCATGCGTCCGCTGATGATACCTTCGTATTCTGCATTGTGCCATCCTTCGTTGCCTGTCGATATGTTGGCGCCGATGTTCCAGTTGTCGTTCTTGATTACCGTGTTCAGCAGATTGTTGATCTGGGTGGAAAGCGTACCAGAGAGGAAGCTCTGCATGGCGAGCGATGTCTGGTCCTGCTGTTGGGCATCGGCATTATTCTGTGTCTGGTTGTAGAAGCGTCCGATGGCCAGTAGGTAGAGCACTTGCTGGTTCATCTCCTGCTGTCCGTTGATAACGGAGCGTACCATCTGTTGCTCGTCGGCATTCACGGTGGGCATCTCCAGGTCGAAGTCTACCTGCGGCGAGTTGGGCTGCCCTCCGATGTTCATCAGACAGTTCACGCGAATAGTGTTCGAGGCAAACGAATTGCCGATGTTCAAGTCGGAGAGTGACACGCCGTTCACGGTGTAGAGTGCCTGCAGGTTGAGTGCGGCATTGTATGGGTCGCCTCCGAAGACGATGGTGCCCCCTCTGTTGAAGGTGAAGTTCTTCTGGATGATGTTCTGGATGGTTACCCCATAGGTTCCGTGTTCCACCGTGTATGTGCCGAACATGTTGAATGGTCCTTTGTTGTAGAAAGTTGCACGGATGGCTCCTTCGCCGTTGAGGGTGATGTAGTCGTTGGTGTTGGCATCCATCAGTAGGCGCATGGTTGCATCGGGGGTGCAGTTGATCAGGAAGTTGATGTAGATGTCTGTAGGCTCGTCGGGCTCGACGGGGGTGCTCCTGGATGTTCCGGATAATCGGGATAATCCTGATAATCCGGCTTTGCTGGCGCTGCCCCATTGGATGAATTCCTGCTTGGAGATGGCATCGGGTGAAGAGGCATTATACACGAAGACGGTGTTCTTCTGCGGGGTGACATCGCAGTCGATGGTCACTTCGCCAGGACGGCCCTTGATGGCCACGTTGCCCGAAGCAAACACGGTGCCGTAGATGTTTGACTCGCCGAAATCGCGGAAGTCGTAGGCCAGCAGATTGTCGGCATTGACGAATAGGTCGAAGGTCAGATTGGTCAGATGCTCGTGGTGGATACCTCCGCTGAGTGTGGCTGTGTTGCCGTATCTGTCGCTCAGCGGGATACCGCGCAGCTCTATTTCGTCGGGTATGAATACGATGGTGTCTTTGTGCAACTCGTATTCGGTGTTGAGGGCTGTCACAAATGCTTTTCCTTCTACCTCCAGTTTTCCGGTCAGATTGATGTTGTCGAGTGTTCCTGCCAGTCGGAGGTCGCCTTCTGCGTGTCCCGTGATGTAGCTCAGGAAACTAATAGTGAAGTTGTGCATGAAGTCTACGTAGGTGCCTCGTGCGCCGAAAGCCAGGTTGATGGTGTTGTGGGTGGGCGATACGTATCCGTTGATGTGGGTGATGGCGTCAGGTCCGTCGTCGGCGATGGCCTTGATGTCAATCTGTTCCTGTTCCCTGTTCCATTCGGCGTGAGCGTGAAGTGTGCCCATGCGTCCTTTCTCGAACTTGAAATTGCCCACTTGCAGGTCGGTGTGGGCTTCGAAGTTGTTGAAGAGCGAGCGGGCTATGGCCTTGCCTGTGGCTTTCCCGCTGAATTCTACGGTGTGGAAATTCACCAGGTCGAGGATATAGGCCACCTCTACCTCGTTCAGGTCTATGGTCAGTGAGTCGTATGGGTGCTTGCTGGCCTTGCCGTCGATGGTGATGTGCTGCTTGTCGTGGTGTATGTTGAAATGGTCCACCAGCAGGTTGTTTTCCGAGTAGAGTATGTCTGATGGCTCTACGTTCCAGATGGTATCGTTGAGGATGATGTGGGATGGTTGTATCCTGACGTGTGCCTCTGGCTTTTGTGCCAGGTTGGTGTATAGGCGGGTGATGGTATTCAGTTCGCCGCTCATGTGGTTGGTGCCTTGACCGTCGTTCCAGTTCAGTGAGGTCTTTAGGTTGTTGTCGATAGCTTGGGCGCTGAGGCTGATGTTCAAATGTTCGTTCTCCGATATCCTGCTGGCGCTGACGTTACACCTCAGGGTGTCCATCGGTGTCAGCGCGTGTATTTCTATTTTTCCGTTGGTGTAGGTAGCGCCGTTATATGCCAGCCGTGGCAGGTCTCCTTCGAGAATCATGGTTCGGTTCTTGTCGTTCACCCTGGCATTGATGATGGCTGTCTGGACGATGTCGAGGTCCACGCCCAGCAGTCGCTGCAGCCAGTCGCTTTTATAGACCTGCATGCGGAGTGAAAAGTTATTGTTGGCATTGTTGGTCAACGGGGGAAGTCCGGGTAGTTCGGGCAGTTTCGACCCCACGATGTTGGCGATGCTGCGGGGGAGTGTTTCGTATTCGAAATCGCCTTTGAGGTCTATCTTGGCAAAGTCGCTCACCAGCGTCAGGTGCTGCCCGTTGTCTGTGTGGTCGGCCATCACCAGCAGTTGATCTAACTGATAGATACTTGTGTCGCCTTTTTTCATTGATAGCTGGCTGATGCGTATCTGGCCTTCGGCATCCTTTAGCGTACGTGCCTTGAAGTTAGCGTTGATTTTGCCGGAGAAGACGGCGTCGTCCCAACGGTTCGTGAGATTGAGGGCTTGTGGTGACAGGCGTCTCACGTCGCCGTCGATGTTGATGCTATTTACTTTGTTCTGAACCAGCGCGATTTCTCCGTTCAGTTCTGCATCGACGTTGGGGTCGGCAATCTGCAGGAGTCCTGCAATGCTGCCATTTGCGTAGGAACCGTTGATGGTGATGTTCCTGAAAGGATAGTTGTTGTAGTCTATTTGTGTTACCGCTCCTTCCAGTCTGATGCTGGGCTTCTGTCCTTGAGGCATGGCTCCGCTGGCTTTCAGGTCGGCACTGAGTGTGCCTAATTGGGCGTCGCCCGTGAGTCGCTGCAGGTTGAGTTCTGTAGTCCTCAGGCTTCCATTAAACTGCCGGTCACGTGTCATCGTAAAGTTGGTGGTTACTTGTCCGATGCTCGTCTTGATGACAGCGTTGGCGCTGATGTTGCCGTTATGCTCGCCGCCAAAAGTGCCGCTCAGCTGCAGATTGCCGAGGTTCTTTACCATTGGCGGCAATCCGATGCTCTTCTGCAGGAAGTCG
>DFGG01000060.1:0-1475 GCA_002371695.1 bacterium UBA3756
CCGGCAACTGCGGCGTATGGCCATTCTTTCCCTATAAAAAGAAATTCAGGAGCAGGTGGGTGAATAGTAGCACCTCGTCGTCATTCAAAAAAAAGAATCGGAGCGCCAGCCCCGATTCTTTTTTTGCTTATTACTCTGCCTTCTTGGCAGGTGCCTTCTTGGCTGCCGGTTTCTTGGCAGCAGGCTTAGCAGCCTCGTATTTCTCCAGGCGTGCCTTCAGGCGGGTGATCTCCTTGTCCTTCATCTCTATCTCATCCCCCTGGTTCTTGATGGTGGTGAGCAATCCTTCGAGCTCATCATTGTCGATGTCGAGCGGATAGAGGGCGTTGACCCTGTTGATGAAGTCGCCGAGGATGTTCATGTAGTTTGTGAAGGCGTCGAACGGTCCGCTATAGATGCCACGGTCCAGGCCCACGTTGGATGGCTTGGTAGTCATGAAGCGGAAGTTATTGGAGGCCTGCAGATAGTCCCAGTCCTGATTGATACGCGGATCGTTGGCAATCAGCAGACGGTCGGCCACGCTATAGAGCTTGTTGAAGGCCTCGTGCTGCATGGCGTTACCCAGCCAGCAACTGACGTCGCGCTCCTCGTCGACCCAAGAGAGGGTGTCGGGTACATCAATCTGGCCCACGCTCTTGCAGGCCTTGCAAATCTCCGTCGGCGTCATGAAGTTGATGCCTTTCTCCTTGGCACATGCAGGCAGTGCCTTCAGGAACTCCAGGATATTGCTGCTGAGTGGCTGGGCGATACCCAGGGCAGACAGTTCCATGAAGATGTTGATGATCTGCTCTTCCTCGGGGAAGCGTGCGATGCGATCGATATAGGCATCGGCAAAGAGAGGATAGCCGTCCCACTCTGAGTTGTTGAAGCGCAGGGAGATGTCATCCGACAGTTCTACATCGCGGAGCAACAGCTTCAGGTTGGGAGCGATGTTGCAGTTGTAGACATAGTGCGGACTCTTCCAGCCGAGCACGTGCTTGGCACCTTCTGTCAGCATACCTTTGAATCCGAGTGCAGCCACCTGGGCACCGATATCGTCGCTGTAGATGAGTGAGGAATTACGGAACACACTGGGTTTCTTGCCGAAGAGTTCCTCGATCTTCGCGGCCTGCTTCTTCACGTCGCGAGCAAAGGTCTCCTCATGCTTGTCGTTGTTGGCCAGCGACGACAGACCGTGGCTGTAGGGCTCGGCGAGGAACTCCACGCAACCAGTCTGGTTCAGCTCCTGCAGCTTCTCGATAACCTGCGGGGCATGCATCTCCAGCTGCTCAATACCTGTACCGGAGAGCGAGAAGGCCACCTTGAAGTAGTTGCCGTTCTCCTTGATCATCTCCTGCAGCGTGTTCAGGGCTGGCATATAACTACGCTCTGCGATATCGGTGATGCTACGCTCGTTCTCGTAGTCGTCATAGTAATAATGATCGGTACCGATATCAAAGAAACGATATCTTTTCAGATGAATAATCTGATGTATC
>DFGG01000060.1:1533-3809 GCA_002371695.1 bacterium UBA3756
AATATAAACAAATTGTTTTCATATCACGTTTATTGTTTATTGTTTAATGTTTAATGTTACTGTTCCCAGCCGAGTGTACGGCGATAGAGTGTACGGATCCATGCACCTACTTTCTCCCATGTAATCTGGTCAACCTCGCGCTTGCCTTCCTCCTTGAGGTACTGGAAGAGCGACTCGTTCATACAGATGGAGTAGATGGCATCGGCCAGGGCGTGGATGTCCCAGTAGTCGACCTTGATACAGTTGTCGAGGATCTCAGCACAGCCTGACTGCTTCGAGATGATCGAAGGCGTGCCGCACTGCATGGCCTCCAGAGGCGAGATACCGAAAGGCTCGGATACAGAAGGCATCACGTATACATCAGAGTCCTTGAGGCATTCGTAAACCTGCTTACCTCGCATAAAACCGGGGAAGTGGAAGCGGTCGGCGATGCCGCGCTCTGCTGCAAGATAGATCATAGCGTCCATCATATCGCCCGAACCAGCCATACAGAACCGAACATTGCGCGTGCGCTGCAGCACCATATTGGCAGCCTCGACAAAGTACTCCGGTCCCTTCTGCATCGTAATACGTCCGAGGAACGTCACCACCTTCTCCTTGCCAGTGTGGTCAGGACGCGGGATGGCCTGATACTCCTCGGGCAGGGGATAGACGGCATTGTGGACGGTGAAGCACTTACGCGGATCCTGGTGATACTGATTGATGACCGTCTGGCGGGTCAGCTCTGACACACACATGATGCAGTCGGCCCAGTCCATACCGTTCTTCTCAATCGAGTAGACAGTGGGGTTCACCTTACCACGGCTGCGGTCGAAGTCGGTGGCATGGACATGAATGCAGAGAGGCTTTCCGCTCACCTGCTTGGCATGGATACCTGCGGGGAAAGTGAGCCAGTCGTGAGCATGGATGATATCGAACTCCTCGGTACGGGCCACCTGGCCGGCGATAATCGAGTAGTTGTTGATCTCCTCGTGCAGATTGCCGGGATAGCCACCGGCAAATTCCATCGCGCCGAGATCGTTCACGTTCATATAGTTGAAGTCGGCATAGATATGCTCACGGAGCTTGAAATAGTAGTCAGGATCCATGATATTGCCCACACGCTGCTTCACATAGTCGTAGTCTACGTCGCGCCAGGCAATGGGCACAGCGTTCATGGCCACGATGCGGCAGGCATGCTGGCTCTCGTCGCCAAACGGGTGCGGCAGACAGAGCACGGTCTCGATGTCTCCCTGAGCTTTCAAGCCTTCAGAGATACCATAGTTAGCAGTGGCGAGTCCACCAAATACGTGAGGAGGATACTCCCATCCAAACATTAATACTTTCATAGTCGTTCCTCCTTATTTTTGATATGAATACTTATCCATGAGCTGCAACGTGCGCAGGATCTCTGCCACGTTCATGGCAAACGACATGGCACCGCGTCCATGGAACGGGGGATTGCCGTCGAACAGCTCAGAGATGGTTCCAATAGCATGATAGTCGATCTCATCCTCATAGCCCACGAGCTGACGCTCTATGAAGCTCAGGCGAGAACGCTTGTAGAGTTTCAGGCAAGCCTCCATATAGAAGCCGCCGAGCCAGGGCCAGGCCGTTCCCTGATGGTAAGCGTAGTCACGCTGTGTCTGCGGACCAACGTACATCGGGTTGTAGCCACCACTCTTCGGAGAGAGGGAGCGCAGCCCCTTCGGGGTGAGCAGCTCGCGGGTACAGATATCCACCACACTCTTCATCTGCTGCTGGTTCAGAGGCGAATAGTCGAGAGCCACAGCGAAGATCTGGTTCGGACGCACGCTCCAGTCCATCATATTACCATCGACATAGTCGAGCAGATAACCATATTCATTGACGAAGGTCTCCACGAACGACTGCTTGGCCAGTTCTGCCTGCTTTTCCAACTTCTCGGCCTCCTTGGCCTTCCCTTGGTCGGTCTTCATGGCTGCGCAGAACTTCAGGGCATTGTACCATAGGGCGTTGAACTCCACGATATAGCCTGAGCGCGGTACCACTGGACGTCCATTGGCCGTCGAGTTCATCCACGTCACTGCCTTGTCACGACCGTTAGAGTAGAGCAGCCCGTTCTCATCGAGTCGAAGATTCGGGTGACCACCCTTGATGATATAGTCTACGATGTCGCTTACCAGCTGGCCATACATCTCGTAACCCTTATCCTTGCCGGCATCCTTCACATACTGCTGGATAGCCCAGATAGCCCACAGGGGCACGTCGGGTTGTTCTATCTCGTAAATCTTCACCGACAGCGGTTTCTCCTCCAT
>DFGG01000149.1:0-1316 GCA_002371695.1 bacterium UBA3756
CGGTGAAGAAGTTGAGGGGTTCGTGATGGGCATTGGTCAGGCCTACGGGCAGTACCATGTGTCCCACGCGTACATTAATTCCGCGCGTAATAAGACGTGTCAAGTGGAACTGCTCGAGAGCCACCTCGCCGCCTTTCTCCACCTCTGTCTCGTATTCACCGTTCTCGCTGCCCGACTGTGCTTCTATCTCGTAGGTGATGCCTGTGCCACCCGACTCGAACTCCACTTCGGCAGCGAGAATCCATTTTGGTGTAATCTTATACTCTCCCTCGAGTACGAAGCGTGGGATGCTGATCTCGTTGTGATTCTTCTTGGTGTTACCCTTGCTGCCTCCGTAGAAACGGTTCAGACCGTAGTCCTTAAACGAGGCTAACATTTCACCGTAGCTGCCGATGCGCCACTTCTCGTAGTCCTGACTCTCAGGTTCCGCAGCTTGTAGAGAGGTTATCATAGTGCTTATTGCAAGCAAACTAAAAACTCTTTTCATATTGATACTTAAACCTAATTGTTTTGAAATCGGGTGCAAAGGTACAGACTTTCAGAAGGGTGAACAATACCTAAAAATAGTGAAATCACCCAAAAATGCTTTTTCCAGAAGACTTGGGCAGTTGAAAATACCTAATTCTGATTATTGCATATTCCGCAAAAAATGTATAATTTTGCATCCGATAATTAGATTTAGGTATGAAAAATCAGAAAATGTATGAAGCGGACGACAAGATGATTTCGCTCATCCGCGACAATTACGATCTGTTGCAGGCTCTGGGAAGCTTTGGCATCAGTCTGGGCTTCGGCGACAAGACGGTGCGTGAGACCTGTATCGACAACCATGTAGACACTTATACTTTCCTGGCTGTGGTTAATTACGCCATCAATGGTACAGGAGAATTTGAGAACGACGAGCAGATCAGCGTACGGACGTTGCTGCACTATCTCGAAGCGAGCCATGCTTACTACCTGGACTTTCAACTGCCCTTTATCCGCAGGGAACTACAGGAGTCGCTCGACGAGCATGACTCACTGGGAAAGCTCATCATGCGTTTCTACGATGAGTATGCCTACGAAATAAGGCGCCACATGCAGTATGAACAGAAGACACTCTTCCCTTACGTGGAGTCGCTGCTCGAAGGGCATCCTACCAATGATTATAATGTGGATACCTTCTCGAAGCACCATGGTGCCGTAGACAAGAAACTGCGCGAACTGAAGCTGCTCATCATCAAGTATCTGCCGCAGGACGGACTGCGCAACAACCAGCTGACAGCCACTCTGCATGATATCTACGATAACGAGGCCTGGTTGCGTCAGCATGCGCT
>DFGG01000149.1:1433-4373 GCA_002371695.1 bacterium UBA3756
ACAGAGCGATGTGTCGAGGAACATCAGTGACATGGTGTTCAAGGCAGGAGTGGGAGAGGCGGCAGAGACTCTTTCAGACCGCGAGCGCGAGGTGATTGTTGCCTTGGTGCAAGGCATGGCTAACAAGGAGATTGCCGACCATCTGTGTATCTCCGTGAATACTGTCATCACCCATCGGCGCAATATTGCACGTAAGCTGCAAATACACTCTCCCGCAGGCCTGACGATTTATGCTATCGTCAACGGTCTGGTGGATATCTCGAGCGTGAAACTCTAAAAAGACTTAAATCGTATTGATATCTACGTAGCCGTGCATGACTGCGTAGATAGTAAGGGCTGATACACTCTTCATGCCCAGTTTGTCCATGATATTCTTGCGGTGGGTGATTACCGTAGCCAGCCCTATGTTGAGACGATCGGCGATTTCCTTGTTAATATAGCCCTGCACGATAAGCGACATGACTTCAATCTCACGGTCGCTAAGGATTTTCTGCTGTAGTACACGTGGCATGGGAGGCAGGTTCTTTCCATTGCTATGGGCATGTTGTTCCAAGGCAAGCAATGCGCGTATCAACTGCGGTTCAGGCAGATTGATGCAGAGGCTATGAAATTCGCTGAGTTGTGAAGCATTGTCGAGAGAGAGTGTGAGCACGATGGTCTTCCGACGCCTCTCTGTGAAAAAGAACTTATTTTCCAGCACTATGTTCATCGCTGCAAAATAATGCACATAAGAATCCATCTGACTGCCGGTAAGTTCGGCAAACGAGCCGAACGTATCGACAGTCATGATGGGCATCACATTCTGTAGGAGCTGTTTGAGCCCCATAGCAGCCAGCGTATTGGGGTCGATGATGGCAACCTTTGGCCTTCCCTCCATAGCGACTGGTAAGATAGGAATCGGAATCAGATGATCTCAAACAGGTTGAAGAACCCTGTCATCATAAAGACCTTCTTGATGTCGTCGTTGATGTTCTTAATGATCACCTTGCCACCTTTTCCTGTGGTCTCCTTACGGATGGTAAGGAACAGACGCAGACCGGAGCTACTGATATACTCCAAGTCCTTGCAGTCGAGGGTGATAACCTTGTCTGCATTAGCGAGCAGTGGCTCAATCTCCTGCTGAGCTTTAACGGCTGCTGGAGTGTCGAGGCGTCCGCTCACCAGGGCGAGCATTCCCTCATTGGTTTCTTTGATGTCGAAAATCATAGTTTCTTTAACTTATGGGTTTATTCTTAATGTTTATTATAATTCGCTATCTTTTGGTAGTAGTTTCTGCAGCGTCAGGATGTTCATGTCGGCATCACGCTGATAGGTGACGCTGTCCATGATGGAGCGTACGAGATGAATGCCTAATCCTCCTATTGAGCGCTGTTCTGCAGAGAGCGTGGTATCGACTTCTCCCTGGCTAGTGGGATCGAAGGGCTTTCCTGAGTCGATAATACGAAATGTGATTCCACCGTTCTCGGCGGATACCTCTATGTCGACATAGCCTCTTTCTCCCTCAGGATAGGCGTAGCTCATCACATTGACTACGGCTTCCTCGATGGCCAGGTTGAGACTCATTGTGGTACTGATGTCGAACCCCGCTTCCTCACAGGCCATCTCGACAAACTCGCTCATTTGCGGGATTGTCTCGATGTCGTTGGGTAGTGTCAGCTTCTGTACCATATCTCTCAATGAATTAGTCTCTCAATGTTTTTATGAAAGGAATCCGAGCAGAGCACCGGCAGCTACGGCAGAGCCAATCACACCAGCCACATTCGGGCCCATGGCGTGCATGAGCAGGAAGTTGTGGCGATCATACTCCAGTCCGAGGTTGTTGGAGATGCGTGCTGCCATCGGTACGGCACTCACACCAGCATTACCAATGAGCGGATTCAGTTTCTTGCCTTCGGGCAAGAAGAGGTTCATGATCTTCACGAATAAGACACCAGAGGCAGTGGCAATCATGAAGGCCATGGCTCCCAGGGCGAATATCTTGATGGTGTTCATCGTGAGGAATTCTGATGCCTGGGTAGAGCAACCCACTGTGAGACCCAGCAGGATGACTACGATATCATTGAGTGAGGAACCTGCCGTCTTCGCCAGACGGGTGGTCTTGCCACTCTCTTTCAACAGGTTGCCGAAGAAGAGCATACCAAGCAGGGGTAGTCCTGAAGGTACGATGAACGTGGTCAGCAGTAGTCCGATGATAGGGAATAATATGCGCTCAGTCTGTGAGACCTCACGTCCGGGCTTCATCTTGATGACGCGTTCCTTATCGGTGGTGAGTAGTCGCATGATGAACGGCTGGATGACAGGAACAAGGGCCATGTAGGAGTAGGCGCAAACCGCGATGGCACCCATCAGGTTGGGAGCCAGTTTCGATGAGAGGAAGATGGCTGTGGGACCGTCAGCACCACCGATGATGGCAATACCTGCTGCCTGTGAGGGCTCGAAGCCCATGGCCAGAGCCACCATGTAGGCACCGAAGATGCCAAATTGAGCCGCAGCACCGATGAGCATCAGCTTGGGATTAGCCAGCAGTGCCGAGAAATCGGTCATTGCTCCAATGCCGAGGAAGATGAGGGGGGGATACCAACCCTGTCGCACTCCTTGGTAGAAGATGTTGAGCACGGAGTTGTCCTCATAGAGTCCTATCTCCAATCCTGCGTCAGCACGGAAGGGGATATTGCCAAGGATGATGCCCAATCCGATGGGAACGAGCAGCAGAGGCTCAAAGTCTTTCTTAATGGCGAGCCAGATAAAGAAGGCTCCCACTGCTATCATGATGAGGTTACCCACGGTGGCATTGGCAAATGCCGTGTAGGTAAGGAACTCATGGAAATTCTGTATGATAAACTGTCCTAAATCCATAGCTTATCCGATAGTTAAGAGTACGGCACCCTCCATGACGGTCTCACCCTGTTTGACGGTGATTGAGGTTACGGTGCCCTCGTA
>DFGG01000149.1:4434-10295 GCA_002371695.1 bacterium UBA3756
TCTGATTCGATATTGTTCTGCATCTTCATGGCCTCTAAGACGAGTACCACATCGCCAACCTTTACGGTGTCACCCACGTTGACCTTCACTTCTGTGACGGTGCCGGGCAAGGGAGCCTTCACGGGAGAGCCGGTGCCTGCTGCCAATGGTTTGTCGGCTGCTGGGGCAACAGCTGGGGCGACGGCTGGACGAGCCACGGGCTTTGGAGCCTCTACGCGCACCTTCTTCAGCGTGCTCGTCGGGTTGATGGGCTGCTTGAGCTCTACGTCGAAACGAATGCCGTTGACATTCACCTTGGCTACGTTGCCCTCTACTTCTTCTATCTCTACGTCGTAATCGACGCCTTGTACTTTATATTGATACTTATTCATTTTTCTTTGAACTTTGAGGTTTGAACTTTGAAGTTTATGATTAATGCAGCTCTGGTGCCGTTGGAATCCTTGGAGCCTGATGGCTCTGAGGCTGCATCGGATCGTGGAAATGTGTCATCTGTGAATACTCATCACTCCATCCAGTTCGCTGCGACTTGATAGTGATGACGCCAGACTCCACGTCGTGCACATCGTCTTGATACTGCTTGAGAGCCATGGAGATGACGGCAATGTATACCTCCTTGTCGATGCCTTTCTTCTCCAGACCATCCTGCAGGATGTTGCCTGTGGCATGCGCAATGTCGTGGGTTACCTCCACCGTCTTGGTCACTGTCTTGATGGGCTGTGTATTCACCACTTTCTTTGCCGTGTCAAGATGGCGCATGATGAGGCCGAATATCCAGAAGAATACGAAAAGCAGGGTCAGGCAGAAGAAGACGATGCCCATGGCCAGCAAGGTGATACCAACGCCGTAAGGGTCTTCGCGCTTCAACTTGGCATCCTTGGTCTCATCCGTCTTGATGAAGTTTTCTATGCCAGGAGTTACATTCTCTGCCTTCTTTACGCTCCAGGTGTTACCATGGCGTGCATAACTTTGGTCAGCTGCCAGTGCAGGGATACTTACGGAGTCAATCAGTTCCGTAGCGTTGCCATTATAGAATCCAACCCAGAGGGGCTCCGAGATAGGAATGTTCAGTGAGAGATGTAGCTTTCCCTGAGCAGGGTTTGAGTTACAGTAGAAAATCAAGTGCTGGTGTCCGCCAATTTGTGTGCGCGGGTCACCGCTGGGGATGACGCTCATGCGCTTGATGCGCTCTGGCACGCTCATCTGAGGGTCGAGCACGCTGCGGTCTGTGGTGAAGTACATGCCTCGCACATTATAGGTCGTGAATGAGGTGTTCTCAACCTCTATCCAGGCCTGCCTGTTGCCATACTCATCCACAATGCTGGCAGTGTTGTTGGTTAGCACCTCGTTGATGCGGATGTTCTTGGCTCCCTGAGCCATCACCGCTGCGGTGCTCGCCAGCATGACACTGCTTAGCAGTAGTTTCTTAAAGGTCTTCATCTTTTAGTTACGTGTATATGTTAATTATCTTTTCTTGATCTTTTATCGTTCTCATCCACAGAAGAACAGCACTACTATCTGCGCTGTGAAAATCCTTAGGAACATGGAGAGGGGATATACCGTGGAATAGCCGATGGCAGGAGCCTCCTTGGAGCAGATGCTGTTGGCATAGGCCAGTGCAGGAGGGTCGGTGTAGGTACCGGCTATCATTCCGGCGATGGTGAAGTAGTTGAACTTATAGCGTATCCGGGCTATCGGGCCTACTATCAGGATGGGAATGATGGTGATGAGGAAGCCTGTGAGCACGTATAGCAATCCATCGCCTTCAACTACAGTTGAGAAGAATGAGGCTCCAGCCTTGATGCCTACCGACGCGAGGAAGAGCACAAGGCCTATCTCGCGCAGCATCATGTTGGCAGAGGTGGTGGTGTAGGTCACCAGATGAATCTTGTAACCGTAACGACCTATCAGAATAGCCACAATCAGCGGTCCGCCTGCCAGACCCAGTTTTACGGGGACAGGCATGCCTGGGATGGCGAAGGGCAGCGATCCGAAGATAAGCCCGAGGAAGATGCCCACGAAGATGGTGGCAATATTTGGCGCATTCAGACGACGGATGGAGTTACCCATCTTGCCTGCCACGCGATCGACGGCATCTTCAGGACCTACCACCATGATGCGGTCGCCTACCTGTAGGGGCAGACTGGCAGAGGCGAAGAGGTCCATGCCGTGACGGGTGACACGAGTGACATTAACGCCATAAACACTCGAGAAATGCATCGAGCCCAACGACTTGCCATTGATGGAGGCGTTGGTGATAAGGATGCGCTTCGACACCAGGGGCTGGTCACTTTGCTCAAAGTCGATGTCGAGTTTCGGGCCGATGAATGCCATGATGGCCTCCTGGTCAGCCTCAGCACATACAATGAGCATCTGGTCGCCGATATGGAAGATGGTATCGCGGTTGGGGATGCAGAGCTCACCTTGGTGTACAAGGCGCGATACTACAAAGTCGCGGTTCAGAAAGTCGTGTACCTGCAACAAGGTCTTCCCCTCCAGATACTTGTTTGTCACCTCCAGGTGCATCTTGTAGGGCTTCTTGTTGGTGTTACCCTCTTCCTGTGCAGCCAGCTGGAGCTCTTCATCTTCGAGTTTCACCTTGCATATATACCTTATTAATATAGTAGCACCAATGATACCCAGCACACCGAGAGGGTAGGCACAGGCATATGCGGAGGCTATTTGAGGTGCACCATTGGGGAATACCGTCGTCAGTGCTTCGTTGGCAGCACCGAGACCGGGGGTGTTGGTCACGGCGCCATAGAGGGTACCTACCATCATAGGCAGGTTGACTGGGTTGCTGGTATCGAAGAAGATATAATAGCATGCGAACATCACCAGGATGTTCAGCAATATGGCACTTGTAGCCAAACCGTTAAGTTTGATGCCTGCGGTACCGAAACTCTCAAAAAAGCCCGGACCCACCTGCAGACCAATCATGAACACGAAGAGTATCAGCCCAAAGTCTTGGATAAACGTCAGGATGGGAATAGGGGCCGTAAATCCGATGTGTCCAGCCAGAATGCCCGCAAAAAGTACGAATGTGACACCCAAGGAGATGCCGAACACCTTGATTTTACCCAAATAGACGCCCACGGCTATCACGATGGCGTAGAGAAGAGCAATGTGCGCCACCGAGTCAGTCGCCGTAAACAGGTCTTTTAACCATTGAAATGATTCCATCAGCAGATACCAACTATAGTTATTCTTTAATTTCGGATGCAAAGGTACTCAAAAAATGCTCATTAATCGCATTTTTGTGCACGATTTTTTGAATAAAATCCGTTTTTTTATTTCTTTCACAATTCAAAAGACCAGTTTGAACAAAAAAGTTGTAACTTTGTGGCCTGTTTAGTGAAGCTAAAACATCTTATATAATAATTTAACGTAATTGATCTATGGCAAACAAAGAGAAACTCTTTACCGAGTTTCAGGCACCAACCACCCAAGAGTGGCTCGACAAAATCGAAGTCGACCTCAAGGGGGCTGACTTCCAGAAGCGACTGGTATGGAGAACAAATGAAGGCTTCAATGTGCAGCCTTTCTATCGTCGTGAGGACTTGAAAGACCTCAAGACCCCGGATTCCCTTCCTGGGGAGTTCCCTTTCGTTCGTGGCAACAAGAAGGATTCCAATGAGTGGTATGTCAGACAGAACATCGCTGTCAATGATCCTGCTGAGGCCAACAAGAAGGCGCTTGACATCCTTAACAAGGGCATCGATTCTTTGGGCTTCCGTATTCCCAAGGATTTGGTGACAGCTGAGGATATCGAGACATTACTCGATGGTATCTACTGTGAGATTGTTGACCTGAACTTCCGGACTTGTCCTTGCAAGGCCCTCGTGCTGGCTGAGATCGTGGATGCTTATTTCCAGAAGAAGGGCTTCGACAAGGAAAAACTTTCGTTCACTGTGGGCTTCGACCCTATCGAGAACGTACTTACTAAAGGTAAGGACGTGACGGAACGTCTGGCTGATGGTCCTAAGATTGTTGAACTGTTGAAGGCCTATCCGAAGGCTCACGTGATGACCGTTCACACAGAGACACTCAACAATGCGGGTGCCTATATCGTGCAGGAGCTGGGCTATGCGCTGGCCTGGGGTAACGAGTATCTGCAGCAGTTGGTGGATGCCGGTGTCGACGTCGACCTCGCTGCCCGTCAGATGAAATTCTACATGGGTGTCTCTGAGAACTATTTCATGGAGATTGCCAAGTTCCGTGCTGCCCGTCTGCTTTGGGCTCAGATTGTCAAGCAGTACGAGCCGAAGGATGACAACAGTGCCAAGATGTGCATCAATGCTACCACAACGACGTATAACCAGACCCTGTTTGACTCTTATGTGAATCTGCTGCGCTCCCAGACAGAAGCAATGTCGGCAGCCCTTGGCGGCGTTCATTCGATGGTTGTCACGCCGTTCAATGTGTCTTATGAGAAACCCACTGATTTCTCCGAGCGCATCGCACGCAATCAACAATTGCTGATTAAGGAGGAGAGCCATTTCGACCGTATCGTCGACCCCTCAGCTGGTTCCTATTATATCGAGCACCTCACTGATGCTTTGGCTCAGGAGGCTTGGAAGATATTCCTCAAGATTGAGGATGAAGGTGGATTCATGGAGGCAGTTAAGAAGGGCATCGTACAGGATGATATCAACGCCACTAATGTGAAGCGTCATGGTGATGCTGCCAAGCGTAAGGAGTTCCTGCTCGGCACCAACCAGTTCCCCAACTTCACCGAGAAGAGTGATGGTAAGCGTCCTGTTGGGGCATGTGGTTGTGGCTGCGGCTGCGAGGCCCCCTTCAAGAAGCTCGAGTCAACTCGTCTTGCTGCCGATTTCGAAGACCTTCGTATCCATACAGAGGAGACAAAGGTGCCTACGGCATTCATGCTCACTATCGGCAATCTGGCCATGCGTCAGGCACGTGCCCAGTTCTCTTGCAATTTCCTCGCCTGTGCCGGCTACAAGGTAATCGACAACCTCGGTTTCAAGACCGTAGAGGAAGGTGTCGACGCAGCCCTCGAGGCAAAGGCCGACATCGTGGTCATCTGCTCCAGCGATGATGAGTATGCAGAATATGCCATTCCGGCATTTAAGTATCTCAACGGACGTGCTATGTTCGTAGTGGCCGGTGCACCTGCCTGCATGGAAGATCTGAAGGCTGCTGGTATCGAGAACTTCATACACGTACGTTGCAACGTGCTCGAGACATTGAAAGAATATAATCAGAAACTTGGTATTTAAAGAATAGGAGGCTTGAATTATGCGTAAACAGTTTAAAGATATTGATATCTATGCAGGCATCAAGGCTCAAGATGGTGCCAAGTGGGTAAAGGACAACAACATCACTGAGAACTGGCATACGCCAGAGCATATTGATGTACGCCCTGTCTATACGAAAGAAGACCTCGAAGGCATGGAGCACCTCGACTTCACAGCCGGTATTCCTCCCTATCTCCGTGGCCCGTACTCCATGATGTATCCGTTCCGCCCGTGGACTATCCGTCAGTATGCTGGATTCTCTACTGCCGAGGAGTCGAATGCGTTCTATCGCCGTAACCTCGCCTCTGGTCAGAAGGGCCTCTCAGTAGCTTTCGACCTGCCTACGCACCGTGGTTACGACCCCGACAACCCCCGTGTGGTGGGTGATGTGGGTAAGGCCGGTGTGTCTATCTGCAATGAGGAGAACATGAAGGTGCTCTTCTCTGGCATCCCCTTGAACAAGATGTCTGTGTCGATGACCATGAACGGTGCCGTGCTGCCTATCCTGGCATTCTACATCGTGGCAGGTTTGGAGCAGGGCGCACAGTTGGAAGAGATGGCAGGAACCATCCAGAATGATATCCTGAAGGAGTTCATGGTGCG
>DFGG01000028.1:0-7575 GCA_002371695.1 bacterium UBA3756
TCAGCCACCGTTGCTCACCCGCACCAGCCTGCCCGGAAGCCGCCTCACGAGAATATCGTCCGGCAGCTCTCCAGACTGGGCGACACCATCTATGTCTGCGAGGGTGTCGACATCCCTGATGAGTTCAACTTCTTTATCCCCAACAGCGTACTCTCTGACATGCGGCGACAGCTTTTTGAAAGTGAAGATTTGAGAGTGAAGTCAACTTCGGCGGCAGCATATTCCATTCCCGAGCAAAGCTCGCCTACCCGTAGCCTTTCCCTCTTCCCTCATCCCTCTTCATTTCTGTTAAACATCTCCAACCGTCTCTCCGCCTCCTTCTACGGCGCAGAATCCCCCACAGCCTTCGAGCTCAAGGGAGGTTCGGGCCCCTTGATGCAGTGTCGCCATTGCATCCGCTTCGAGCTTGGCTATTGTGTACGTCACGGAGGGCAGCGTCCCACGTGGCAAGAGCCCCTATCTCTCGTTCTCGGCGATGGCCGACGCTTCCGTCTTGAATTCGACTGCAAGAACTGTCAGATGAACGTTTATGCGCAGCCTCGCTAGCCTCCTTCTGCTGATGCTCCTCCTGACGGGATGCTATAATCAGGGACCCATCACGCCTGATGCGTGGAACCTGACGGAGCGGCAGCTCGACTCCATCTCCTTCTACACCACCCATCACTACACGCAGAACTACAACTTTGTGGTGACCCGCGACTCGCTCGTCATCCTCGAGCAGCAGCCAGAGATGATGCCTGTGCCTGATGTGCTGGCATCCGAGATGATGGTGGGCGACCAGACCATACCCATGCTCTCGATGGTCGACTCCCTCACGCTCCGCAAGCATGACCATCTCGTGGTGGCCGAGATTACCACTGTGCCTACCGACTCCATCGACTCCGTTTGGGTGAAGGTGGCGCGCGACCAGCATACTCAAGGGTGGGTGCGCGAGCAGGCACTCCTGGCTGCCGTCTCTCCCGACGATCCTATCAGCCAGTTTATCGACGTCTTCTCCGATGTCCACCTTCTGGTGTTCCTGGCCTTCTGTGCCATCGTTGGCGGGGCCTATGGTGTTCGTCGCCTGCTGCGCAAGGGGGCCAAGATTGTTCACTTCAACGACATCCCTTCGTTCTATCCCACGCTGCTCTGTCTGCTCGTGGCCTCCTCGGCGGTACTCTACAGCTCCATCCAGAACTTTGCACCAGAGATGTGGCGTCACTTCTACTACCATCCCTCGCTCAATCCCTATGCCCTGCCGTGGCATCTGGGGCTCTTCGTCACCTCCGTATGGGCCATCCTCATCGTCGCCATTGCCACCGTCGACGATGTGCGCCACCATCTGGCCGTGGGTGATACGATTCTCTACCTCGGTGGACTGGCCGCCGTCTGTGCCGTCTGCTACGTGGTGTTTAGCATTACCACCTTATATTATATAGGTTATCCCCTGCTGATAGCCTATTTCGCCTTCGCTCTCTACCGCCTCTCGCTGCAGAAATCCATATAAATAGGGATTGCAGGCTCGGAAAGATTGTCGTACCTTTGCAGCCAGATAAGGAAAAGATTGTATTTTTTATGAGAAAACATTCCATGATAGTGCTTCTGGCACTGAGCTGTCAGCTGACGGCTGCGGCTCTACCTGTTGAAGTCCTCACCGACGAGGCACTTAATGATACCAGTAAAGTTGTTGATTTAGACGAGGTGGTGGTCGTAGCCCAGCCTAAGGAACAGGTCAGGCTGCGACTCCAGCCTCTGAGCAGCAATGTGTTCGGCAACGAGCAGCTGCAGCAGTTGGGCGTGCGCGACCTGTCGCAGCTATCTCAGTATGTGCCTGCCTTCACCATGCCCGCCTACGGCTCGCGACTCACCTCGTCGATGTACGTCCGTGGCATCGGCTCCCGTGTAAACAGCCCCGCCGTGGGCATCTACTACGACAACATACCCCTGATGTCGAAGGCCGCCTTCAACAACCACTTCTATATGATCGACCGCGTGGATATCCTTCGTGGCCCGCAGGCAACGCTCTACGGACAGAACACCGAGGGCGGTCTGGTGCGCGTCTATTCAAAGGACCCTATGAACTATCAGGGCACCGACATCCGCCTGGGCATCGGCACCGGACTGTGGCGCAACGTCGAGGTGGCCCACTATCACCGTCCGAGCGACAAGCTCGCCTTCTCTGCCGCTGCCTTCTATAGCGGACTGAAGGGATTCATCGACAACAAGAATTTCGACGAGAAGAACGACAAGAGCCTCGAGGCAGGCGGCAAGCTGAGACTCATCTACCAGCCCACCACGAAGCTGAAGTTCGACTGGACCACTGACTACCAGTGGGTCAATCAGAACGGTTTCGGATACGGAGAGTTCTATCCCTTCGGACTCCCTGGGGCTTCAATAGCACCGGGCAACCGTCCTGACGACCCAGCCACCACCATTATGAACGGCTACAAGCGTAACATGCTCAACACCGGGCTCTCCATCAGCTACGACACCCAGCGCCTGCTCTTCACCTCTACCACCAGCTACCAGCACCTGAAGGACTGCATGATGATGGACCAGGACTACAAGACTCCCGACTACCTGCGCCTGGAGCAGCAACAGCGGATGAACGCCCTGACCCAGGAGTTCGCCCTCCGCAGCCACGGCGACAGCCGCTGGCAGCACGCCACGGGCCTCTTCGGCTCCTACCAGTGGCTCCACACCGATGCACCCGTTTACTTCGGCGATGCCATCACGGGCGTCATCGGCCGCGCCATCACCAATGCCATGACCAACGCCATGAAGCAGGCCATGATGGGACGTATGCTGCCCCAAATGATTGAGCAGATAAAGGCGGAGATGATGGCCCAGGGCATGCCCGAGGCCGCCGCTCAGGCCGCTGCCGAGAAGGCCGCCCCCGCCGCTGCCGAGAAGGCGGCACAGGCCGCTGTCGAGAAGGCCGAAATCAACATGTCGGCTGAGATGGCCGTGCCCGAGGCGTTCGACACACCGCAGGCCAACCTCGCCGTGTTCCACGAGTCGAACATCCTGCTCACCGACCGCCTCAGACTCACCCTCGGTCTCCGCCTGAACTACGACTGGATGAAAATCAGCTACGACGCCCTCGCTTATATGAACATGACCGGCGGCACCGCACAGGCCACTGCCACCTACCGTCTGACCTCGCGCGTCGCCGACAGCCGCACTCGTCACGACACCCAGCTGCTGCCAAAGGTGGGACTCACCTACAGCCTGGGCAACAGCCTCGGCAACGTCTATGCCATCGTCGCCAAGGGCTACCGCGCCGGAGGCTACAACATACAGATGTTCAGCGACATCCTGCAGACCGACCTCAACGCCCACCAGCAGGACGCCATGCGCGGCGACTACGACGTCAGCCACCAGCAGGCCGACTACGATGCCATCGACGAGACCATCTCCTACAAGCCCGAGGAGTCGTGGAACTTCGAGCTGGGCACTCATCTCAACCTCTTCGACAGCCGCATGCACCTCGACCTGGCCCTCTACTACATGAAGATACGCAATCAGCAGCTGTCACAGATGATACCCAGCTCCAACTATGGCCGCATGATGACCAATGCCGGACGGAGCCACTCCCTCGGTGCCGAGCTGACGCTGCGCGGACGTGCCTTCGACAACCGCCTCGACTGGGGGGCTACCTACGCCTTCACCAGTGCCAAGTTTGATGAGTATGTGCATCAAAACTTCTACCCGTACGAGGGTGTGTCGGATACGGACCCCTCTCACCAGATTAACTACAATGGCAACTCGGTGCCCTTCATTCCCCAGCACACCTTCAGCGCCATGGCCGACTACCACATCAGCAAGTTTACCATCGGCCTGAACCTCACCGGACAGGGCAAGACCTGGTGGGACGAGGCCAATACCTTCGCGCAGAAGTTCTATGCCCTGCTCGGCGCCCATGCCGACTACGACTTCGGACCCGTCGTCGTCACACTCTGGGGCCGCAACTTGACCAACACTCACTACAATACATTTGCTGTCAGCTCCAGTGCGGCTGGGGGGCGGGCCTACTTCGCACAGAAGGCCAATCCCATTCAGGTAGGCCTGGATGTCAACATCCACCTCTGAATATATAGGGTTACAATAGGTTCACCGGTTCACAGCCCCCGCCGCAGACATTGACGGCGGGGGCCGTAATCATTTACGGCGGGAGCCGCAAATATTAACCACGCCCGCTGCACGATGACTTTACCCTATCCTTTCTCCCTGTTTACTCCGTCCTTTCTCCCGGTTTAGACTATCCTTTCTCCCGGCTTAGACCCTTCTGGCTCCGCTCAAGCCATCCTCGACGGCTGCCAAAGTTTAGTATGTGTTGCGTATATATAGCAATGGGACGTACTAAACCCAAAATAGTGATAGTATTCTTGGTAAAAGCATTGCCGATTCGGAAAAATATCGTAACTTTGCAGCAAAGTTATATAATAACGGTTAGGAGGTAAATAAGCCTTCGGCAAAGGTGTTGGCAATGACGTGTGGCCCTTTGCCCAAAGACTTCGATTTAGACAAAGAACTTGATGAAATGTGGGAGGATAGAGCACGATGAATGTATTTCTCGATACCAATGACATCATCGATTTCATGGGTGAGTGTGAAGGATTCTTTGACATGCTGCTGCCATCTTTGCCATGATTGAAGACAAGAGAATCACGGCCTCAAAATAAAAAAATGTGCGTGACGGTGCAGTCTTTTTCTCTCTTGTAGGACTATATAAATAGAAATGGTATGTTTACGATGGAGATAACAAGGCTGATAGAACAGTGCAGACAGGGGGATGCGGATGCCCTCGGAGAATTGTATAAGGCATACGCCCGGAAGATGAGGGGCGTATGCCGTCGGTATATCAGCGATGAACAAGCCATCAGCGATGTATTGCATGACTCGTTTGTGATTATCTTTACCTCTTTTGACAAGCTCCGCGATGACAGGAAAGCAGAGGCATGGATGATGTCGATAACGAGAAATGTGGCGTCGAAATACAAAGACCATCTGGCGAAGGCGACTTTTGTGCAACTGGAAGAAGCAGAGCATTTGCAGATGCCTGAAGGTGAGAGCGAAGTGAGAGGCGTGCCACTGGAGGATGTCGTGCAGCTTGTTGACCATCTGCCGGAGGGTTACGGGCAGGTATTTCGACTCTCTGTGTTTGAAGGGATGTCACACAAAGAGATTTCCGACATGCTGGGCATCGAGCCACATTCGTCATCGTCGCAACTGGCACGGGCGAAGAAAATGCTGCGCAAGATGATGCAGCAGTATTGGGTGGCCGGCCTTCTGCTTCTACTTGTTCCTGTTACGTTATTCCTGCTCAAGAAAGGAAATACTGCGGTCAAGGATGAAAAGCCAGTTGTGGCGAAACAGAAAGAGACATCCAAAGAATCACAGACAAACCAGTCACAAGAGCCAGTGATTGTTCGTTTGCCAACGTACCATTCTACGATTATTACAATTGATAGCCTTCCAATGGAAATAACTCAGGCTACGGATTCCGCCACGGCAGACACCTTGTTTAATATGGTTGCACAAGGACAGGCAAATACAGACACGATACTGAACGATACGGCAAAGACAATGCACGAGGTTGAGATTCCTCATGACGACATCGCAGACTTATCCTCCGAAAAGCCAGCCACCAGCATCCGACGTCTGCAAAAATGGTCGGTGGATCTTGCATACGCTGGAGGTTTTGGTGAACAGAATTATAATCGTCCTTACGGCTTCACAGAAACACCGATGATAGCCACGACGGGTGAGCCCCCATCGCCTGTCACCTTTGAGAACTGGAGCGACTATGCGGCCTTCCTGGCCGAGATGCCTGATGACGACAGCAGTCATAGCCGAGGCGTCATTATGAACATTGCACTGAGCAATGCCGGAGATGCCTTAGGCACAGGCACAGACAAAATCGTCCGCAAGAGCCACCACTATATGCCCGTCAACTTCTCGTTGGCATTGACGTATAGACTAAATAGTCGCTTTGCATTGGAGACCGGGCTGAACTATAGTAGGTTGAAGTCCGAGTTTGAGATGGGTTCAAACGGTAATACTATCAATGAACAGCAGACCATTCACTATATCGGCATCCCACTGAAAGGCATCTACAACATGTTCTCTGGCAATGCATGGAGCCTCTACGGCAGTCTCGGCGTGACGACAGAAATCCCCGTCTACTCGCCGCTCAAAACCAGCTACTACTTACATAACGCATTGAAAGCTACCGATAAGTCTACTATCCGTGCTCCGTGGCAGTGGTCAGTTGGTACAGGCTTTGGCTTGCAATACAATTTCACTCCCAACATCGGACTGTTTGCCGAGCCAAGTCTGCAATTCTTCATTCCGATGCATAGCGACATCGAGACCTACCGCACAGATCATCCGTTTATGTTCTCTTTGCCTTTGGGCATCAGATTTACCTGGTAAACGGTGCAGTCTTTTTGACGATTTAGGGACTATATAAATAGAGACAACCCTTTTAAATACAAATGAACATGAAGCATTACAAACCCCTTGCCTGGATGATGGCGATAGCCATTGCCACGTTTTCCCTGCCGCTGACAGCCTGCAGCAATGATGACGAAGCGGTTAACGTCAGTGACGACAATCAGACTGAACCGATGGCGGAACTATGCGCATACGGTGTCATGCCCACAAAAGCCAGAGGTGACCACGGTGCCGTATTTACCGATGATGACATCGAATGGTTCGACCTAAACACCCGTGAATTGCGCTTCCGTGACGCGATGGAGCCACTGCGTGAAGAAATCCCGTTGCTTGCTGGGATAGATATCTATCTCGATGGCGAATATCTCTTTTCCAGTGGAGCCACCTTCGTCAGCCTCATCTGTAGCCAAATGTTTGATGACCTCGTACTCTGCTGCGGAAAAATTGACGGCGAGGTCATTGACGATGGTCACTACTATCTCTATGACTGCTATCCTGCCCAATTCATTGACGACGAACGTGTAAAAGCCAACCGCCTTCGTCGCGCTTCGCAATGGGAAGCGTTCTTGAAATATTTGGAAAGCAAAGGTAAACTGAGAAAATAGCCTCTTGTCCTGTGCAGTCATTCGTTGCAATTTTGGACTTTATAAGTAGAGAACAAAATTGCAACGAATTTTATGTACACGATTTACGATTATGCCTACAATGGCTACCTCTATCTGAACAACATCATGCGTCCGCGCCACAAGCGCCTGTCGCAATTGATGATTTATTCGACAACAGCCTGCCAGTCGCGCTGCAAGCATTGCAATATCTGGCAGAAGAAGGTGGAACACCTGTCACTCGAAGACATCAAGCGAATCATGCAGAGCCGATGCGTCACCAAACGGACAACCGTAGGACTGGAGGGCGGCGAGTTCATCCTCCACCCACTGGCTGCGGAAATCATGGCGTGGTTTTGCGAGCATCACCCGAACTACACGCTACTGTCTAATTGTCTCGCGCCCCGTCGTGTCATAGATGCCGTCCGTCTCTATCAGCCCCGGCACCTGTACGTCTCTCTCGACGGCGGCCGCGAGACTTACCAGCGGATGCGAGGGCGTGACGGCTATGACCGGGTGATTCAGGTGGTGGAGG
>DFGG01000028.1:7694-9936 GCA_002371695.1 bacterium UBA3756
GATGACATGGCGTATGTTATTGATGTTGCCAAACATTACGATGTAGACATCCGCATCGGCATCTACGGCACAATGGCATTCTTCGACACAACGAGCGAACTGCTGACGGCCTCGGACTTCATCAGCCAGATTCCTGCGAGCATCCACCAGACGCAAGAAAACTTCGACTTCGTAGCACTCTACGACCAGTGGCGTAACGGACATTTGCGTTTGCGCTGCCAAAGCATCATGAGCAGTCTTGTCATCCACAGCAACGGTGATGTACCACTTTGCCAGAATCTCGACGTTACTCTTGGCAATATTCATAGTCAATCTCTCGACGAGATTTTCAATAGCGTGACATCCTGCCAGATGCATTGCCATTATTCCAAGAACTGCAACGGCTGCTGGATTAACTTCCACCGCAAATATGACATCATTCTCATGCGAAACATGGAGCGACTTCTGCCTAAACGCCTCATAGAGAAGTTCTACGGTCCATATCAGTGGACGGAAAACCCGCGCACAACCTATCACCAATATTTCAAGACACTATGATACAACAATTGATAGACCGCTACAAACGCCTCCGCACCGAGCGCTTCCTCGCCCAAACGTACCAACATTCTTATGCCTTCGTCGGCATGGGCCAACACTCGCTCACCAATCTTTACCCTGTACTTCATTATCTCGGCGTGCCGCTGAAATATATCTGCGTCACGTCTGAGCGGAAAGCCCAGCTGATAGAACGGAAGTTTCCTCATGTGAAAGCAACCACCTCGCTTGACATGATATTAAACGATGATGAAGTGAAAGGCATATTTGTTGCCGCTTCACCCTCTGCCCATTTCTCCCTTGCCTCACAGATATTAAAAAATGGGAAGTCATCATTCATCGAGAAGCCGCCCTGCCAATCGCTACAGGAACTTGATGCACTCATCGACCTTCAGCACATTTATGGATCTCCTGTCGTCATGGTAGGCTTGCAGAAACGCTACGCCCCTGCCGTGCAGATTCTTCAAAAGCGGCTGGGCAAAGAGCATCTTATCAGTTACGATCTTCATTATCTAACGGGGGCATATCCAGAGGGCAGTGCCTTGCTCGATCTTTACATCCATCCCCTCGACCTCGTTACCTATCTTTTTGGGCCCCCCGAAATCATCGTCTGCCAGCAAATCGCGCCAGCGTCCTATATCCTCATGCTCCGTCATCCCCACATCGTCGGCACTCTCGAACTCTCCACCGCATATACTTGGACTAATGCCGAAGAATCCCTCAAAGTTTGCACTTCGTCTGGCGTTTATCGTCTCTCGCAGATGGAAGAATTGAATTTCGAATCAAAACCCTCCACCATCTTCGGCATTCCATGCGAGAAAGTCTGTTCGTGTAATAGAATCATCGAACATATCTACTCTCGCAACAACTTCACTCCCACACTCCCCAACAATCAAATTTATTTTCAAGGCTATTTCAACGAAATACGAGCCTTTCTTGATGTTGTGGAATGTAGGCAAAAAAAAGATATCATGGACATGCAATCACTCAGGACGGTCTATGAGACAATTGCTAAAATCTAAAAATCAGATTATCTATAATAAGATGTTAATATTTGAATGCGTGAAAGATTCGCCCCTGACGACTATCCTCACGGGAAAAAACTGTTTTGAACCAAATGTCGTTACTTTCTGTCGATGCCCAAAATAGGTTCCCAAGAGCACAATGGGTTAGGAACGATGTGCAATTTCTTCTTAATTTATTTGATCAGAAAAATATTTCGTAACTTTGCAGCAGTTAATCAAATAGTATGGCAAGACAACTAAGGGAACAAAGTGCAACAGGTATTCATCACGTTATGCTACGTGGAATCAACTGTCAGATTATCTTCGAAGACGCTGAAGACTATAGAGTATTTATCCACTATCTTATACGCGCGCGTATATATAGCGAAACAAGAAATCAACCCACACCTCTAACACTTCCTACACCTTAGTCTGGTGTAGGAAGTGTAAGAGGTGTAGGATAAAAAGAGCATATAACAACTATATATACGCGCGTATCATCACGCGAAGGCTCCATAGGATTCCACGGAAGATCCCTACGATTCTACGGAACTTTTATTTTTTCCTATAGCGCCTCCATAGAATTGCGGGAAGCCTCCGTATAAAGGTTCATGTTAACACCCTAAGAAAGTAAAATCCCCTGCAAATCGTTGATTTACAGGGGATTTTCGGATGTTCCGAGTAGTCGATAGGGGAATCGAACC
>DFGG01000028.1:10037-12448 GCA_002371695.1 bacterium UBA3756
GAATCGACCAACATTTCAAAGATGCACTCGCAGAGAAAATCCCTCGGCCTGCGGAAGGAGGGGGATTCGAACCCCCGGTACGGGAACCCGTACGGCAGTTTAGCAAACTGCTGGTTTCAGCCACTCACCCATCCTTCCTTCAGGACCTCGGAGCTAGAAACCTTGGGGTTATCTCCTTGATTGCGGGTGCAAAGGTACGCACTTTTTCTGAAACCGCCAAATGTTTTGCCGACTTTTTTTGAAAAAAGTTATTTGAAGGCTATAATTCCGGTCAAATCGCGGTCGAAATAGAAGGTCTTGGCAGCTTCGAGGGTGTCGCCAGGCTCCTGATAGCGCATGCGAATGTAGAGCAGGGTGGGGTAGGAACCTGCACTGAAATCGCTGAGGGGTGCCGACTTGAAGAGGGGATCGCTCTTGGCTCGCTGTCGCAGATCCTGGATGAGCGAGTCGGAGATGACGCGGGTGGAGTCGAGGTCGGAGAATGAGCGGATGTCGATCTCCTGACGGGCATTTTCATTGACGAATTCCTTCACCATCGACTTGGCCTTCTGCTGCTTCCCGCACGAGGCGAGAAGCAGCAGGGCACATATAATAATAGGTACGCGTGATAGGGATTTCATCGCTGGGGAATGTTTTTAAGCACGTCGAGCAGGTGGTCCCACACCATCTGGACGGTGGGGATGTGCAGTCGCTCGTCGGGAGTGTGAACAGCTCTGAGAGTGGGGCCAAAGCTTACCATGTCGATCTGCGGGTATCGCTCAGAGAAGAGTCCGCACTCCAGTCCGGCGTGGATGCCTCGCACGATGGGGTCTTTGCCGAAGAGCCGCTTGTAGGAGTCGACGACGAGCTTGGTGAGTTTCGAGTCGGCCTTCATCTTCCAGGCGGGATAGCCGTCTGAGGTGGAGACCTTGGCGCCGGCGAGTTCGAATGCGGCTCGTATGGAGGCGCACATGTTGTCGAGGTTAGACATCACGTTGCTCCGCTGGCTGCTAACGATGTCGATGGACGTCTGTGAGGAGTGTACGCTGGCGATGTTGCTCGAAGTCTCGACCATGCCTCCCAGAGCCTCGTCCTGACAGATGGCAAACACGCCGTTGTCGACGGCCTGGAGGGCCCAGATGAAGTTTCTGGCCAGGGCTGGGGGGATAATGGGGCTTTCCTTGGTGCTCTCCATATAGAATTGCATCTGTGTGTCGGTGACGTGGAATTCATCCTCTACCTCAGCAGCGAACACGTTCCAGTCGGCTCGCACATTTTCCTTCACCTCGTTGGGCACGGCAATCTCAAAGAGGCCGTCGCGGGGGATGGCGTTGTGGAGCTTGCCGGAGTGGAAACTGACGAGTTGTATGCCTTCGTAGCGGTTCATCTCCTGGAAGATGAAGCGTGCCATGATCTTGATGGCGTTGGCCCGCTTCTTGTCGATGTCGTCGCCGGAGTGGCCTCCGAAGAGTCCCTTCACCTCGCCCTTCATGAAGAAGCTGCCTGCAGGGGCATTCTCGCGTTCGAAGGAGAAGCTGGCCTGGGTGTTACGCCCTCCGGCACAGCTGACGAAGATCTGGCCTTCGTCCTCCGAGTCGAGGTTGATGAGATAGTCGCCCGTCATGAATCCAGCCTCCATGCCGTTGGCGCCAGTGAGTCCCGTCTCCTCATCGCGTGTGAAGACGCACTCCAGGGGGCCGTGCTGGATGTCGTCGGAGGCGAGGATGGCCAGCTGGATGGCGCAGCCGATGCCGTCGTCGGCCCCCAGGGTTGTGCCATCGGCGGTGAGCCACTCGCCTTCGATGTGAGTGCGGATAGGCTCTTTGTTGAAGTCGAACTCCAGATCGACGAGCTTGTCGCACACCATGTCCATGTGGCTCTGCAGGATGACGGCCTTGCGGTCTTGCATGCCGGGGGTGGCCGGCTTGCGTATCAGCACGTTGCCCACCTTGTCGACTATTGTCTCCAGGCGATGGCTCTCACCCCATGATTTCAGATACTCAATCATCTTCTCCTCGTGCTTCGAAGGACGGGGAATTTGGTTAATCTTCGCAAATTCGGCGAAGACTTCAGCAGGTTTTAAGTCGTTTTTATTCATTATTAATGATATTTTTGATTGAATTTGACGCAAAATGCTTAACTTTGCACCCGAATATGGCTGCAAATCAGCTGCAAAGGTATAAAAAATGATTGAAACTCTCGTTGTATCCACGTTAATAATTGCTATCGGGATGGCATTTTTCCTGGTGAGGGTGTTGTTTTCGAAGCAAGGTGAGTTTAAATCGCAGCACATCCACGACTCGGAAGCTATGCGCGAGCGGGGTATCCACTGCGTGATGGATCAGGACAAGGAGATGCGGCGGAAGAGCAAGTTTGCCGTTGAGGAGAGATTGAAGATAGAAAATTGAAATAATAAAATCGTTAAGTAAAGA
>DFGG01000144.1:0-3186 GCA_002371695.1 bacterium UBA3756
CAATTTTTCTTCACCTACAGATTCCGGTATCTGAGGTGCCTGATAATCAGAGGCTATCATCTGTAGGTAGTCTGTAGAATTATTCACTTCATACTTCCCAAGTTCGATATATTCATCACCTCCAGCTTCTCTTACGACGTTATTTACACTATCATACTCGTATTCATTTCTATATACGAGTCTGACATTCTTATTCATTCTCTTAACAACTTCTTTTGCTGTAGCAAAAGGATCGTGGACAGGCAAGTTATGTCTTAATCCAATTTGTACGACATCCCATCCCATAGTTTTCGTCTATTATTGATAATAATATCATAGAGTGCTCTTATATAGTCCCAAAATTACAGATTGCTTTTATTATGTCTCTTGATAAACTTATCACAATCTCCATCTGGATCCATAAGTTGCATTAGCCGCTTAACACACTCGCTGCCCTTGAATGTGTTATCTTCATCAAATTCACACGAAATGGAATATCCGTTGCTGAATTCATATCCTCTGCATGAGATTCCCATATATCTAAATCGACATTTTAGTTTTGGAACAAGAATAATTACAGGTTCATCATCTTCAAACAAGTCGAAATCTGTTCTGTTGTCCACAATCTCCGTTTCATCATCGACATCCGGAAAAACGTGAATATCGAACAACTTGATGAATTTGTCATCACATGCCCAAAGCAAGTCATGGAAGTTGGAGAGAACTTCATCTTCCAAATTGGTAGTATTACCTTTCTCTTCAAAAATGCGCTCTGCTTCTCTATATGCCTCAGTCGTTGTATACGTCTTGTCTTCATTAACGGTTTTAAAGCCATCTGGCAAACTCATAGGCCTCAAATCGGTATCTAAGACATCACCTATCACAAAGTAATAGAACAGCGGACGTTCATCCGTTTGCTGTTTCTCACATTCTTCAAGAATCTCGTCAAACTCATGGCAGTCAAAACGCTGCTGCAAGTCCTCAACAATTTGTCTGGTGACTGCTATCAGCGCATTCTCCGTACATTCCACATCGAGATACCACGATTTGTTGTAATCATGGAAGTGAATCTTCAATACAGGTCTTGTAGCACACATGAACTCATTGAAAGCCTCCATATCCATACCTGGCTCGTCACGATGTTCTGTCATCCAATTATCCACCTTTTTGTCAGTAAGGCGATTGAAATAGTGTTCAGAACCATTGCGAACCTCGACTTTCTTTTCACCACTAAGAATGGCTTCAGCAAACTCTCGGCGCATAATCAAGTTCAAGACCTCAATAGGTTCGCACGCAGGAGCCTTGTATTTCTCCATGAACTCATTCTGTGCAGCAAAGTACTGCTCATCTGTCATCTCACTGAACTTACTCATCATCTACATTTTTAGTTTTACGACTGCAAAGATAGGCCATAGTTGTTTCAAATCGTGGAACAACTGCAAAGAAAATACGTTTTACTCGTAAAATCCTTTAGCATCAATCCCATAAAGTCGGGCCGCTTCTGCGTGCATCTCGAAGATTTCTAACGCAAGCCACTCTGGGGTAAGCACCTTAATATGACAGCCATGACTGAGCAGGCAATTACAGAAATCCATTGTAGGACGTAAAGTCAACTCAAAGTCCGTGTAATCATCCCCTCGTGCGATTTCTCTTTGGCTGTGATGCAAAGGGAGATCTTTCAAATAGAACCGCTCTTGTCCGAATGTCCTAATAACAACTCGTTCTACCATCGTGTCGTCATGAACCACGACACCAAAGCATTCTTCAAAATAGGCTTCTGCGTCAAAGTCGGGATCTATGGTGAACTTAATGTCTGTCAGAGAAAGGCTACAGATTCTGTCAAAGGCAAAAACACCAAAGAAATCATCAATAACATTGTCTGATGGGTCTGTCTTCTGATAATGCCCTAATACATACCAACGCCTATTGAACAGTTTGATGCAATATGGCTCGAAATCCAAGTCTTTGGATTTGTCTGCTCCATAACGTTGATAGGCAACCTTTATCCTAACGCTTCGCCTCATTGCTTCGATGACTGTCGACAAGTACTCATGCCCAGAAGAGACAGGTTCTAAGAGTATTCTGTCTTTCAAAACCAGACTTTCGCTTACCGTACTGCTAACTGAAAGCGTAGAAAGCATCCAATTCTGCACACTATTCTCTTGCAACACATGTCTATTCCCAATGGAATATTTGTAACCATTATTCCTGTCGCAATCAATATACAGGCCAAAGATTTCCTCAATGGCAATACGATGGCGATGGAAGGTTGTTCGTGACAATGGGATTCCCTCGCTCATTTCCGTCTGTAGCCACTTCTCGTTAATCTCTGCGAGCGTAATGCTTCTGGCTTGGTAGATGGTGTTCACCAGCCAGATGTATTCCTTGAATTTTGTATAGGTTGTCATACTTCGAGAATCTTTATTGCGCAAATATACGATTTTTCTTCGAAAGTATGTTTGTTCTCCCCTCTATTTTTACACATCTTTATATTTACGGCTTGATTTCATTGTAAAATGGATGACCTTTTTGTTTCCTCTCACACTATTTCAATCGCAGTTTATTGGGATGTCCTATGATAATCTGTGCCTTGATGTTTTTACCTTACTCTCGTTCGCGTAGAACAATACCGGAAAAATGCCGAGAAATGCCTTGATTTGCATAGGTCGTTAAGAAAGTTTAACTATCTGACATGGGGCTATCGGGGGTTCTTCGACGAGCGAAGCGGCAAAGCCGAGTCCGAATTGGAACCTAATTCGTTCCACAATCTGCATCGATTTGCGTAGTGGCACCTTGCGGACTTTCCCCAATTTTCCTCGAATTGCCTTTATTTATGGGGCGAACTGCGTTAATCTTCCAAAACAGCTTCTGTATGTCAGAATTATTTCGTAACTTTGCAATCGAATAACTAAGATTCAAAATGAAGAGACAGATACTAACCATATTGTCAGCCGCTGTGCTGAGTTCTGGGGCGGTTGCACAGGAGGTGATGCGCGACACCACGATACAGGCCGTAAGGATTGGTTACCTGGACGTGAGCAGGAGTGCGCTGGCCGGTGCCGTAGACCAGGTGACGGCGGAAAGGATGAACAAGGGTCTGATCACCTCGTCGCTCGATGCCCTGAACGGACAGGCTGCCGGCGTCCAGATTACCGGCAATCAGGAGGCGATGGTGTCGGCTGTACGCGTCAGGGGTACCACCTCGCT
>DFGG01000144.1:3307-4887 GCA_002371695.1 bacterium UBA3756
TCAGCCATCTTCCCCTCCGACATCCAGAGCTTCACCATCCTGAAGGATGCCTCGGAGACGGCACAATATGGCAGCCGTGGAGCTGCAGGCGTCATCGAAGTGGCCACGAAGAAGGGCAAGGGGCAGCAGTTCCACATCTCATACGACGGAACCGTGGGCTTCGAGCAGATATACAAGCGACTGGAAATGCTCAGTGCACAAGAGTTCAGACAGACAGGTGACGAAATCGGCATACCCTACTTTGACCAGGGAGGCGATACCGACTTCGGCCGCAGCATCGAGCGTACGGGATTCGTACACAACCACCACGTGGCCTTCGGCGGCGGTACACAGACGGCCAACTACCGTGCGTCAGTGGGCGTAATGGAGCACCAGACGGTGATTCGTAACAATAAATACCGCAGCTACTTCGCCAAGCTCGACATCAGCAACAAGGCATTCGACAACCGCCTGAAAGTAGACCTGGGCATCTTCGGCTCCATCCAGAAGAACGACGTGCTGCCCTTCAAGCAAAAGCTGCTCTACTCGGCTGCCACCTTCAACCCCACCGTGCCCGAAGGCCCCAACAACGACGGCAGCTACATACAGATTCCGGAGGCCGTATGGATCAACAATCCCTACTCGCTGCTGAAGATGAAACAAGACGAGGACAACAGCCACATCAACCTGCATCTGAACGTGACCGTCAACCTGGCCCGCAACCTCGACCTGAGTGCCTTCGGATCGTACACTTACAGCAACGTCAACAACGGCCATTTCTATCCCTCCATTGTCTGGAGCCACGGAGAGGCTTACCGAGGGAATAACAAGGATGAAGACCTGCTGGGCAACTTGTCGCTGAACTACTCGCTCGACTTCGGGAAATCGGCCCTGAAGCTGATGGGACTTGCAGAAGCCAGCAAACAGAAGAAGACAGGATTCTTCACCACCGTGACCAACCTCTCGTCAGACGATTTCAGCAACGAGAATCTTTCCGCAGGTGCCGCACGCCCATGGGACGGCACCGATTCCTACTATATCGATGCGCACATGGAATCGTTTCTCTTCCGTGCCCAGTATACTTTCGACAAGCGCTACACGCTGACGATGAACGCCCGTGGCGATGCCTCGTCGAAATTCGGTAAGAACAATCGCTGGGGTTTCTTCCCCTCCGTCAGCGGTGCCTGGGTCATTAGCGAAGAGCGCTGGATGAAGTCGCTGACGAGCATCACCAATGCCAAGCTCCGCATCGGCTGGGGACGCTCGGGAAGCCTCGGCGGCATCGACTCCTACAACTCCCTGCAGCTGGTGCATCCCAACGGCGTGGTATCGGTAGGCGGGGCTCCTGCCACCACGCTGGGCATCATCCGAAATGCCAACCCAGACCTGAAGTGGGAGGTGAAGAATACCTTCAACGTGGGTCTCGACGTGTCACTCTGGGGTGGGCGTATCGCTGCCACCATCGACTTCTACCGTTCGAAGACCACCGACATGCTATATGTCTACGACGTGCCCGTGCCACCTTATACCTACGACAAGCTGTTGGCAAACATCGGATCGATGGAGAGCAAGGGACTGGAAATAGGCTTCGGCATCACCCC
>DFGG01000144.1:5009-6640 GCA_002371695.1 bacterium UBA3756
CTGCTCTCCCTCGACGGCTATCACAACGGACAGTATCTGACGGCTCCTGCGAGCAAGGGCATCTCCGATCTTTGGGGAGCCGGATTCCACGGAGCCAGCGGCGTGGTGAACCAGGTGGTGGGAGAGCCGCTCGGCGTGTTCGTGCTGCCACACTGCAATGGAGTGGTCGACGTCATCAATGGCTACAAGGTTTTCGACGTGACCAGTGAGAGCTACATCTGCGGACAAGCGACGCCCAAGGCTACGATGGGCTCGAACATCGCCTTCCGCTACCACAACTGGGACGTGACGATGCAACTCAACGGTGCCTTCGGACACCATATCTACAACGGCACGGCCAATACCTACATGAACCTGCTGTCGCTGCCTAACTACAACGTGATGAAAGGTGCCCCGGAACAGAAGCTTATCGACCAAACCATCAGCGACTACTGGCTGGAGCGAGGCGACTATGTGAACATCGACTACCTGACCATCGGCTGGAACGTGCCCGTCGCCTCGAAATACATCAAGCTACTGCGGCTATCGGTTTCTGTCAACAACCTGGCCACCATCACCGGCTATAGCGGACTGACACCGATGATCAACTCAAGCGTCATCAACGGCACCCTCGGCATCGACGACAAGAATGTCATTCCTCCATACCGTTCCTATACGATGAGCGTCAGCATCAAGTTCTGATTTGGACATTGAACATTGAAGATTGAACATTGAAGATTGAACATTGAAGATTGAACATTGAAGATTGAACATTGAACATTTATGAGTAACAAGAAATATAGAAGACACCGCATCGGTTCCGTATACTGCGCCATTTGCGCAGTCCTCTGCCTATGCTCCTGCTCTCTCGACGAGACCCCCAAAGACCAGATACCCGAGGAAGAAGCCTACAAGACAGCCGACGCCCTCTACCTGAACACCGTCGCCACACTCTATAGCTACATCGGAGGCTCTGAAGACGGACAAGGCCTGCAGGGCACCTGCCGAGGCGTCTATGACCTACAGACCTTCGGCTCAGACGAAGCCATGCTGCCTACACGACGCGCCGACTGGTACGACGGCGAACTGTGGCAACACATGTACCGTCACTCCTGGTCGGCTGGGCACGACCTGCCCAAGAACGCGTGGCTATATCTCTACAAGGTCATCACCCTGTGCAACCACTCGTTGGTGCAGCTGGAAAACCACCGGCAGCTCATCACCGAAGCGCAGTTCCTGGCCTATACCAGTGAGGTGCGCGCCCTTCGCGCCATCTACTATTGGTATCTGATGGATCTCTTCGGACGTGTGCCCATCATCACTTCTGCCGATCTATCTATCAACGAGGTGCATCAGTCGGAACGCAGCGAGGTGTTCAGTTTCATCCTCAACGAACTGATTGCATCTTACGAATACCTTTCTGAAAGCAAAAGCGCCCCCATCACCGACTACTACGGCCGCGTTACCCAGTCCGTGGCATGCTTCGTGCTGGCCAAGCTGATGCTGAATGCGGAAGTATATTCAGATGATGACTGGACCGACGAGGTGTACCCCGACGGAAAAGAACTGCTGTTCAATGTCTGGGGGCAGAAGATGAACGCTTGGGAAGCTACTGACTTTTATTGCGTCATACTGAGCGAAATGGGCTTCGA
>DFGG01000144.1:6734-12448 GCA_002371695.1 bacterium UBA3756
AACAACTTTATCGTACACAATGAGAATTCGAAGGAGAATATCTGGACTATCGCCATGGACAGGGACCTCTATAACAACCAACAGCAGAACATGTTCCGCTCATGGCACTCACGACACGCCGCAGCCTACGGCTTCAGCGGGGAAAACGGCTCGTGTGCTACGCTGAAGACGCTGGAGGTGTTCGGCTACGACACTGAACTTGAAGACCCCCGTTTCGACTTGAACTACTGGGCAGGTGAAGTATATGACCTCGACTATCAGCCTGTCTTCGACCGGGTGGGCGACCCCCTTGTCTACGTACCTGAGGCTGTGGAGATGGAACTGACCCTCAGCCCGTATGTTGAGACGGCAGGTGCCCGAATGAAGAAATATGCGGTTGACAAGAACGCCATGAAGGACGGCAAACTGATGGACAACGACATTGTGCTCTTCCGCTATGCCGATGTGCTACTGATGAGGGCCGAGGCACTCTTACGCATGGGAGAGGTTGGAATGGGACAAGGCTACTATGACCAGGTGCGCCGAAGGGCCAAAGTGCCGCTACGCTCGCTGACGCTGGACAACATCCTCGACGAGCGGCTGCTGGAACTCTGCTGGGAGGGCTGGCGCCGACAGGACCTGATACGCTTCAGGCAATACGAGAGCCTGTTCGAAGGGGATGAATACGACATGAAAGTTGATGAGAGCGACGGGCACACCACCGTCTATCCCATCCCCGCTGACGTGATGGCACTGAACCATAACCTGACGCAGAATCCGGGATATTGAGAGATTGAGAGATTGAGAGATTGAGAGATTGAGAAATTGAAGAATACGCTTTTTGTTTTTTGCGCTGTACTACTCTTGGGTTGTGTACAGCAGGAGCCGAAGCATTTCACCCATGAAGTGCTCAACCGCATGACGCCCGTCAAGGATCAGGGCAAGAGTCAGACGTGCTGGATCTATGCCATGCTCGCCACCATCGAGACAGAGCATCTGGCGTGGGGCGACTCGGTCAATCTCTCACCTTATTATATTGAGAAAGCACTGGAGCGCGAGCCGAAGGCACCGGAGAGCAAGCGCGGGATGGGGGCCACCCTGCTGCGGCTGATACAGAAACACGGCATCGTGGGCTATGATGCTATGCGGAGCATCGACACGCCTGCGCCCAGGTTTGTGTTCATGCTCGGTGCCGAATACACGGCGCAGGAGTTTGCACGCAGTGTCTGTAAGCCCGGCGAGTACATCGCCCTGACGAGTAATTCAAGCGAGCCTTATTATAAAGAGGTGGACATCTCCCTGCCCGACAACTGGCTGCAAGACCGGTTCCTGAATATTCCCATGGACTCGCTGTTGGCAAAGACCGAGCGTGCTGTCAGAAAGCATCACGGTGTCTGCTGGGAGAGCAAAGGCCACGCCATGGCCATCGTAGGCATTGCCCACGATGACACTGGAGAAAAGTATTTCATCATGAAGAACTCCTGGGGGACAGACCGTCCTTACAAAGGCCTCGACTACCTCTCCTTCGAGGATTTCCACGACCGGACGTTGGCCGTAGAGATGACAAGAGAGGCGTATCGGAACTGATATGCCTTTATGATAGAGACGGCTGAGAATGTATGGTCTGACTCCTGCGTAGCGGCGATGGTAGATTACGACCTAAGCAACTAAGAAAATCCCCGCTCTCTACCATGCGGGGATTATCTTTTTCACTATTTGTTCAGTTTCCAGGTGACACCGTCCTTGGTGTCCTTCACCTCGAAGCCGGCTTCCTTCAGCTCGTCGCGGATCTTGTCGCAGGTAGCCCAGTCTTTCTCGGCGCGGGCCTTCGCGCGCAGCTCCAGCACCATGTCCACCACCTTGCCATAGGCCTCCTCGCGGGCATCACTGCTATTGCCTTTCTCGGCCTTCAGGCCAAGGATGTCGAAGGTGAAGAGGTGCATCGTCTCCTTCAGCTCAGCAAGACATTCAGCACAGATAGTAGCCTTGTGGTCGATGAGTTTGTTGATGACGGTACATGCCTCGAAAAGATGACTGATCACCTGAGGCGTAGCGAAGTCGTCGTTCATCGCATCATAGCACTTCTGGCGCAGGCTCTTCACCACCTTCTCGGTCTCAGCATCGCATTTGTCACCGGCCTGAATGCGCTCCAGGTCACTGATGGCATACAGCAACTTGTCGAGTCCTTTCTCGGCAGCCTCAAGGGCCTCGTTCGAGAAATCAACCGTGCCACGGTAATGGGCAGAGAGGATGAAGAAACGGATGGTCATCGGCAAATAGGCCTTCTCGAGCAGTTTGTGGTTGCCCGTGAAGAACTGCTCCAAGGTGATAAAGTTGCCCAGCGACTTGCCCATCTTCTGTCCGCCGATGGTAATCATATTGTTGTGCATCCAGTACTTCACAGCCTGATGCCCCATCGAGCCGAAAGCCTGAGCTATTTCACATTCGTGGTGGGGGAACACCAGGTCCATGCCACCTCCGTGGATGTCAAACTCTTCGCCCAGGTACTTGCGCCCCATGGCCGTGCACTCACAGTGCCAGCCAGGGAATCCGTCGCTCCAGGGCGACGGCCAGCGCATGATGTGTTCGGGCTGTGCCTTCTTCCACAAGGCGAAGTCGGCCTGGTTGCGCTTCTCACCCACACCGTCGAGATTGTCGCGGCTGGCATCCTTAATGTTCTCCAGACTGCGACCTGAGAGGATGCCGTAGTGATACTTCTTGTTGTAGGCTTCGATATCGAAATAGATACTGCCATTCGA
This sequence comes from bacterium UBA3756, assembly GCA_002371695.1. The sequence goes on from DFGG01000144.1 coordinate 9,473, forward strand.
CTCGTAGGCGAAGCCATTGTCGAGGATCTGCTGCACCAGTTGCTGCTGCTCGATGATATGGCCTGTGGCATGGGGCTCTATCGACGGGCGTTCGCAGCCCAGGGCATCCATCGCCTGGTGGTAGCGGTTGGTGTAGTACTGCGCAATCTCCATCGGCTCGAGCTGTTCCAGTCGTGCCTTCTTGGCTATCTTGTCCTCACCCTCGTCGGCATCATGCTCCAGATGGCCCACGTCGGTGATGTTACGCACATATCTTACCTTATATCCCAGATGCTTCAGGTAGCGAAACACCAGGTCGAAGGTGATGGCGGGACGGGCATGGCCCAGATGGGGGTCACCATAGACCGTCGGGCCGCAGACATACATACCCACATTGGGGGCATGAAGAGGTTCGAAACGCTCCTTCTGTCGTGTCAGTGTATTGTAAATGACTAGTCTTGATTCCATATTCTAAACGTTTAGCGGTGCAAAGTTAAATAATAAAAATGAGAAAACGAAAGAATGAAAGCATAAAATAATTATAAATTATGAATTATGCATTATGAATTATATACAAGTCGGCCTCGAAGTGATCTTCATCCTCACAGTCGAGCCAGCCTGTCATCATGCTTCTGGTGTCGGGATCGCAGAATGTCGCCTGCTGCACCATCCGGATGATTGCTTCGTCGCGCCGTGGCAAGATGTAGAAAGAGGTCTCGCCGTGATAGTGGTTACGGATGGCTATCTCGCCCGTCACGATATTGGGTAGGGTGTAGACGAATAGCAACGGACTGGGATAATAGTTGTCGGCATCACGTATCGATTCCAGATAGGCCCTGTCGGCATGTATCGACGAGGAGTGGTTGAAGAGGACAACGGCACGGCCATCGCATTCCACAAATCGTTCCTTGCCTTCGCTCGCCAGCAACAGTTCCGAGGCCACAAACCCCAGGCGGCTCAGCAGGTCCATCTTGTAGAAGCGGGGATAGTCACCGATGGACCGTTTGTAGAGATTGGTCAGCAGGGCCTTGCCCGTGCCTTCGCACTCTATTCGTTTGCCATCCACGGTGACGTCTGTAGGCGAGATTTGCACGCGATGTTGACCACGGGGACGGTTCTCCTGATCTCGTTCGCGAAGCGATTGATCAGGAGAACCGTCCCCGTGATCAACGTGATCAACGAGCAGTGCTGCATTACCCCCGCCAAAGCCGGAAATCAGCTTCACAAAGGCGGTCTTTTCCGTCGACTGATGACTGGCACTCACCCGCACCTTTCCCGATACACCCAGTTCCTCAAAGCCCTTGGTTCCGAGAATGATATGGTTGTCGAGGGCCTTCATCGTCAGTACCGTCTCCAGTATCCCGGCAGCACCCAATGTGTGACCATAGTAGCCCTTCAGACTGTTCACTGGCACATCGCCGAGCCCTGCTTTCGTGATGGCCACCGACTCCATCTGATCCATAAACATCGTCGCCGTACCATGGGCATTAACCATCGCCAGATTGTCGGTATCCATGTCTCCGAGTGCGACTTTCAAGGCTCGTGTGGCCCCTTCAGCCGTTCTCGAAGGGGCACTGATGTCGTAGCCGTCATTACGGATGGCACCTGTACCGATGGCCCAGGGATTCGTCTGTCCCATGGGATCCTTGGAGAGGACTATCGTGGCAGCAGCCTCGCCGAGGTTCATGCCTGTACGCTCCATATCGAAGGGTCGACAGGGGGCAGGCGAGACTGCCTTCAGCGATTCGAAGCCTGAGGTGATGAAGGGACACAGCACATCAGCCCCACAGACCACGGCCTGGTCGTAAGCGCCAGTCGCCATCAGCCGGGAGGCGAGGATGATGGCCGAAAGTCCAGAGATACAAGCATTGCAGACCACAATGGGCGCAGTAGATACACCCAGACGGTCGGCTATCCGCTGCGCACTCTCACCGGGATAAAGCATGGACGGCTCTGCGTCAGCACTACCCAGCAGCCCGACATTGGCCTTGGTGGTGCTGAGGATGAACACCAGCCGACGACTGCCGAGGTCTATCGGCAGGTCGTGCGTCGCCTCTCTTACCGACCTCACCACCAGCGACTCGAAACAGTCATAGGGACGGGCATCTGGACTTTGGAGCCAGTTTTCACGGCCATCTCCAAAGTTCAGAGCAGAACCACCAGACACGACGGCCTGATGGTTCTGCTCAGTGGTTTCGCCCAAGGGCGAAAGGATATTATCTGCTACCTTATAGATCACTTCTTCACGTACTCCGAGAAGTCGGTCAGACGCATGTCACCCTTGCGAGCCAGCGTGTCATGCATGGCGAAGGCAGCCGTCAGGCAGTGACGGGTATGTCCACCTGTACCCAACTTCAGATAGTCCCAAAGCAACTGCTTGTAGTCGGGGTGAGCACAGTTCTCGATGATGGTCTGTGCGCGCTGCATCGGACTCTTGCCGCGCAGGTCGGCGATACCCTGTTCGGTGACGATAATGTTCACATCGTGCTCCGAAGAGTCCTGGTGGCTCACGAAGGGCACGATCGACGAGATCACGCCGCCCTTGGCCACTGAAGGGCAAGTGAATATAGAGAGGTACGCATTACGGATGAAGTCACCCGAGCCGCCGATACCGTTCATCATCTTCGTACCGCTGATATGGGTGGAGTTCACATTGCCATAGAGGTCTGCCTCAATCGCCGTATTGATGGCGATGACACCCAGGCGGCGGATGATCTCAGGCGAGTTCGAGATCTCGCTCTGGCGCAGCGTCAGGTGGTTCTTCATGTAGTCCATGTTGTCGTAGACCTGCATCAGGCATTCGTTAGACACCGTCAGTGAGCAGGCCGAGGCATCCTTCACACGGCCGCTGAGCATCATATCAATCACAGAGTTCTGGATCACCTCTGTATAGATATTGAAGTCGGGCACATGCCTGTCCTCACCCAATGCACCGAGGATGGCATTGGCCGTAGAGCCCACACCGCTCTGCAGGGGCAGGAACTCCTTGGGGATACG
>DFGG01000144.1:12572-13310 GCA_002371695.1 bacterium UBA3756
TCCTTGAAGGCACGGGCCTCATCGGGGATATTGCACTCCACGACACCCACCACCTTCTCCTTGGGGATGCTCACGTAGGGTTTGCCGATACGGTCACCGACATGCTCGATGGGGATGGCCTTGCGGTAAGGGGGATCCAACGGCTCATACACGTCGTGGATGAACTTGGCATTGGGATTATGGAATGAGTTCAACTCCAGGATGACCTTCTTGGCCAGGCGGGCTCCTGTGGGAGAGATACCCCCGGCAGCCGTCAGATAGACATGATAGTCATTGCCCACCTCTTCGATGTCGCACACCTCGAGGATGGCCCAGTCCAGGTCGCCGTAGAAGCCGTAGCGCAGTTCCTGTGCCATGTGACTCAGGTGCAGGTCGTTGTAGGGGATCTCGCCCGCATTCACATGCTTGCGGAAGTCGGGGTTGGTTGTGTAGGGAGCACGATACTTGATGGCCTGGGCGTTGGCCAGGTCACCATCCGTCGACTGTCCCGTAGAGGCACCTGTGAAGATGGCCACCTTGAACTCACGGCCTGCCTCATGCTCAGCCACGGCCAGCTTGGCAAGTTCCTTGGTCGTTGCCTTAGCCACACCGGCGGGTGTAAAACCACTCATAGCGATCTGATCGCCATTCTTAATCAATGCTGCAGCCTCTGCAGCGGTCATTCGTGTATAAGCCATAATCTGATGTAAATTTGCAAATTTGCCTGCAAAATTACATCTTTTCACTCAAACAACCAAA
>DFGG01000144.1:13373-17623 GCA_002371695.1 bacterium UBA3756
AATTATGAATTATTATAAGTATTCCATCAGCACGTCCCAAACGGCGATGATATGACAGACAGAGCCTGCCAGCACGAAGAAATGGAACACGGAGTGCATATACTTCTTCTTGTTCAGGGAATAGAAGACGGCTCCCGTGATGTAGCAGACACCCTCGGCGATAATCCAGATGACCGCTGCCGTCGACACCGAGTCGATCAGCGGCTTGAAGGCCACCAGCACCGACAGGCCCATGCCTACGAAACAGAATGTCTCAAGGTTGGAATGCTCCTTCAGACGGATGAAGCTCACGATGGTGCCTGCTATGGCACAAGTCCAGACAAACGTGAAGAGACTCCAGCCCCAGTAGCCCTGCTCCCGGAGTGCCACCAGCGTCAGCGGCGAGTAGGAACCCGCGATGTGCCAGTAGATGGCTGCATGGTCCCAGCGGCGCAGGCGCTCCTTCCACTTCGAGTGATGCTTCATCGAGTGGTACAGCGTAGAGGCAGCATACGAACCCAGCATGCCGAAGAGATAGAGTATCACCCCCACCCTCGCCCAGTCGTTGTCGCTGCGGAAACACCACACGAGGAAGATGATGCCGAACACCACCCCCATCAGAATGCCTCCACCGTGGGATGCCGCATTCCAAATCTCCTCGCGCTTCGTATAGCGTATCATCGCTCAATGTTCAATGGTTGACCCGACAAAAGTACTGCTTTTTGGCCAAATACCAAAAGTTTCGTCCGAAAAATTACCGAATCTCAATAATTCTTCCTAACTTTGCCCCCACTTTCGGAGCATTAACAATAAAAAGAAGATAAGGAACATGAAGAAAATCATTCTTGCCGCCCTCGTGGCTATTGGCATCACAGCCTGCAACCAGAAGGGCCAGAACACAGAAGACAAGACGGCCCAGTGGAAGGAGGGCGTCGTCGGACAATGGGTCTACAAGACTGCTGCAGGCAACAATCCTGAAGACATGCACTATCAGATAACGCTCGACATCAAGGCCGACGGCCACATGACCGAGACGGAACACTACACCCAGGCGGCTACTGCCGACAAGCCTGCCATCGATACTGACGGCAATATCTTCAAAGGCACATGGGAGCTCCATGGTGACTCCCTCGTGAAGGACGGCCAGATGTCTGTCCTTGTGGGGAAGGAAATCCGTCCTGAGGCAGAACAGGTGCGCACCGACCGCAAGGTGAACGGCTTCACCCGTCTCGTTGACGTCAAGCCCGACTCACTCGTCACCGTCGACATGAGCGGCCACACCATCGTCTTCGTCAAGAAACAGGCCGAATAGCCCGCGCTGCCGAGACTTTCATGGAGAACAAGATCCTGATAAAGGCGTTTCAACAGGTTGGCATCGACTTTGCGATGATAGTCAAGCAGGAGGCACTGCTCTGCTTCAGTCGTCATCAATTATGAAATCGAGCTGACGTACCCTCCCCTGTCAGGAGCTGAAGCCCACCTTGCGGCGGGGCTTCAGTTCGGTAGCCTTGGGGTTGAATTTTTCATAAGCACTGCGTACGTCGCAGGTCTCGACGTGCTGATAGTCATCGGAGCCAGTGGCGGCAATGCGGTTGGCCATCGCGGGGATGATACCCCCAACGATGTACTGCTCTATCCAGCGTGCATTGCCGAAGTTTGGCGTGCGCTGGCTGAGCGTCATCACGATGGAGGCACGTAGCACGGAGGCGGCCTCATCTGTCAGGATGTAGTCGTCGCGCTCCAGCAGCCGTTTGGCAATCTCCATCAACTGGTCGGCATCATAGTCGGCGAAGCGGTACTTATAGGGGAAGCGGCCCATCAGTCCGGGGTTGGTGTTGAGCATCGCGTCCATCTCTTTCTCGTAGCCGGCGAAGACGATGAGCATGTCGGGGTCGGGCTGAGAGAGCACGGTGAGCAGCGAGTCGATGACACGCGCCCCGAAATCCTTACGGTCTCCGCTGCCGTCGTAGAGATTGTAGGCCTCGTCGATGAAGAGTACATTACCCCGGGCCTCTTCGAGCACGGCCTTCATGTTCTCCTCCGTCTCACCGATGTAGCGCCCCACGAGCCGGGTGCGGTCAACGGCGATCACCTCTCCCCGCGAGAGTAGTCCCATGGAATGGTAGAGCCGTCCCAGCTGCCGTGCGACGGTGGTCTTCCCCGTGCCGGGATTGCCCGTGAAGATGCAGTGGCAGGCCATGTTGCCCGAGGTGTGCAGTCCCTGTTGGCGCCGCTTGAGATTGAAGCGGGTGCTGTTGGCCATGGTGATGACGCCCTGCTTCACCTCGTCGAGTCCCACCATCGCGTTGAGTTCGCCCATGCACTGCTCGAAGGTGTCGGCAGTGGCAGCAAACAGGCTGGTGTCGATGTCGGCGGCCTCCAGTTGTGGCACCTCGTCGAAACTCAGTTCATCCAGTGCCCGCTGCACATAGCGGGGCCGTATGTTCTCGGCGATGACACGCCGGATGTCGCTAAGCGACCAGTTGGAGAGCGAGCCGTGGTGGTATCCCTTGAGGATGACACGCGTCACCTGGTCCTTCACCTCGTCGGAGGGTTCCAGGTGTTCCTCTTCCAACTGACTGAAGAAAGCCTGCACCAGTTCGAAGTCGGTGTAAGGCTCCTGCATGATCCAGCTGTCGCTGGTGAAGAAATCCTTGAATGACGGGAACTGGTCCATCAGTGCCATCACTTCCTGCCGGCTTCCGCAGAGCCAGAGGTTGTTGTCTGGCTGCGAATTCCTGATTTCGTCGAGCACCCGTTTCACGATGGTCTTGCCACCAGTGGTAAGGAGGGCTCCCAGGTGGGTCAGGCACACCACCTTGCCGCCGAATAAGTACAGCACCTCTCCCAGATGTTCAAAGGGATTATTGCATGTGGCGTCGTAGAGCGTGGAACAGTCGACTATCTCCAAGGAGTTCCGGATACCCATCTGGCTGCAGAAATTGTAGAGGTGGCTTTTGGTGAGATCTCCATTGCAGGTGCAGAAGATGTAGTTGCTGTTCTGCAGGAGCGGAAGGGCATTCAGCTGCTTTCTCACCTCGTTGAAGATGAAGAAGCGCCCCGAGTCCAGTATCTTCCTACGTAACTGACGGAATCCGGGGAGGGGGGCCAACCGGCACCAGTCATTAGAGCTTGTGGAATAGAAGGCCAGCATATCGTAGGTATCACAGGGCTGCACATAGGCGGCCGCCTCATAAGAGATGTTGAGACGGTCGTCGAGGCGGAACTCCAGCTTCACCACAGAGTTGCCGTTCTCCTTGTCGCTGACCAGAAGGGTATACACGCCAGGCATCCAGATGTGGGTGCAGTCAATCTCATAGTCCAGTTCATTGTCGTCACGACTTACCTCGCATTGTGGCTCGCTAGAGCAAACGGGGTAAAAGTCGCTGGTGTAGACATCACACCTGAAACGGTCGGGACTGGGCAGTACATCGTCGGTAGTGGCAATTCTGACCATCAGGGAATAGTCGCCAAAGCGGTCGTCGTCGCAGTCCTTGAGAATGTTGACGGCCAGTCTGAGCGGCGACACGCGTTCACCCTCCTTGCCGGCGTTCCTCTTCACGTTCTCCCTCAGCAGCGCCACGGCATTGTCGAGTGTCTGTGTGTCTGTGTCCTGAGTGTCATCGCCGTCGGCATCGTCGGCAGTGTCTTGAAGGTCATCCAGGAGGTCTGGGTCAGTCTCACTGAGGACTTCCTGGAAAATCTTTTCGAACTCATCTTCGAGCGCCTCGTCCTTGAGGCTGTTCAATTTCTTGTCTTTCATAAAAAGGGATTGGAAACATAGTAATAAATCGTTGGCATGCCCCGCAGAAGGGGGCGCAAGAGTTGTTTGGGCAACGACCGCTGAGGTCAGTGCCCAGTGAGCTTCATAGAAACTGTTGTGGAGTCTCTATCACAAGACATAGTTGTAGCAGTAAGTCAAAGATCGCACGTCAATACGCATTCATGCAGTCCTCTGCCGACGCAACGGATGGACATAGCCCGGGGCTATATCTTCAGTTGTGCCGAGCGGCGGCTGGCTAAACGTTTGAGGGCTTTTCTTTGTTGTTGCATTTAACTTTGTTTGTGATAGATTTAAATTTCCGGGGACAAAGATAGACAAAAATCCCGATATCTGCCAAACAAATACCGGGATTTTTTTATTGTCATGCTACTTTTTAACATTTCCTCGTGTGCGAAGAAATATAAGGTACGCGTTAGTCGTCGGCCAGCGTGAAGTCGAGCTGACGTCGCTCGATGTTGGCACGGGCCACCTGAATGCGGATGGGGTC
>DFGG01000144.1:17738-29836 GCA_002371695.1 bacterium UBA3756
ATCACGAAGTTCTTCTCGTCGAAGTCATAGTAGTCGTGCCCCAAGTCGCGGATAGGCACCATTCCCTCGCAGTGGTTCTCATCGATCTGAGCATAGATGCCGTAGCTGGTGAGGCCAGAGATATGGGCATCATAGGTATTGCCAATCTTGTCGGCCATGAACTCCACCATCTTATATTTTATGGAGTCGCGCTCAGCATTCTGCGAGATCTGTTCCATATCGCTGCAATGCTCACAATACTCCTCGTACTTCTCCTTGTTGGCAGAACGTGCCCCATCTTGATATTTCGTCAGCAGACGGTGTACCATCAAGTCGGGATAACGACGGATGGGCGAGGTGAAGTGGGTGTAATAGTCGAAGGCGAGGCCATAGTGACCGATATTATGGACACTGTACTTGGCCTTCATCATCGCCCTGAGGGCAACGGTCTCGATGGCATTCTGCTCACGTGTGCCCTCGGCATCGGCCATCAGGGCATTGAGCGATTTCGTGATGGCTCCCTTGGTGCCGCTGGTCTTCACCCTATAGCCGAACTTCGACACGAACTGTCGCAGGTTCTCCAGTTTTTGCGGATCAGGCTGGTCGTGGATACGATAAGGCAGCGTCTTGGCCTTTGCGCCCTTCTTCACCCTTCCGATGCTCTCAGCGACGGTCTTGTTGGCCAGCAGCATAAATTCCTCGATGAGTTTGTTGGCATCCTTCGACACCTTGAAGTAGGCTGTCACAGGCTTTCCCTGCTCATCGACGTCGAAGTGGAGCTCTTCACGGTCGAACTTCACGGAGCCGTTCTTGAAGCGGGCTGCGCGCAGCTTCTTGGCGAAGGCGTCAAGCTGGATGAGTTCGGCAGCATACTCGCCCTTGTAAGGATGGTTCTTGGTGGCAGGGGGAGCCGGCTCGCCCGTACCGTCCTTCACCCCATTGTCCTCCAGGATCTGCTGCACCTCCTCGTAAGCATAGCGACGATCGCTCCGTATCACGGTATGTGCCAAGTGCCACTTCTTGATGTTGGCATCAGCATCGAGCAGGAATATGACACTGTAACACAGTTTCTCCTCGTCAGGTCGCAGCGAACAGATGAAGTTACAGAGGCGTTCGGGCAACATCGGTATGGTGCGGTCTACGAGATAGACGCTCGTAGCGCGGCTGTACGCCTCCTTGTCGATGGTAGATCCTTCCCTGACGTAGTGGCTCACATCGGCGATATGGACACCTACCTCCCAGAGATTATCTATCTGTCTGATAGAGAGGGCATCGTCGAAGTCCTTGGCATCCTTGGGGTCGATGGTGCAGGTAAACACATCGCGGAAATCCTCACGCCTGCTGATCTCCTCCTGAGTGATGGCAGCATCGATTTTCTCAGCAGCTTCCTCCACATTCTTCGGATACTTATAGGGCAGGTTGTACTGGGCCAGGATGGCATGCATCTCGGCATTGTTGTCGCCCGTCTGTCCGAGGATATCAACTACGGAGCCAATGATATTCTTATGGTCTGCATCAGGCCACTGGATGACCTTTACCACTGCCTTGTCATCGGTCTTGCCTCCCTTCAGCTTACGCTTGGGGATGATGATGTCGTGAACGAACGTCTGGTCTTGAGGTATCAGCATGGCGAAATCTTTCTCCACACGGAGCTTACCCACTATCTGGTCGTGGGCACGGCTGACGATCTCGATCACCATCGCCTCCTTGATATGCTTGTCGCGACGGGCCATATACGACACCTTCACCTTGTCGCCGTCCATCGCCGACATCGAGTTACGCTCTGCCACAAAGACGGGTGTACCGCCGTCGGCAGGCAGGAACGAGTTGCGCCCGTTGGCCTTGCGACGGAAGGTGCCCTCCTGCAACTGCGTCTTCGTGTTCAGGCGATAGCTGCTGTCGCTGACCTTCAGCAGGAAGTCGTCCCATGCCATCTCCTCCATCACGTCGATGGCGAGCATCTTCAACGGATGGGTGTCGAGCTTCAGAGCCTTGAATATTTGTTTGAACGAGAAGGTCTCATTCGGATTGTGCTGGAAGAGGTTCTCGAGCAGTTCACTAACCTGCTTCTTACCTAAGCGTTTGCCACTATTCTTCTTTCCCATACTATTTCTATTTTATTACCTTTTTCCCATTTACGATATAGATGCCCTTTGGCAGACCTTCCAAAGAAGCTGCATTAGAGCGTACCTTCAGTCCGCTGAGGTTATAGACATCGAAAGCAGCACTCTGCACCGCTACATGACTGATGCCAGAAGGAGACAGGACATCACCAATCTTGCATTTTGCAGCATTGATAATTGTTCCGTCTTCTTTATTCACCAATAGTGCCACTACGCTCAGATTCTCCTTGTTCTGGATATGCTGATTGCCCGTAATATCAGCTGTGAAAGAACCATCAATAGATTTACCAACGGCATAAGGACCGGCCAGCGAACCATCTACACCTTTGTATGGGCTCCAGGCAGCCACCGCCACATTATTATATATTTGCCCTGTAATAGAAGCAGGGAGTTGTGTTAGTGCTTCAAGGGCACGATCCTCTATACTCTCTATTCCTGAGTACATATTGGCTTGAGCCCATTCTTCACCTTCACCACTCAACCCATCTTCTAAAAGAACATAACCTAGCTGAAGTGGCAACTCAGAAGCATTTAGTTCAAATGTTGTACGGGTAGATATCTTGATAGCGTTTTGGTTATCGTCTGCCCACTCTGCTCCTACCTCAATAGCCGCAGGCATTGGCTTGGCTAAAATCTTTGCAATGTTGACATTCAAATTAAACGTGCCCTTACCCTCACCTTCGTAAAGCGGGTAATAGGAATATTCATCACCCCAACGAGGAATTCTATTTAACGTACAAGAAGGGTAGCGTCCCCCACTCAAACTATACAGTTCCTCATAATCTGCCAGTTCCATCGGGTCAACAGCATTATACCTCGGGTCTTCTTCATTCGTTCTTCCATGATGTGCGTTGATAATGATGAGTTGGTCTCCAAATTCTTCCTTATAAGCATCCAGTGCCAGATTGGCCGCCGGAGAATAGCCGCACCACGTTCCTGTAAACTCTTCAAGAACAACTTTGGAAGGCTCATTCTTGTCTGATATATAGAATGGAATGATTGCTGATTTATTCTCTGACTCATTTGGAACACCGTTTACTTTTGTTATAGTGAGTTTTCTGTTTTGGAATTCAGCAATCGACCCGGTATTGACATTCATTTCATAATACTGATAGTAGCCGGGAATCATATTAGGCACACCTATAAGATCTTTACCTCCTTCGATTTCCAAGTCAAGAGAATTAACTTGGTTGCTACCTTCATTTGCCAATTCAAAAAGGAGTCTATGTGTTGTATTTGTCAGCGCAAATACAGGCTCAATAGTTTTTATACCAACAGCATTCTTCTTAATCACACCATTTCCGAAAAGGATGCGCAACTGTAAGTTACCTTGTAAATCGTCAAAACGATCTATCCAATTCGGTTTACTTTCTGTTTTGAACCAAAGCGCATTGTCGCGTGTTTTCTCGCTAAACAGAACTGGCGTTGCAGACCTGAATGTATTCATTTCAACAACATCGAATGAATAACCCACATAAACTCCTTCTCCAGGTATCTCGTGCGTTTGATGAAAAACGACATCGTTGAATTTTTCTAATATAAACTCTTCATCAGGAAAACTATAGGTTGCAATATCTGGGGTTTCGCCTTCTAAAGGAAGATGCGTTGAAATCCACACTTCAATGTTAGCCAAACCCGTTGTTGACCCAAAAAAGCTAATGCCATCAATCGTTGGAACTGTATTTCCAAAGAGATGAGCTGGTATGTAGGTTGCTGCAGAATAACGCTCTTCCCTTCCCGTTCCTTGCATATATCCAACAGGTGATTCATCGAAATTTACCACAGCATTATTCCACCATGACTGGCCTTCAGCCAATTCTATGCCTCGTCCGTACTGGGCATCTGCCTGTTTGTGGACGAACTTGATATTAACCGTTTGCGAAACGCCATTAATGGTAGCTGTCAATTTGGCTTCTAATTCACCAAACTGCTGAATCTCGTTTGCCGTAAACTGTACGTCAAGTTTTCCTGTTGAACCAGTCGTGAAGGAAATGTTTTGTGAACTTCCTGTCATTGTAATGGTGTTACCACCCATGCCCCATGTTAAATTTGATGTCCCTAACGTATTTGTCAGAATCTCCATGGTAGCAGTACCTGAAGCCTGCTTACCATTAAATGTGCATAGTTTCAGACCATCAGACACCAAATTTGTACCCATGTTCAAATGATCCTCAGCCTTACCTTTCGACTTCCAACTAAGCGTCTCTCCAGAGGACAGTCTCTTTCCGTCGTTTCTAAATTCAAATGACAGATTGTTCACACTATCATCAAAGGATATTTCTGTCTGTGACGCATTCATTATTTCTCCTGTACTCTTGTCTATCAGCAAAGCAACAACGCGGAAATTGTCACTATTAAATGGTTTAACATTCCATCCTGTACCTACAAAATCATCCTTTTTAGGGACATTAAAGGTATATTCATATTGATAGACCTTACCCTTCTCTATGGCTGCTGGTAAACTACCTTTTATTCCTTGAGCATCGCCATAAATACCTCTCGCTACGTTGTCAAACAGCATCTCCACCTGAGAATCTTGATGTACCCAGTAGTTCAACCAGTCGTCAGGGTCATCTGGTGCAGAAGGATTGGAGTATAAAGAGTTGTCTTGTACATACGGTCCAACATGATCCTCCAACAACACAAAGGCCAGTCTGAAGTCTTCTTCAGTGCCGTTAAAACCAAAAGTCGTTTCTGATTTTACTGTTATTGCCGACTTGTCTGGTTTTGCATAAACAGCCGTTGCCTCTACTTTCGCATCTGCTTTATCTTTGAGCAGTTCAACGATAGGTTTTATGTCTTCATAATAAGAACCCATATATGCATTTCGATTGATATAACAACATGGAGATCCACCATATTTTTGTGTCATATAAGTATAGTTCTCAGCACCCTCCATCGGATCAGAAACATGAGTTTCGATAGCAATAAAATTGTCTGGAAATTCTTCTGTCAGCCGCTTGATCGTTTCAATACCTATAACATATCTTCCTTCCAAACCCACAGATGTCCAAGCCTTATCTTCCATAACTATCCGTCGAGGATAATAGGTAACAGGACTTGGTGTACCATCAGGCTTAATGCCTATCACGCCTCCTTGTCCCAGATTATAAGCGCCTACCGAAGGACTAATGCCGTCAAGAATAAAGTAACCGTCTGCGCCACCATCCCATCCCCAGTTGATGTAAAAATGGTCATCCTTATAGCCACAGAGAACAAAGGCATGACCTTCTTTACCGTCATAACCACTATAGTAGACAGGTCTTTTTCTTGCTATCTCTTCATAGAGCATTTCATCCCATTGTTCATCTGAGTAATCGTCTCTTACTACAAATCTCAGATTCTCATTATATCCGAAATACCTCTTCAGGGCTTCATCAATAGAGCCAGCTCCAGAAGCATCTGGTCCATAGTCCATCTGTACTGATTGTCCGCAGTAGAGCATCAGTTTGGAGAGTTGATTCTTGTTCAGGTGGCCCCAAGTGAAAGTGGTGGGTTCCAACTGAGGCATGGATATCTTATATTTTTGTGTCGTGTATGCTGGAATGGGCTCTGTAGTCTCGTTGGGCCAGCAGTAGTAGTTCATAATTTGCGCCATTGCCGTAGCCACGCAACCTGTCAGGCATCTCGCGCCATCAACCTTGGGACACATGGCATTATAAGGCGTACTCTGTCCCCAGGTGGTAGTAACAAACGGAGCAACCGGAGCTTTTGCTGCCCTTGATACGCTTCTGGTTGGCTGAACATTCTTAAAGGCAGCATCCTTTGCCATCTGCTCATAACACCCGAGCAGCCATTTCAGGCCGCAGGGAGCTTTCTCTACATCCAAATGGCCATGATCCGAATAGCCCAATATTTCTGGAATACGCTCATCACCTGCAACCACAACAAAGCCTCCGTCATCTGCATTGAACACATAGAAGGCTGAATGTCCGAGACCTCCCAAGCCACGGGTTTGCGCTTTAGCGGCATAGGAGAAATGCTTTTCCTTCATAAACTCCTTTGCCTTCTGAAAAGCTTCAGATTCCGATACTTTCTGGGCATTTGACACCAGACAAACAAAAACCAAAAAGAGCGAGAGGCCGAATCTCTTTGAACCATTTTTCTTTCCCATAGACTTGTTTTTTAAGTTCTTTGGCGCAAAGATAGCAAAAAATTATGAATTATGAATTACGAATTATGAATTATTTCGTAACTTTGCACCCAAATTTAACAAAATGAAGATATTAATCACTGGTGCGAGCGGATTTATCGGCTCTTTTATCGTGGAAGAGGCCCTCAGGCGGGGATTCGAGACTTGGGCTGCAGTACGCCGTAGCAGTTCAAGGGAATACCTGCGGGACGAGCGAATCAAGTTCATCGAACTGAACCTCTCATCGAAGGAAGAGCTCGTGGAACAGTTGCGAGGCAAGGACTTCGACTACGTGGTACACGCTGCCGGAGTGACGAAATGTCTGCACAAGGAGGACTTCCGTCGCATCAATACCGAGGGGACGAAGAATCTGGCGGATGCCCTGCTGGAGTTGCGGATGCCGTTGAAGCGCTTTGTGTTCGTGAGCAGCCTGAGTATCTTCGGTGCCATCCGCGAACAGCAGCCTTACGAGGAGATTCGCGAGAGTGACACTCCTCAGCCGAACACGGAGTACGGGCGCAGCAAACTGGCTGCAGAGCAATATCTGGAGCAACTCGGGAACCGCTTACCTTATATAATATTAAGGCCAACAGGAGTCTATGGCCCTCGCGAGAAAGACTACTTCGTGATGGCCAAGAGCATCAAGCAGCACTCCGATTTCGCCGTGGGCTATCGCCGTCAGGACATCACATTCGTCTACGTCAGCGATGTGGTGCAGGCCATATTCCTCGCCTTGGATGCACCTCAAGTGGGGCGCAAGTACTTCCTCAGCGACGGCGAGGTATATCAGAGTACAACGTTCAGCAACCTCATCCACGAGGAGCTGGGACGCCCCTGGTGGATTCGGATCACGGCACCTGAGTGGGTGCTTCGCATCATCACCTTCTTCGGCGAATATACAAGCAGACTGACGGGTAAGGTGAGCGTGCTCAATAAAGACAAGTACAACATACTGCGCCAGCGCAACTGGCGCTGCGACATCCAGCCAGCGATCGACGAGCTGGGATATCAGCCGACAGTGAAACTGGCAGAAGGTGTCAAACGTACCATCAAATGGTATAAGGACAACGGATGGCTGTAGAGCATTGAAGATTGAAAATTGAAGATTGAGAATTGAAGTATTTTAAGTTCCTGTTTGAGATAGAGAAGAAGCCCAGGAAAGGGTTACTGACAGTGGAATGGGTCGTCATGGGCTACCTGTTGCTCACATTGCTGATGATACTATTCTGCTATACGAAGATGCAGAACCCAGAGTCGATGATCTGGGGCCGCTTTCACATAGTGATGATGACACTGGCCCTATGGCTTGTCTACAGGCTGATACCCTGCCGTTTCACCCACTTATGCCGTATCTTAGCACAAATGTTCCTACTGGGGTGGTGGTATCCCGACACGTATCAGCTCAACCAGGCATTCCCCAACCTCGACCATGTTTTCGCAGGCTATGAGCAGCAACTCTTCGGTTGCCAGCCAGCGTTACTCTTCTCACAGGCAATCTCCAACCCCGTGTTCAGCGAACTGATGCACATGGGCTATGGCTCCTACTATCCGCTGATTGTACTGGTGACGCTGTTCTACTTTTTCTTTCGCAACAATGATTTCGACCGTGCGGCATTTATCATCATAGGGGCATTCTTCACCTATTACATCCCATTTGTCCTGCTGCCTGTCACTGGTCCGCAGTACTACTACCTTGCCGCAGGCGTCGACAATATTGCCAAGGGCGTGTTCCCCGACATAGGGCACTATTTCGCAACGCATGACGAAGGTCTGCCTATTCCCGGCTATGCCCAGGGTTTCTTCTATCAATTCGTGGCCAGTATGCACGAGGCAGGCGAGTGCCCCACAGCAGCCTTCCCCAGCAGCCATGTAGGCATCACCTCCATCCTGCTGATGCTGGTCTGGCATAGCAAGAACAGGCGCCTATTCCTGTCCATCATCCCCTTCTTCCTGCTCATGTGCTTCGCAACGGTCTATATACAAGCCCATTACGTCATCGACGTGCTGGGAGGCTTCCTGTCTGCCATCATCATCTATTTCGGGCTAAGCCAACTGTGGAAATTGCGAATTTTTAACAAATGAAACCATTTTTACGCCTCGAAATTTGGCTGATTCGAAAATAATTCCTACCTTTGCAACCAGAAATAGTAAGGATACAGACATGATAGCATCAAGGATTCCGACACGGTGAGATTGTCGGGATTCTTTTGTTTTTTGTCTGTCAAGGCAATTTGTGAATAGTAAATAATTAAAAAAATACATCATTATGGCATACATGTCACAAGAAGGCTACGATAATCTGATAGCCGAACTGAAGCGTTTAGAGAGCATTGAGCGCCCGAAAGCCTCAGCAGCCATTGCAGAGGCCCGCGAAAAGGGCGACCTGAGTGAGAACAGCGAATACGATGCCGCCAAGGAAGCACAAGCCCACTTGGAGGACAAGATCAATCGTCTGAAAATGACCATCTCTGAGGCCAAGATTGTGGATACCAGTCGTCTGAGCACCGATGCCGTTCAGATACTGTCGAAAGTGGAGATGACCAACCTGACCAACAAGGCCAAGATGACCTACACCATCGTCAGCGAGAGCGAGGCCAACCTGCGTGAAGGCAAGATATCCATCAAGACCCCCATCGCACAGGGTCTGCTCAACCATAAGGTTGGCGACGAGGTGGAAGTGAAGATTCCCCGTGGCACCATCAAGCTGCGCATCGACAAAATAACCGTCGGCTAACGGTTATTGATGATTGTTTAACGGTTATTGTATTATTATGGATATATTCAGTAAGATTGCTGCTGGTGAGATTCCCAGCTACAAATGCGCCGAGAACGAAGAATTCTACGCATTCCTCGACATCAATCCGCTGGTGAAGGGTCACACCCTCGTGATTCCGCGCCGCGAAGTAGACTACATCTTTGATATGGACGACGACGAGATTGCCCGCTATCAGGTGTTTGCCAAGCGTGTGGCCCTGGCTGTCGGCAAGGCTTTCCCATGTAAGAAGGTAGCCCAGGTGGTGCTCGGGCTCGAAGTGCCCCACGCTCATATCCACCTGATTCCGATGCAGTCGGAACAGGATGCAGACTTCCGTCGCGAGAAACTGAAGCTCACAGAGGAAGAATTCAAGGAGATTGCTGCAAAGATTCGTGAAGAGTTTGTCTGATTAGACAAACTCTTCACCATATTTCATCCGTACTTCACTGACGTACTTACGCACCATCGACGAGGAGTCGCCCTTCTTGCAGATGAACAACACATTGTCTTTCTCTGCCACAATATAGCCGTCAAGTCCGTTGAACACGCCAAGTCGTCCCTTGGGTAACTTGATGACATTGTTGTGACAATCCTCCATCATAACCTCAGAGTCGATTACCACGTTGTCGTCCTCCACCTTGCTCATCGATTCGTATATGGCGTGCCATGTGCCAAGATCAGCCCATCCGAAGTCACACTTCATCACGTAGACATGTTTGCCTTGCTCCAGGACAGCATAGTCGAGCGACAGGTTCGGGTAGCGGGGATAGTTCTCACTCACGAATTTCATCTCCTCCTCATAGCTGTAATTGATCCGTTTGTACCGCAGACTCCTAAGCACGTCGGGGAATATATACTCAAACGACTTGAGCAGATACTGCACATTGGAGAGGAAGATGCCCGTATTCCAGTAGAACTCGCCACTCTCCATAAACATCTTGGCAAACCCACGGTCAGGCTTCTCCGTGAACGACTTGACGGCATATACATCGGGCTTGCAGCTTTGTTCACCTATCTGTATATAGCCGTAGCCAGGCTCTGGCCTGGAAGGTCTGACTCCCATCACCACCAACACATCGTTTTCCGTCACATAGCTGATGCCTATCTCCACACTTCGTGCAAACTCAGACTCATTGAGTACCATCTGGTCTGAGGGCATGACGATGACGTTGGCCTCCGGACACCGCTTCTGGATACGCATTGCAGCCCAAGCCACGCTTGGAGCTGTATTACGGTGAATAGGCTCCACCATGATGTTGCGCTCTGGCACTTCTGGCAGCTGCTCGCGAGCCATTGCAAGATATTCCCGGCAGGTACAGACGTAGATGTTTTCTCTGGGCAGCAACTTCACCATCCTGTCGAAGGTAGCCTGAAGCTGAGTACGTCCTGTACCAAAGAAGTCGATAAACTGCTTAGGATACAAATCACGACTACAGGGCCACAGCCTACGGCCACGACCTCCTGCAAGGATAATGCAGTAATTTTTGCTATCGGTCTTTTCCATGCATAATATTTATAGTTTCATTTTCTGTGGGCGAAGATACGCAAAATAAACGATATAAGCAAGCTTTTTTAATTTTTTTATCAGAAAACTTTGCCATTTCAGAATTTTATAGTATCTTTGCACCCGCTTTGATAAAACCAGTACAGCGCAATGGCATGCCCAGATGGCGGAATCGGTAGACGCGCTGGTCTCAAACACCAGTGGGGCAACCCGTGCCGGTTCGACCCCGGCTCTGGGTACTCTTTGAGTACGAAACTGACGGTCTCAAAACAAAGCGAAGTGCTGCAAGTCAATGACTTGCAGCACTTTTCCTTTTTTCCACACACCCCAAATTTTCCCACATTTTTATTTGATTTATGGCTACGTCAACCCTCCTCATGTCAAAGATCTGGGGAAACGTTTTTCTGCTACTTCCCATTATTTGAACTAGCAGATTCATTTCAACGATTTGAACATTTTGTTGATGCATTTTTTCTTTTGTTCCATATTCGGATGCACATAGAGGTTGAGGGTCGTGCTGATATTCGCATGACCAAGAATGACGCTAACGGTCTTGTAGTCACACTGGCTTTCAATGCATCTTGTGGCAAATGAGTGGCGGAGACCGTGAAACTTCAAAGAGGGGATACCGAGTTGTTTCAGTAGTTGCTTGTAATAGTTGCGGTAGGTACGCGGCTCTGTTGGCTTCGCCTCATTGGTTATTACAAAATACTCATCATTCACCAGTTTCTTCAATGGACGGATCAATTTCATCAATTCCTTACTGATGGGGATTTCTCGGATGGAATTCTTTGTCTTAGGTGTACCGATGACAAGTTCCGTTCGTCTTTCGCCGCCCTCAATAATGTAGATACGCTCTATGGTTCTGTTCACATGGATAGTCTCTGTACTCAGGTCAATATCGCTCCATTTCAATGCACATACTTCCCCAATGCGCATTCCTGTACTCAGGCAGATGTAAATGCCGAGGTTACGGAAGGTGAAATTGTCGGTAACATACTGCATCAATTTTTTTTGGTGGCTGATGCTCAACACCTCCAACTCTTTACTCTTCTGCTCTGTGGGGTACTTGATGTTCCAGTCGGAGAATTCAAGCAGTTCTGCTTTCACGCCAAACTTCTGAATCATCTTCAAGACAATCAAGATGTCCTTCACTGTCTTCTGACTCAGTCCGTCGTTCAATTTCTGCAGTGCAAAGGCTTGAACTTCGTCCTCTGCTAAATGAGACTTGTCACCAAACGCCGGGAGAATGTGGTTCTCCAAGATGAGGGCATAAGCAGACATTGTTGACTGCTTTACATACTGCTGCTTATCACTCTTCCAAAGGGCAGCAACTTCTCTAATCGTTTTCTTATTCATATTTTTCTCTTTTAGGGTTATACCTATTATATAATAAGGTACAGCCCATAAGATTAGAGAAACAAAAACATCAAAGTCCCAATTTTGAGATTCCCAGAGTTTACGGATGAATGGAAAATTTGCAAAGTTGGTGATTATGGTAAAATCATAACGGGAAGTACTCCACCTACAAGTGATAATACAAACTATGCAGGTGGAACACAACTTTGGGCATCGCCTGTAGATTTAGGGCAAACAAAGTTCGTT
>DFGG01000097.1 GCA_002371695.1 bacterium UBA3756
TGGGGTATCAGCGGACGGTGCAACTACATCAACGAACGTGGCAAGCTACAGCTTGGACTCTCTGGCAACAAAGCCCAGCATGCCGACTTGACAGTGGAACTCGGTTTCTCCAGTGACATGGGTATGACCAACAGCCGCTATCCAGAGGAAATCTGCGAGGGACAGCGGCAGATGGAGGAAGGCTCCATGATGGGGTTGGCCTACGATATGCTTGATGTGTCGGCTGAAGACATGGAGGATGTTGATCTCTATATGCAGAGCCTCTCTGTGCCAGGTCGGCGAAATGTCAACAATGCTGATGTTCAGGCTGGTGAGCAGCTTTTCTATCAGGCTGGCTGCCATCTCTGCCATGTGACGACCTTGCACACCAAGCCCCGTGGCACCACCTTGTTGATGGGGACAGAACTCCCCTGGCTGGGCAGCCAGACCATTCATCCCTATTCAGATTTTCTGCTTCATGATATGGGCTCTGAGATTATGGGCGTTGGATTGAACGATAACTTTGTCAGCGGTCTGGCGCGTGGCAATGAGTGGCGCACGACCCCGCTTTGGGGTGTGGGACTGCAGAAGAAGGTCAACGGACACACCTACTTCCTTCACGACGGACGTGCCCGCAACTTCATCGAGGCCATCATGTGGCATGGCGGTGAGGGCGAGGCTTCCAAGAATAAGTTCAAGAACATGAGTAAGAAGGAGCGCGACCAGCTCGTACAGTTCCTCAATTCGTTATAAAAAGTAAAAAGGAAAAAACAATATAGCAATGAGATACAACAAACTATTCGCCATACTGATGGCAAGCACCTTCTCCGTCGGTGCCTTTGCAGAGACGGAGACAAATGAGACCTTGGCAACGGTTCCTGCCGCTGAAGAGCAGACAGAGGCCGATAAGTTGAATATGGATAACGGTGTGATCCCTATTGCCGACGACCGTGGCTTTACCCTCCAGTCGAACAACGGCAACTTTGTGTTTAAGCCGTACCTCTTCCTACAGACGACAGCCAACTTCAGGTACTACGATGATGAAGGACTCGACAAGGCTTATAACCAGGACAACATTGCCAACTCTGGCTTCGCCATGCCTTATGCCATCATCGGCTTTACAGGTAGAGCCTTTGGCAAGATCGACTATAATGTCTGTGTCAACGCTGCCGCCTCGGGTGGCAATATCCTCCAGCAGGCGTGGATCGACTATGCCGTCAGTCCTGCTCTCCGTTTCCGTGTCGGCAAGTTCAAGACACCATTCACCCATGCTTACCTCACTACTCTCGGTGAGACTCTGTTCCCCAGTCTGCCTACATCCCTGACAGCTGTTGCCATCCTCCCTTACTCACTCAATGCAGTTACTCCAGGCATCGGCACGGGCTTTGACCTCGGGGTGGAGGTTCATGGACTTATTGCCAACAAGGTCGGCTATGAGGTTGGTCTCTGGAACGGTACAGGCTCTGCCCAGAATGGAGCCACCAAGACCGTTAGCGACGACCTCCATATCCCCTCACTGCTCTATGCAGGCCGCGTCACCTTTCAACCCAAGGGTGCCATGCCGATGACGCAGGGAAACCCGAAACTTCTCCATGAGGACAAGATGCTTTTCGGCCTCAGTGCCAATTACAATGTGGAGTCGGAGAACGAGTCGACCAACGACTTCCGCGCCGGCTTCGAGTTCGCCATGCTCAAGAACAGGTGGTATGTCGCTGCCGAAGCCTATTATATGCGTATCGGATTTACCAACCGCCAGAAGATCAGCGACTCCTATAATTACTGGGGCGGTTATGCCCAGGTGGGCTATTTCGTACACCCAAGATGGCAACTGGGCCTGCGCTACGATTTCTATGATCGCAACGGCACCAGCAAGGATGGAATCCTGAACATGCCTGCTGCCAGCATCAATTTCTTTATTCCGAAGACCAGCATCAAGCTCTCTGCCATGTACCAGTACATTGGACGCACGGGACATGAGACCCAACTCGACCGGGATATGGACGACCTCGGCATCTGTACTCACATGGCCCAGCTGATGCTTCAGTACGCCTTCTAACAGGTTGAGAAATAGTGATTACGATGAAAAAGTATATCATAACGGCTTTTGTATGCTTTGCCATACTAAGCCTTGATTCCTGCGACGACGGGCGCATCTACCCTGAGACAGCCTCTTTGTCGGAAGGAAAGACTGTCGTCTTAGAGGGAACGCTTCAGGGACTGGAGAACTGGCCAGGCACCTATCGTGTATCTGTGGCTGGTTTCGAGAATGCAGATGACGAATATGCCGATGTCTCCAAGGTCATCACCTCCAGCGATGTGATCGATGGCAAGGTGAGGGTAGAGTTGTCGGGTATCAAGGAGAATGTTACACTGGTCAGGCTCTGTATCCTCGACCGTCTGAGACGTCATATAGTCACTTTCAAGGAGGTGGAGGTTGCTTCGGCCAAGGAGACGGTGAAGATGGATGTAGGGACAATGGATATCAGTATGTTCAATGCCATCCAACAGAGTTATTTCAATACCACATGTGCTAACTGCCACGGTGCCTCTAACCGTGCTGCCGCAGGTCTTTATCTGACGGAAGGCAAAAGCTATGATGCTCTGGTTGGCAAGCCCTCCACGAAGGTGGAAGGCATCAATATGGTGGAGCCAAACGATGCCCAGCACAGCCTGCTGCACATGATTCTCAATCAGGAGGTTGTGGAAGGCATCTCGATGACTCATCGGGATTTGGTTTCTGAAAAGAATGAGCAGAGCATTCTGCCGCTCATCGACAGTTGGATTAATAATGGAGCGAAAGAGAAGTGAAAAGTGAGAAGTGAAAAATGAAAAGTGAAAAGTTGAGAAATGAATAATAATATGAAATACGAATTTGAGAATGCGTTTGCCGACGTTTTCCAGTTTGACAATGGCACAGAAGTATGCGAGTATCATGCCATGATTCATGCAGGTTCGTCGCGTTTGTCCTATATTCAGCAGCTGGAGGCCGTCATGGATGCGTACAGTCAGTTGATAGAAGGCCCGCTCAGTGGAGCACAGGCCGTTTTTAAGCGTTATTTCCTCAGTGATGCAGCTAATCAGGCCGACGATGTCATCGCCACAGATGTCACAGACTGTGCCAAGAGTATTATCCAGCAGGCACCCCTCGACGGAACCAAGGTAGCACTTTGGGTATACCTGATGACCAATGTCCAGACAGGTATTGGCAAGAGCGGACTTTATGAGGTATGTCATGGCGGATTCCGTCATCTTTGGAACGGCTCGGCCCACAATATGGCTGCCAATTCGGAATATCAGACACGTCTGCTCTTCAATGAGTATAACATGCAGCTGATTCAGGAAGGATGTACGCTGGAGGCTAACTGTATCCGCACCTGGTTCTTCGTGAATGATGTAGACCTGAACTATGGTGGTGTGGTACGTGCCAGAAACCAGTTCTTCTTCACACAAGGACTGACAGTGAACACCCATTTCATCGCCTCTACAGGTATTGGAGGCCGTCAGCAGGATCCCAACGTACTCTCGCAGATGGATAACTATGCCATCGCCGGCATCAGGAAGGAGCAGATACATTATCTGTACGCTTCTACTCACCTGAACCGCACCAGTGATTACGGTGTTAGCTTTGAACGAGGAACACAGGTGAACTATGCCGATCGTCGTCATGTCTTTATTTCTGGCACAGCCTCTATCAATAATAAAGGTGAGGTGGTGTATCCTAAGGATATCGTCAAGCAGACACACCGTATGTGGGAGAATGTTGAGGCTCTTTTAGCTGAGGCTGACTGCAACTTCAATGATGTGGCTGAGATGGTGGTCTATCTTCGTGACACTGCCGACTATGACTTGGTACGAGAACTCTACGAGGAGCGATTCTCAGGCAAGCCTTATGTGATTGTCCATGCACCCGTCTGCCGTCCAGGCTGGCTTATCGAGATGGAGTGTATGGCAGTCAAGGCCGTTGACCTGCCCACCATGCCTAAGTTCTGAGCAAATGAGAAGTGTACTCCTGCTGTTTTTCACTTTTCACTTTTCACTTCTCACTTCTTCTGCGCGTAGCGTCCAGACTATCAATGCAGAAAAGGCTCGGGAAGTGGCTCGCGAACAAGTCATCTGGCAAGACCGGCTTTGTCCTTTCTCTACCTTCGCGCTTGATTTCCTGAAATCCGTCTATGGTAAGAGCAATTACAAAGGCCTCTCTCCTGAGCAGGTGGTCTATGGCTGGATGCTTCGCCCGGAAGTTTGGAAGGATGAACCTATGATTCATATTCCTGAGGCCGACCTTCAGCGCCAACTGCATATCGAAGGCGAATATGCCAAGTTCTCAGAACTCTTCGACGACACACTTGGCTACAAGTTGAACACCTTGGGCTCAGACCTTCCAGAACGGATGCGGCAGATGGCTCGTGAGTCATCTGCCGCCATCAGTCTCGACGAGAAAGTGGGTGAAATCATTCTACTGACAAGAGGCCAACTATTTAAGCCGCGTCCTGCTGAGATGAAGCCCTTACCCTCATGGCGGGTAGAGGCTGAAATCTTTTGGAACAACACCCCTTCATGGGCTATTCTGGTGATAGTTGTAGCAGTCGTAGCCCTCTTGGTGTTCTTTCTGAGAAAAGCTATGAAGAGGCCTTTGAAGGCTGCAAAGATAGCATAAAGACAACGCTACAGCCCTGACGTGATTGTTCGACAAGGTCGAGCATGCCTCCTTGCAGAATCATCATTCT
>DFGG01000074.1 GCA_002371695.1 bacterium UBA3756
TAGGCACAGGCGTGCTGGCAGCCATTTGGATTCTGATCTTCCTCGTAGGGGCCAAGGCATTCCGGCTGCAAGGCAATGCCTCGGCACTGATGCTCCTGCCACTGGCCTGTCTGCTCACTTCAGTTGTCGATCAGGGCTATTGGATCTACACCTCTACCATCCGCGGCTATTGGTTCTCCCAGTCGGTAGGTTATCTCACCATGCTATTGCTTCTATGGGCAGCACGCAGCACCCCCCTCTTTCTCCCCCCTGGCAGGGGGGAGAGTCTGAAAGGTGTGTGGCATCTTGTCTGGTATCTGCTCGCCTTCTGTCTCTATCCCGTACTGGGATGGTTTGCCCTGTTGTTCATTCTTTGTCTAATACTTACCGAGAAGCCATCCTGGTCTGAACTGTTAGGAATAGGCATTCTCGTATTCACCGCCAGCATCTGGCATACTCAGTTCTACTCTAACCTGAAATCCGACGATGTCATACTGGCAGGCTTCCCCCGCTTCGAGACACCGAGCGACAGCACCCCTCGCCTATCCGTCCCGTTCTGGGTGCTCGGCACCGTCACTGCACTCATATCCTTGTGTGGCAGGTATCTCACCAAGGCATTCGTACCAGTGTTGTCTGCCGTTGCAGGCATTATCTTTACTTGTTCACTGATGTACTACGACCGCAGCTACATCGACGAAATGCGTATGGTACGCTTAGCCTGCGACGACAACTGGAAGGAGGTGCTGGCTATGGCAGAAAAGAACAAGAAGCCCACTAACACGATGGTCTTCCT
This sequence comes from bacterium UBA3756, assembly GCA_002371695.1. The sequence continues at coordinate 773 of DFGG01000074.1, forward strand.
TAAGAATATTGCCCTGATGAACGAAGGGGGCCTGCTTGACCGTTCGTTCAAACTGGGCAACGATGCTTCCAGCATCAACAACCCCGATTCGCTACACGTCACTCTACTCGATATCGCATCGCCGTTAGTTTACTACAACTACGGTCTGATGAACGAGGCCATTCGTCTGAACTTCGAGATGGCCATACAAAATGGCTTCTCGCCTTTCTACCTGAAGATGCTGGACCGTTGCGCCCTGGCTGTAGGTGACAAGAAACTGGTAGAACGCTATACCGACCTGATACATCACCTCCCGTTCTACGACGACTGGCAACCGGCTCCTGCAACAGAAGCTATCAAGGAACTGCAGAAATGCTTCCCCGACGCGCTTACAGGCGTTGAGAACAGCGACAGCTATCTGGCCAACGAGATCAGCCACTACGAGTCTGATGGCAAAGTCGCCTCAGAACAAGCTTTGTTCTATTCTATGATGCGCTGCGACTCGCGCCGCTTCTGGAGCTCGCTGCGCAACTATGTGAAATCCCACATTGGCGAGGAGTTCCCTCTGCACGCGATGGAGGCTTATATTCTCTTCATAGATAAGGCACCTGAAGAAAAGCGGATGATGCTTCCTGTCGAACAGACAGTCTACGACCGCTACAAACGCTTCTGGGAGACCTTGGAAATGGTTGGAAAACCCGGCATGACCATCAAACAGGTTGGCGAAAAGATGCGTGGGCAGTTCGGCGACACCTACTGGTGGTACAACCTCTTTGGAAGGAAACCTATTCAGCTGCGTGGTACTATTGGACAAGAAGTTGCATCATAAGGAAGAATGAAAGAATGAAAAAAAGAATTATACATTATAAATTACTAATTCTGTTATTATTGTTGGCATCCTGTGCCAATCACCCCGATGTACCATCATCATCCCGAGAGGCCAAGAGCCGGCCGCCCATCTTCCCCGACTATTGCGATGTCACCGTACCCAGTAATATCGCGCCGCTCAACTTCATGCTCCCTGTCGGCGAATACGATGAGTGTGTGGCTCGTATGACCACGCCCGACGGACAACAGCAAACCTACGGCGACGGGGTGAAGGTCACAATACCCGAAGATGAATGGCAGGCGATGCTCAATGCTTCGAAGGGCAAGAGCCTGAAGGTGGAGGTCTGGGGCCGGAAAAAAGAGGAATGGCTATCGTTTAATGCCTTTGAGATACACGTCTCTCAGGAACCCATCGACGAATACGTGTCGTACCGGCTTATCGAACCGTCGTATGTCGCCTGGACTTACATGGAGATTGCCCAGCGCAACCTCACCACGTTCGAGGAATCGCAGATCTTCAACAACGAGATCACCATGAACGACAGGACTAAGGGACAGTGCATCAACTGCCACAGCTACCAGAACTACAAGACCAGCAATATGCTCTTCCACGTGCGCCTGTCGAACAGCGGCACCGTGATTGTCAACGACGGCAAGGTGTCACGGGTCAACCTGAAGCGCCCCTACACCATCTCCGCAGGCGCCTATCCCGCATGGCACCCCACGGCCAAGCTGATAGCCTTCGCTGCCTGCAGGACACGTCAGGCATTCCACACGGCCAACCCCAACAAGATAGAAGTCTACGACGAGGCAAGCGACATGATACTCTACGACGTGAAGACCGATTCGGTGAGCATCGTCTGCAACGACACCACCACGCTGGAGGTCTATCCCACCTGGTCGCCCGACGGCAAATACCTCTATTACTGCAAGTCCGTTCCATTGCCAGAAGAGATGAAGGGACAGGACATCCGCACCACCTATCAGAAAATACAGTACAACCTTGTCCGCCGGTCGTTTGACCTGACGACGCATGCTTTCGGTGAGGAGGAGCTGGTATATGATGCCGTCTCTGCCGACAAGAGCGTCTCCCTGCCACGCATCAGTCCCGACGGCCGGTATCTGCTGTTTGCCCTGGGACAGTATGGCTGCTTTCACAGCAGACACCACGATGCCGACATCGTCTGCATACCGATGGAGAAGTATGCCGGGGCGCCTCTTACGTGGGAAACGGCTTCGCCTGTCGACCTCTCCTCCGTCAACAGCAAGGGCTATTCCGACAGCTATCCTTCCTGGTCGAGCAACGGCCACTGGATGATGCTTGCCAGCCGCCGTGACGATGACAACTACAGCCGCGTCTATTTCGCCTATTTCAACAACGGGAAAGTGGGCAAAGCTTTCATGATGCCACAG
>DFGG01000020.1:0-451 GCA_002371695.1 bacterium UBA3756
TTATTAATTTATTATTTTAAAAAGTATGAATCAATACGAAACCGTTTTCATTTTAACTCCCGTTTTGTCTGATGAGCAGGCAAAGGAAACGGCTGAAAAGTTCAAGAAGATTCTCACCGACAAGGGTGCAGAGATCGTGAGCGAAGAGGCCTGGGGATTGAAGAAACTGGCGTATGCCATTCAGAAGAAATCATCAGGTTTCTACTACCTGGTAGAGTTCAAGGCAGAGCCAGAAGTGATTAAGACATTGGAGACCGCTTTCCGTCGTGACGAGAAGGTGATTCGTTTCCAGACAGTTAAACTCGACAAGTATGCTGTTGAGTACGCAGAGAAGCGTCGCAACAAACTTGGCGCAAAGACAGAGGAGGCTTAAATTATGGCACAGGAAACAGAAATCCGTTATCTGACAGCTCCTTCTATCGATACGAAGAAGAAGAAGTATTGCCGTTTC
>DFGG01000020.1:523-12805 GCA_002371695.1 bacterium UBA3756
TTCAAGAAGAGCGGTATCAAGTATATTGACTACAAGGATCCCGAGTTCCTCAAGAAGTTCCTCAATGAGCAGGGTAAGATTCTGCCTCGTCGTATTACCGGAACATCTCTGAAGTACCAGCGTCGCGTGGCTCAGGCCGTGAAGCGTGCCCGCCAGATTGCACTGCTGCCTTACGTAACCGATTTGATGAAATAATTAAAGAGGAGGACGCAAGATTATGGAAATTATTCTGAAAGAAGATATTATCGGTCTGGGATTTAAGAACGATATCGTGAATGTGAAGTCTGGCTATGGTCGCAACTACCTCATCCCTCAGGGTAAAGGTGTGATTGCTTCTCCGTCGGCCAAGAAGATTCTTGCTGAGAACCTGAAGCAGCAGGCTCACAAACTGGCTGCTCAGAAAGCTGCTGCTGAAGAGAAGGCTGCAATGCTTCAGGGCGTGGCTCTCACCATTCCTGCAAAGGTCAGTGCTACAGGTCAGCTCTACGGCTCAGTAGGTGCTGCCCAGGTTGCAGAGGCTCTTGCCGCACTTGGTAAGGAGGTTGATCGCAAGATCATCACCATGAAGGATGCCAAGAAGGTTGGCGACTATGTGGCTCTCGTCCACTATCACAAGGAGGTGATTGTTGAGGTTCCTGTCAAGGTCATTGCTGAGAATGCCGCAGAACTGAAGGCTGCTGCCGAAGAGGAGGCTGCCATTCGTGCTGCTGCTGAGGCACGCGCTGCCGAGGCTGCTGCAGAAGAAGCTCCTGCTGAGGATGAGGAGGCTGCTCCCGCTGAGGAAGAGGCTCCCGCTGAGGCATAATCAACTTCAAGAAAATTTAAATCAAAACAATTAATAATTAATCACTGCTGTAAGGCATCATTATTTATTATAACAGTGTCCCGGAGGCCAGAAGGCCTCCGGGATTTATTTTATTGGTTCCTGTGAAGTAAGACTTGATGACTCTGTCATCTCAGTAGTTTCTTGCCGTTTACAATATACAAGCCGCGTGGTAGCAAATCCATGGCGTCGGATGTGCCAACCTTTCTGCCTTGCAAATCGTAGACGGGTAGGGATGAGTCTTCGGTCATTGTTTTTGCGATAGCCGATGGTGTTGAACCGTCGTTGCTCAGATAAATGTCTTTGATGTAGATGGCTGAGCTGCCATTGGTCCAGAATCCGGCAATGTAGATGTGTGATGGATCGAGGAGACGGCCTGTCTCGTTTTTCATTTGATGCAGGTCGATGACAAGTCGCGTCTTGTTGTTGAAGTTAAACATTGCAGGCTTGTCCCAGTAATTGTTTACGTCAAACAGTCGGAATGAGGCTCCGCATGACTGAGAGCGAGACAATTCCACCACAAGATATTTCCATTGTGAGAGATCAGCTCCCATCGGATACTGCCATCCACCAAAGCCCCATTGACCCGTCTTCAGGTAACCTGTAGCTTCATTGAAGGTGCCCTTCTCCCAAATACTGGGGTTAAACCACTGCTCTGTAAGTGAGAAGAGAGGTTCCTCCTCTTTTTGATAGCCGTAGCCCTCGGCATTGATGATATCGCGGTACTCTTCCGTGGCATAGTATTGGTATTGGCGGAAGCAGGGGCGTGGACAGGCCTCAGGGTCGGTGAGGAAGGTATTGCCGTCTGGGGCTGAGTCCTGATAGTTGGCCAACAGGTTGCCGTCGGTAAACAGTAGCCAGCTGACATTGCAGGTCTCATCGGCTATACGGATGAAATTGGCACCGAACCCCTCGCCACCAGCCTTTCCCGTAACAGCCTTTCCCCAGGAGGATTGGTATTTCTGCGGAGCCCAGTCCATTTCGGTCACTACGATTGGTGCCTGTAAGGCAATGGGGGTAATCATACTGTCCCAACCACGCTTGAATTCCCGATAGGTAACGTCGACATCATTTTCTGCTCCGCTGTTGTACCAGCCCGGATAGCAATGTACGGCATAGCCAATATTGTTGCCCTTGATGGGATATTTGACGAAACCGGTATATTGTTGTTGCCATCCAAGTCCGGGAATAAGCAGGATGTTGTTGCAATGCTGGCGTATCACGTCGACGATGGCTTGCATGTAGGCAGTCATTTCTTCGTCTTTATCACGTGATCCACTATTGATATGGATGGGCTCATTAGCTAACTCGAACATCACGGCGCCATTGTCTTTCAGTTTCGGATGTTGGGCTACATGTTCCCAGACCTTCAGCAGATACTGATGGTAGTCGTCGCCGATACTTATGTTTTCCGGACAGACGCCAGGTGGGCGCATTACCACATAGAGCCCTTTCGAAATGGCATACTCGGCCATCGGCACGAAAACTTCGTCGAGGTATTTCGTAAAGCGGTTGTAGTCGAAGGCGTGGATGTCATTTTCGCCAGTGGTATGTATGCCTGGGGTATTGCTCCAATAGGGATCCATGTGCTGACGAACGAAGGTCATCTTCCACCCTGCTTTCTGGATGCCGTCGATGATACCTTTGTTGTAGCGCAGACATCCTTCTACATCGTAGTTGTTCCATTTTGTACCTCTTTCATTGAACCATGGGCTGAACGTCTGGGCAAAGCCATGCAAGATGACAACCCGTCCCTCTGCATCCCTAAAATAGGGACCATCAACATGTAACGGCGATAACTGGGCAAAAGTTAATTGGATAGTAATACATGTGACGAATAGTGATAATAGTCTTTTCATAAATAGTTGTATAAGTGTTTTCAAATAAGAAGGCCGCTGAACTCTCGTTCAACGGCCTCCAGTTCTCTCAATTAGTTCGTATGTTACTTACTAATTATTCAGCAACAGTTGAATCAACAGCTGCAGAATCAACAGCAGTGCTGTCGATAACGCTGTCAACAACCTCCTCGATAGAGTCGGTGTCTACCTGTGCAGGCTGAGCCTGGTTACCACAAGAAGCGAAAGAGATAGCTGCAACAGCTACGAACATAAATACTAATTTCTTCATTTTTTCTAAGCTTTTAAATCTGTAAAACAATCATTTGTTTATTAAAACGCTGCAAAGTTAGACATTTTTTTAATACGGCGTATCATTTTTTTAGTTTTTTTTTTGCCTCTTTTTGTAACTTTTTTGCAAACGGCTGATATTCAATAGATTACGAATTGTTAAAAAATGGTACAAAATTACACTTATTCGAATAAATCACAAATTTTGGGCTTTTTTCGAAAAAAAGCAGTAACTTTGTGCCCGCAAACATTTAATCGTTTAAGAGCATGATAGATTCTTCTGCATTCCAAGGCAAAACTGCAGCTTATTATACACTCGGCTGTAAGTTGAACTTCTCTGAGACATCTACTTTCGGAAAGATGCTTCAGGAGATGGGGGTTCGTACTGTGGAGAAGGGTCAGCGAGCTGATATTTGTCTGATTAACACTTGCTCGGTAACTGAGGTGGCTGACCAGAAGTGTCGTCAGACGATACGACGGATGGTGAGGGAGAATCCTGGTGCCTTTGTCGTTGTGACAGGTTGCTATGCTCAGTTGGAGGCTGATGAGGTGGCAGCAATCGACGGCGTAAGCCTTGTACTGGGTTCGAACGAGAAGGCAAACTTGATACAATTTCTGTCTGATGCATGGACTGGTAATGCTACTTCAAAGACTTTCTCACAGAAGACGAAAGATATTAAGTCTTTTGCCCCATCGTGTTCAAAAGGTAATAGGACGAGATATTTTCTTAAGGTGCAGGATGGATGCGACTATTTCTGCACCTATTGTACCATTCCCTACGCCCGAGGCTTTTCTCGTAATCCTACTATTGCCTCTTTGGTGGAACAAGCCAGGGAGGTTGCCATGGAGGGCGGTAAGGAAATTGTGCTGACGGGAGTGAATATAGGAGACTTCGGCAAGACGACAGGTGAACAATTCATCGATTTGGTGAAAGCACTCGATAAGGTGGAAGGCATCAGTCGTTTTCGCATCAGTAGTCTTGAACCCGACTTACTATCCGACGAACTGATTGACTATTGTGCTCAAAGCAGGGCCTTCATGCCTCACTTCCACATTCCGTTGCAGAGTGGCAGTGATGCTGTACTCCGGTTGATGCACCGTCACTATGATACCAAACTCTTTGCAGACAAGATTCACCGTGTGAAAGACGTCATGCCTGATGCTTTTATCGGAGTCGACGTGATGGTGGGCTCAAGGGGTGAAACAGCCGAGTATTTCGAGGAGACTTTCCGTTTCCTGTCAGATTTGGATGTGACCCAGCTTCATGTGTTCCCTTATTCCGAACGGCCAGGAACATCGGCACTGAGTATTCCCTATGTGGTGAGCGAGCATGACAAGAAGTTGCGCTCCAAGCGTCTGCTTGATCTTTCCGAACAGAAAGTGGAGACTTTCTATCATCGTCATACAGGCCAGGATGCTGAAGTACTCTTCGAGAAAGCCCCGAGGGGAAAGTCCATGCATGGCTTCACTCGCAACTATATCCGTGTTGAACTACCTGCAAAGGATGCGAATCCTCTTCTCGACAATCAAATCGTTAGAGTAAGGCTCGGCGAACTGACTCCAGACCGTCAGGCCCTCAGATGTACTATATTATAATAATGTACGCGTATGGACAAAGTAGCAATCGTGATACTGAACTGGAACGGCCAGGGTATGCTCTGGAAATATCTGCCATCGGTGCTCCAATACTCTCGCGACGAGGCGACGGTATACGTGGCCGACAATGCCTCGACTGACAACTCACTCGACATGCTTCGCGAACACTTTAAGGAGGTCAGGCTGATTGTGCTTGACAAGAATTGGGGGTTTGCTGAAGGTTACAACAAGGCTCTCGCCCAGATTCAGGCAGAATACTATCTGCTACTGAATTCCGACATCGAGGTGACTCATCATTGGCTCACTCCGATGATAGAGTTGTTGGATAACCACCATGACATTGCCGCATGTCAGCCTAAACTGTTGAGCATCTTCGACCGTGACCAGTTCGAATATGCCGGCGCAGCCGGAGGATATCTCGACAGACTGGGCTACCCTTTCTGCCGTGGGCGGGTGTTCGACACCGTGGAGCGGGATAATGGACAGTATGATTATCCGGCAGATTGTCTCTGGGCTACGGGAGCCGCACTGATGATTCGTTCTGAGGACTATTGGAAGGCAGGAGGACTCGATGGGCGCTTCTTTGCCCACAATGAAGAGATAGACTTATGCTGGCGTCTCCGAATTCTGGGACGGCGTGTGGTATGTCTGCCGGAAAGCTATGTCTACCATGTGGGAGGCGGTACGCTGCCCAAGTCAAACCCCAAAAAAACTTTTCTCAACTTCCGCAATAACCTGACGATGCTCTACAAGTGTCTGCCAGACGAAGAGCTGGCTTCGGTGATGCGTTGGCGTTGGTTGCTCGACTATGTGGCAGCTTGGGAGATGCTTCTGCTGAAGCATAACTGGGGGGATTTTCTGGCAGTCTATCGTGCCCGCAGGGCTTTCAAGCACTGGCGCCGGGACTTCGATGAGGATCGTCGCCGTATCCAGGAAAGCCGTGTGGCAGAGATGATACCTGAGCGATGCTCATTCTCCGTGCTTTGGCAGTATTATGTAAAGAAGCGCAAAACGTTTTCGCAATTAGGCTTGAAAGTATGAAATAAAGCCGATTCGTCTTCTCGGACGAATCGGCTTTATATTACATTTTCACTTCAACCGGTTTCATCGCTTCCTTTTTCCATTCCTGAAGGAACTCAAACCATTCCTTTGCGGAGTGGTAGCCGAATGTCTCGTTGGCGTAAGTGTAAATCACCTTGTAGCTTAGCTGATTGGTGTCAGTACCAACGACAAAAGCGTAATTGTCTTTGTTGGCGGGCTCCTCACTTTTGACATACTTCATAGGAATGCAGATGCCAAGACCGACGGTTTCACGATTCCAATTGACGGTATCGCCCGATGGCCAGTCGGTGCCCCAGCAGGCACGAAGGCCCTGATGGTCGCTGAATTCCACAGAGTTCTTCACGTTGATGATACCCGTAGAGAACTGATAGTCGTTGACGTTGCGATTGAAAATGACATCTACATCTGTGTCACGATGGCCTGCATACTGCGTATAACGGATAAGCATATTGAGTGCAGGCTTTCCTGGGGTTGCGAGCCAGCCTCTATCGTAGATTTCAACGATGGTGCGCAGCGGACCATAACTGATAACACGCTGTGTACGGGAACGTACGGGGTCAATCATGGTCGGTTCCTTACCATCCCATCCGCGGAAAGCACCGAGTCCGAAGGTATTGCCTACCCATAGTACGTCATCGCCATATCCTTCGGCCTTCTGTTCCTTTGAAGTATAAAATTGCGTAGCCTGCAATTCAAGTCGCTTTTGAAATTTTCCGTAGAGGTCAAGTGTCTGTCGCTTGTCAAAATAGATACGGATGCCATTGAGTTCGCTCTCGAAATCTACGCCGTGGTGATGCTGTATGTTGTAGCTGTTGGCACAGTCGCCACGTACTGTAATCGACTCGATGAAGTTGTTGTGCTTGTTTTTCTCCTTCACTTTGTCATTGCGTATTAGCATTTCTGCAAACACGCGGGCAGGGTAGGGACGAGGCTCTCCCTCAGAGTACAACTTGACTTCGTACTTTTTGGTCTCTTTCCCTTTTAAGTCAGCAAGGAAACATAGTTCATCAAACGTTTCGTCCTGGTCGAGATCATCGAGTTGGCAGGGTATCTCTTGACCGTCTGATGTCTTGATCAAGGCTGAGCGGATATCGCCATACGATGCCAGCTTGATAACTACTGGTTGGTCTGTACGCGCCAATTTTGATGGGTTGCTCACACTGACCGTCATGCTCTGTTGTGCATTTGTTCCGGCTGCAATGACAAGTAAAGCGGATAATATAATTTTTCTCATATTGCGTGATGTTTGTTTTAGTTTGTACAAAGGTACGCAAAAAGAAGGAAAGTCACGCTCGTTTTTTACACAAATAAACAAAAATGTGCAATTATTAGCGATATTTTTAAAATAATTACGTTAAAATTTGGTTTTGAAAATAATTTTTAGTAAATTTGCAGAAATTTTAAACTATTATAATAGAAACAGCTTGACTATTAGTGCGTAAGATATATTTTTTGTTGTTTGCGATAATGCTGATGTGTATCGGCTGTGAATGGCAGCTGAAAGCAGAAGATGACGGTTCGAATATAGTTATCGAGCGTTATGATCGTATTCAGACCTTATACCTTACCACGAGCGATTTCTCTGCCCTTCAACAGATGAATACCGTTTATCCGATGCAGACCCGTACATTGATAGAGGATGTGCTGCGCATTGGACAAGTGAACGACCCACAGATTAATACCAAATTCCTGAGTTTCTATCAAGATTCCACGCTGCAGGTGCTTATCAATGAAGCAGAGCATCAATATGCCAACGTGGATGATATTAATGAAGCCTTGTCTGTGGCCTTTAAGTATTTGAAAAAGGAACTTCCCACTATGGAAATACCGGAGATATATGCTCAGATAGGTTCGTTGGACCAAAGCGTGATAGTGGGTAATGGAATGATTGGCATCTGTCTCGACAAATATCTAGGTGCCGATTACGAACTCTATCGCAAGCCGGAATATGGATACTCTGCAAGTCAGCGCAGTATGATGCAGAGGCAGTATATTGTGCCCGACTGCATTGGGTTTTATTTGCTCAGTCTCTATCCTATGCCAGGAGAAGCAATGACTCAGGCTGAGCGTGACATCCACATGGGGCGTATCCAGTGGGTGGTGAATGAAGCTATTGGGAAGAAGTTGTTCCGCAATCCGTATGTTCGGCGAGTGGAGAAATATATGGATCGCCATAAGTCAATGACGGTGGAACAACTGCTTAGTGGCAAAGATTATTCAGTTTTTTTGTAGATTAGAGAAAAAATTGCTATCTTTGCACATTCATATGCAAAATCTGAAAAAATGATAGCCAAAAGACTTTTTAATGTGGCTGCCTGTGTATTTCTGATAACGAATCAGTTACAGGCAGGAGAGAAATTGAGTTTGAGGGACATCACTCGCGGGGAATTCCGGCAGGAGGTGATGACCGAAGTGCGCGCAATGGCCGATGGAGAAACCTATGCCCAGATTAGTGACGATGGTAAGCGCATCGAGACCTATTCCTTTAAAACAGGTAAGAAAGTGGGAGTTCTTTTCGACGCTTCAACTGCACGAGGAGCACAGATAGGCCGTGTGCAGGGGTATATTGTGAGCCCCGACGGGCGACGGCTCCTCATTCAGACGAATACGAAGCCCATCTATCGCCGCTCGTTCACCGCCACCTATTATATATATATGATCCAGAACAACAAGCTGGAGCCGCTGAGTGACGGAGGACCACAGCAGACTCCATTGTTCTCGCCTGACGGTAATCAAATAGCATTCGTACGTGACAACAATATCCATCTTGTAAAATTGCTCTACGACAATGCGGAGAGTCAGGTGACGAAGGACGGCAAGCGTAATGAGATTATAAATGGAATTCCCGACTGGGTTAACGAGGAGGAATTCTCTACCAACGCCTCAATGGTATTCTCTGCCGACTCAAGGCAGATCGTGTGGATACGATACGACGAGACCAGCGTTCCGCAGTATATGATGCAGTTCTTCAAGGGAAAGGTTCCGGAATTGGAGCAATATCGTGATTATCCAGGAGAGTATACCTATAAGTATCCCGTGCCAGGCAAGGCTAACTCAAAGGTCAGCGTCCATTCCTTTGATATCAAGAGCCGCCAGACGCGTACCATTGACCTGCCTCTCGATGCTGATGGCTATATCCCCCGCATCGTGGCAACATCTGACCCTGAGAAGATAGCTATATTTACACTTAATCGTCATCAGGACGATCTCAAGATATATATGGCGAATCCTCTCTCAACAGTGGCTAAGCTTATCATTGAGGATAAGATTGACAAGTATGTGAATGAGAATGTTTTCGAAGATGTTCAGATTACAGACAATCATATCCTGTTGCCCAGTGAGCGCGATGGATACAACCATCTTTATCTCTACAACCTCAACGGACAGCTGATGCGTCAGATTGTCACAGACAGATATGTGGTGAAAGGTGTCTGCGGGTTTGATGAAACGACAGGAAATGCGTATTTTACTGCAAATCCCAATGGAGCCACAGACCAACAAGTAATGGTGGCTCATCAGAATGGTAAAATCGAAGCCCTCTCGCAGAAGGCTGGTGTCAACAATGCCATTTTCAGTAAGAATTTCAAGTATTTCATCAATATCTGGAGCGATCTCGACAATCCTGCGCAGTATACACTCTGCCAGAATAATGGCAAACTGCTTCAGACCCTGATAGACAATCAGGCCTTGAAACAGAAGTTGGCCCAATTTGATATGGGCAAGAAGGAAATGTTTCAGTTCACGACCTCCGAGGGCATCACTCTTAATGGCTGGATGGTGAAGCCAGCAGATTTCTCACCCACGAAGAAGTATCCCGTCATCATGTATCAGTATGGCGGTCCTGGCAATCAGCAGGTGCTCAACCAATGGGGGATTGGCATGAACGGCAATGGAGCCATTCTCGAACAGTACCTCTGTCAGCAGGGCTATATTTGTGTCTGTGTGGACAATCGTGGCACAGGCGGACGTGGTGCAGATTTCGAGAAGTGTACTTATATGCGGTTGGGTGAACTGGAATCACGCGATCAGGTTGAGGCTGCAATCTGGCTTGGCCAGCAGAGCTATATAGACAAGAGCCGGATTGGCATCTGGGGCTGGTCGTATGGTGGATGGAATACGCTGATGTCCATGTCTGAAGGTCGCCCTGTGTTTGCTGCGGGGGTGGCTATTGCTCCGCCTACCAACTGGCGCTTCTACGACACCATTTACACTGAGCGCTATATGCGTACTCCTCAGGAGAACCCCAAGGGCTATGACGAGGTGAATCCTATAGCCCGAGCCTATCAATTACATGGAGCGCTCCTTATTTGTCATGGTCTGGCCGATGACAACGTACATTATCAGAATACGGCAGAATATGTCGAGGCTCTTGTGCAGGCCGACAAAGATTTCCGTCAGTTGGTATATACTAACCGCAACCATAGCATCTTCGGCGGCAACACCCGTAATCATCTGTTCCGGCAGGCCGTCAACCACTTCAACGCTGTGCTGAAATAGAAAAAGCAGACAGACTAATAGAGACAAAAATCTTCAAAAATCTCACATAAATCTGATTCTACAAGATTTGTGTGAGATTTTTGAAGATTTCTGTTCTTATAACCTATCAGTGGTTAGTATGCGAAAAGGGGATAGTCCTTCATCTTTTCGTTGACGCGCTGACGGACGCTGGCAATCACCTGTTCGTTCTCGGGATCGTTGAGCACTTCCTCAATCCAGGCTGCAATCTGCACCATCAGGTCTTCCTTGGCACCACGAGTGGTGATGGCTGGTGTACCCAGACGGATACCAGAGGTCTGGAAGGCGGAGCGGGTGTCGAAGGGCACCATGTTCTTGTTCACAGTGATGTCAGCAGCCACGAGAGCGTTCTCTGCCACCTTACCAGTCAGGTCGGGATACTTAGAGCGCAGGTCTACGAGCATCGAGTGGTTGTCAGTACCACCGCTGACGATGCCGAAGCCACGCTTCACGAGTTCCTCAGCCAGTACCTTGGCATTCTTCTGAACCTGCTTGGCCCACTCCTTGAACTCAGGCTGCAGGGCCTCACCGAAGGCTACGGCCTTGGCAGCGATGACGTGCTCCAGGGGTCCGCCCTGCTGTCCGGGGAATACGGCAGAGTTGAGCAGGGTCGACATCTTCTTCACCACACCCTTCGGCGTCGTATACCCCCAAGGATTGTCGAAGTCCTTGCCCATCAGGATGATACCGCCACGAGGACCGCGCAGGGTCTTGTGGGTGGTAGAGGTCACGATGTGGGCATACTTCACGGGGTTCTCAAGCAGTCCGGCAGCGATGAGGCCAGCGGGGTGAGCCATGTCGATCATCAGCAGGGCACCCACCTTGTCGGCAATTTCGCGCATTCGCTTGTAGTCCCACTCACGGCTGTAGGCCGAACCACCGCCGATGATGAGCTTCGGCTTGTGCTCGAGTGCCAGCTGTTCCATCTCGTCGTAGTCCACGCGGCCCGTCTCCTTGTTCAGGTTGTAGCCGATGGGATTGTAGATGATACCTGAGGTGTTCACATGCGAACCGTGTGAGAGATGCCCGCCGTGGTCGAGGTTCAGGCCCATGAAGGTGTCACCGGGCTTCAGCACTGCCAGCAGCACGGCGGCGTTGGCCTGGGCACCAGAGTGAGGCTGCACATTGGCATACTCGGCATCGAAGAGCTTGCAGACGCGGTCGATAGCCAACTGCTCCACCTCGTCCACCACCTGGCAACCGCCATAGTAACGATGGCCAGGATAGCCTTCGGCATACTTGTTGGTCAGGTAGGAGCCCATGGCCTCCATCACCTGGTCACTCACGAAATTCTCACTGGCAATCAGCTCGACGCCTTTCAACTGGCGCTGATGCTCTTTCTCGATCAACTCGAAGATAGTGTTGTCTCTGTTCATCTTTGTCTTTTGGGTTTAATTTTGCGTGCAAAGTTACTAACTTATTCCGATATATCCAAATTTTATGGAAAAAAGCTGTGTAACTTACATGTCGCGGTCAGAGTTGTTACGACTTTGCCCGGAGTAAACTCAAACTTTGGCAGTGTTAAGGGGGCGCATGGTTACTTGGGTGACTCAAGAGAAGATTCACTTTGCCCAGACAATGGCCATGTGCGTTTTTAAGTACTCAAAAAAACGATTTATAGGTTGTAACGTTGTACATCGGCGATGTTACAACGTTACAACCTATATTCAAAAAAACGTAAGTAAAAAAACAGTAAGGGGTGACGCATCGCTGAAGTCAGGAGGAGTGCCCGCCTATGACTGTCACCTCACCATTTGCCACAACGATGGAGTGCCCGCAACGGGGCACGTTCAGGTCTGGCAGGCGTTCAGCCTCCAACTTTACTACAGGGCATGCGGTCTCCTGCTTGTTCTGAGCCGACACCACAGTCTGGAATGACAGGGCTCCTATATATATAATAATGTGTAGGAGTCGGCTCATGTCGTCTTATCTTAGGCAGGCGTCGAGTTCGCGGGCGATGAGCTCCTTGTCGAGATGCTGGCCGATGAAGACGAGCTTCTGCATGCGGTCGCCGTACTGCTCGTCCCAGTCCTGGCGCAGTCCTGGATTGCGTTCCATCAGCTGCTCCAGTTCGGCCTTCGGCATCGTGGCGTACCACTGTCCGGCATTGCGGATGCTCACCTGTTTGCCGGCCTGTTCGAACACGTAGCAGGTGTCGCG
>DFGG01000020.1:12851-13598 GCA_002371695.1 bacterium UBA3756
AGCAGGTGTCGCGCTCGTCGTGGAAGTAGCAGATGCCCTTGGCGCGGATGATACCCTTGGGCCATTTGCGGGCTACGAACTCGTCGAAGAGTCCCAGGTCGAAGGGACGGCGGCGATAGTAGACGTAGGTGCCGATGCCGTATTCTTCGGCTTCGCCCTCATCGTGATGGTGGTGGTGATGATGATGACCGTGCTCGTGATGTTCGTCGTCATGATGGTGGTGCTCATGCTCATCGTCGTCGTCATGATGATAGTGCTCATGCTCATCATCATCGTCATCGTCGTCATCTTCGTCTTCATCGTGGTGCTTCTCCACTTCCTCAATCCATTTGGCGGAGGTGGCGACGTCATCGAAGTCGAACATATTGGTATTCAGTATCTTGTCAAGATCCACGTCGCCATAGTTTGTGTCGATGATTTCTGCCTTTGGCTGCAGTTCGTGGATGATGCTGCGCACTCGGCCCAACTCTTCGGGACTAATCTCGGAGGCCTTGTTCAGCAATACGATGTTGCAGAATTCTATCTGCTGTATCACCAGGTTCTCAATATCCTCCTCGTCGATATCCTGACGAGTAAGGTCGAGGCCACTGCCGAACTCATCCCGCATACGGAGTGCATCAACCACTGTGACGATACAATCGAGGCGTGGAGCACCGTCGGCAGTCACTTCGGGTGCCATCATGGGTATTGAGCATATTGTCTGGGCGATGGGGCCAGGCTCGCAGATGCCACTGGCTTCAATGACGA
>DFGG01000050.1 GCA_002371695.1 bacterium UBA3756
CGGATATACCGGGCAATCCGGTATAATTAGGAATGGTGGCAATTCCCAGAAGAGGAACTGCCACAAGTATTGCCAGAATAAGATTTCTTGTCTGCTTCATTGATGATTATTTACCGTTTTCAATACTTCCTGATTGATTGTGAACTTATAGCGTTGGCGCAGGTCGTAGACCCAGGCCTTCTCAAGCAAATCCTGATAGTCCTCCACCACTTGCAGGCGAACATCATTATAATATTTGGGCTTCTTCAGCTTCTTGCCGTAGACATCGGAAACGGGAAAATCCGTGAGGATGGCATCGGCCTTCTTCTTACTGGCAGCGTCAGGAGTGACCTTAAACACCTTGGTATCTACGAGAATATTGTCACCCTGCTTGAAGATGCCCACCTGTGCCTGTACCTGCTTCACTGAGTCCTGATTGAAGGTGTGACGAAGCGTTTCCGTCCACTGATCGAAAGGCAGTTTCTTCAACAGTTTCCTGACGGCCTTGGCATCATCCTTGGTCTTGGCATAATAAGCGATTCCACGATAGCGTGGAGCATCCCACACATATTCTTTCTTATGATCCTTAAAATAGGCATCAAGCCCTGCCTCGTCAGCTGCAGCCTTGTCCCAGACCTCACGCTTGCTGATCTCATAGAGCAGCAGTCCATCATGGTACTCCTGCATCAGGTATTTCATATCCTTGTCGATAGCGGCCAGAGAGTCGGCACGATTGTTCATCACCGACTGGGGCGTCAGTGCGCCATCAGAGGCAGCCACCTCCTGCCGGATACGTTCCTGAGCAATCCGTTCACGGATGCCCTGTTGCTCGATGCTCTGTACAATCTGCGTCTTCAACGAGTCAAACGGCTCGAGTTGCTTGCGCCCTTTCATCTGGATGATATGCCAACCCACAGGCGAAAGGACCGGCTGACTCATCTGTCCTGTCTGGAGGGCAAATGCAGCCTCCTCAAACTCTGGGAGTGTCTGACCGGTAGCAATCCATGGGAGCAATCCACCCCGAACGGCCGATCCTTTATCGTCAGACACCTTCTTTGCCAATTCTGCAAAGTCAGCCCCACCCTTCAAGGCACGGTAAACGGAATCCACACGAGCCTTGACTTTATCCTGTTCGGCCTGAGACGCTTGGGTAGAAAGACGGATAAGGATATGGGCCGGTTGCACAAGTCCTTTGGGGCCTATCTGTTCCTTTGCCCGGTCATAAGCCTTTCTTGCCTCAGTCAGCACATCGGCGTCAGAAACCATCGTAGGACGAATCTGCTGGTCGCGATACATCGTATATTCATCACGGAAAGCCTTGACGGTATCAAGACGGGCATCGAGGGCAGCACAGACTTTCAGTTTGTAGTTGATGAAAAGATCGGCATACTCGGCAACCGTCTTCTTGTCGATAACGTCGGCACCGTTGTTCTTATTGTATGAATACTCGAATTCAGAGCGAGGGACAGGCTTGCCATTGATGGTCATGATGACGGGATCGCCTGCAGCAGACTGTGCAAATAGCGCAGTATACTGGATGAGAGCGACGAGGATGAGGATGGTTTTCTTCATTGCTATCTTCAATCGTTGGGACGACTATAGTTGGGAGCCTCCGAAGTGATGGTGATATCATGCGGATGGCTCTCGTTGACACCGGCATTAGTGATGCGGGTGAACTTCGCATTGTGAAGGGCCTCGATAGTGGCTGCGCCACAGTAGCCCATACCCGAACGAAGACCGCCAGTGAGCTGATAGATTACCTCCTGAACCGTTCCCTTATAAGGTACACGACCAGCGATACCCTCGGGCACCAGTTTCTTAACCTCCTTAGTGTCGCTCTGGAAATACCTATCCTTAGAACCATGCTTCTGTTCCATGGCCTCAAGCGAGCCCATGCCACGATAGGACTTAAACTTACGGCCATTGTAGATGATGGTGTCGCCCGGGCTCTCTTCGGTACCTGCTACCAGTGAGCCTATCATCACACAGCTACCGCCTGCAGCAATAGCCTTTACGATGTCGCCGGAATAGCGCAGACCGCCATCCGCGATGAGAGGCACGTCAGTATCCTTCAAAGCACTGTAGACATCATAGACGGCACTCAGCTGGGGCACACCCACACCAGCTACCACACGGGTGGTGCAGATAGAGCCCGGGCCGATACCCACCTTCACGGCATCGGCGCCATTGTCGACGAGCATCTTGGCAGCCTCGCCGGTAGCCACATTGCCCACCACGATATCGATGCCGGGGAAGTGTTTCTTGGCCTCCACCAGTTTCTCGATGACAGACTTAGAATGTCCGTGGGCTGTGTCGATGACAATAGCGTCGGCACCGGCATCTACCAAAGCCTGCATACGATCGAGGGTGTCACTGGTGACACCAACACCGGCAGCCACTCTGAGGCGGCCCTTCTCATCCTTGCAAGCCATGGGCTTATCCTTGGCCTTAGTAATGTCCTTATACGTAATCAGTCCCACGAGACGGTTATCCTTATCCACCACGGGGAGCTTCTCTATCTTGTTCTCCTGCAGAATCTGCGCAGCTGCCGTCAGGTCGGTCTGCTGATGGGTGGTCACAAGGTTGTCCTTCGACATCACCTCGTCGACCAGACGGTCTAATTTACGTTCAAAGCGCAGGTCGCGATTGGTGACGATACCCACCAGCCGGCGATCGTCATCGACCACAGGTATACCACCGATGTGATATTCTGACATGATCTCAAGGGCCTGCGACACCGTCGACCCCAGGGGTATGGTAATCGGGTCGTAGATCATACCGTTCTCGGCACGCTTGACAATAGCTACCTGACGGGCCTGATCTTCGATGGACATATTCTTGTGAATCACGCCGATGCCTCCTTCACGGGCAATAGCGATGGCCATCTGTGACTCCGTAACGGTGTCCATGGCAGCCGTCACAAAAGGTACATTCAATTGAATATGACGGGAAAAACGGGTTTTCAACTCTACCGTCTTAGGCAATACTTCCGAATAAGCGGGAATCAACAGGACGTCGTCGAATGTCAGGCCGTCCATCACAATCTTGTCTGCAATAAATGAAGCCATAATTAATACCTTTCTTTAAATATTGCGTGCAAAGGTACAAATTTTATATGAGATAAGGAACAAAAATCTCCAAAAATCTATCACAAATCCTCGGGTAATAAGAATTTTTGTGAGATTTTTGGAGATTTTGTCCTAAAGACTTCTTGTTTCAGTGTCAGTTCGCCATCTCAGAGAGGAACTTGATACGTACCAGACGAATCTCGTCTTCAGTATACTCGTCTCCCAACTCGTCTTGGGCCACACTGAGTTTGTCTGTGTCCGACTCGGCGAAATAATCATAGATATCATCGATATGATCCTCATCCATCACTTCGTCAAGGAAATAGTCGATGTTGAGTCTCGTACCGCTATAGACAATAGCTTCCACCTCATCGAGCAGCTCATCGAAATCAATGCCCTGCGCATTGGCAATATCGTCGAGGGCTATCTGACGGTCGATACTCTGTATAATCTTCACCTTCAGCATCGACTTCTTGGCCACGGTACGGACACGAAGGTCTACCTGCCGTTCGATCTCGTTTTCATCGCAGTACCTCTTGATCAGGTTTACAAAGTCCTGAGCATAAGGTTGCTTCACCTTGCCTTCACCGACACCCTGGATATTCTTCAGTTCCTCCAAGGTGACAGGATAGTCGGTAGCCATCTGGTCAATACTCACATCCTGGAAGATGACGTATGGCGGGCGCTCCAGTTTCTTCGACACCTTCTTACGGAGGTCACGAAGCATCGAGGCCAACGTGGGGTCGAGAGCTCCGGCAGTGGCTTCGTGGTCGGAAGCGCTTTCTTCGTCCTCATTGAACTCGGCATCCTTGACAATCATAAACGACTGGGGATTCTTCATAAACTTCTTGCCTGCTGCCGTTATCTTCAACAGACCGTAGTTCTCAACCTCCTTCTTCAGATAGCCCATCAACAGAGCCTGGCGGATCACGGGGTTCCATATCTTCTCATCCTCATCCTCACCAATGCCGAACTCTTCCATCTCATGGTGCTTATGGGCGATGATCTCCTCGGTCTCCTTGCCGATGATAAAGTCGATGATATAGTCGCTGCGGAAATTCTCCTTGACGAGCTGGATGATCTTTAGGACTGTCACCAACTGGTCCTTAGCCTCTATCTTCGTCTTTGGATGCAGACAGTTGTCGCAGTTGCCACAGTTCTCACGGTCATAATTCTCACCGAAATAATGGAGCAACATCTTACGCCTACAGACGCTTGTTTCAGCATAGGCTGCCGTCTCCACCAACAATTGTCGGCCGATGTCCTGTTCTGCCACGGGCTTACCTTCCATGAACTTCTCCAGTTTGTCAAGGTCCTTGCTCGAGTAGAAGGCCAGACAAATGCCCTCACCACCATCACGGCCTGCACGGCCTGTCTCCTGATAATAGCCCTCCAGCGACTTAGGTATATCGTAGTGGATTACAAAACGAACGTCAGGCTTGTCGATACCCATACCAAAGGCGATGGTAGCAACAATCACGTCGATGTTCTCCATCAGGAAGTCATCCTGCGTCTGGGTCCTGGTAGGCGAATCGAGGCCGGCATGATAAGGAGCAGCCTTGATATCGTTGGCCCTGAGGATGGCAGCCAGTTCCTCTACCTTTTTACGGGAGAGGCAATAGATGATGCCACTCTTGCCAGGATGTTTTTTGATGAACTTGATGATATCCTTGTCCACGTCCTTTGTCTTGGCACGTACCTCGTAATACAGGTTTGGACGATTAAACGAACTTTTGAACTCCACGGCACCAGTGATGCCCAGACTCTTCTTGATGTCGGAGCGCACCTTGTCGGTGGCAGTGGCCGTCAGGGCTATGATCGGTGCCTGGCCGATCTCATTGACGATAGGACGGATACGCCGGTACTCCGGTCTGAAATCGTGTCCCCATTCAGAGATACAATGGGCCTCATCGACGGCGTAGAATGATATCTTCACCGACTTGAGGAACTCCACGTTCTCCTCCTTTGTGAGTGACTCCGGAGCCACATACAACAGTTTAGTAATACCAGCCTGTATGTCCGACTTCACCTGATCAATGGCAGCCTTGTTGAGCGAAGAGTTCAGGTAATGGGCCGTACCCTCCTGCTCACTGAGCTGAGAGATGAAGTCCACCTGGTTTTTCATCAGTGCAATAAGCGGCGAGATGACAATGGCCACACCTTCCATCAGAAGCGAGGGCAACTGATAGCAGAGTGACTTGCCACCACCGGTGGGCATCAGCACAAACGTGTCCTTTCCATCGAGCACGCTCTGTATGATTTTCTCCTGATCGCCTTTGAACTTGTCAAAGCCGAAATATTTCTTCAGCGCTTCATGTAGATTTGTCTTTTTCGACATACATTTTCCTTCTTTCGTTAATATATAGGCTCATTTTGTTTCAAGAGGCCAACTTCTGCAGATTAGACTTCTCCAACTGCTTCTTGGCATAGTCCGCCGTTACCTCAAAAGTCTTGACTTTCTTTGACGGAATCTCAAACATGGTATCCATCATCACCGTCTCTACGATAGAGCGAAGACCACGGGCTCCAAGTTTGTATTCCACGGCCGTATCGACAATCACCTCAAGGGCTTCCGGCGTGAACGTCAGTTTGATTCCATCCATCTCAAACAGCTTTTCATACTGCTTGACGATAGCGTTCTTCGGTTCCGTCAAGATGCGTTTCAAGGCCTCGCGGTCGAGAGGATTCAGATAAGTCAGCACAGGCAGTCGGCCGATAATCTCAGGTATCAGTCCGAAAGATTTCAGATCCTGCGGCTGGATATACTGCATCAGGTTTGACTTATCAATTTTAGCGACATTCTGCACAGAGTTGTAACCCACCACATGTGCATTCATTCGCTGGGCTATCTTCCGTTCGATACCGTCGAAGGCTCCACCACATATAAATAAGATGTTACGCGTGTCGACCGAAATATATTCCTGGTCAGGATGCTTGCGGCCACCCTTCGGCGGCACGTTCACCACCGTGCCCTCCAGCAACTTCAGCAGACCCTGCTGCACGCCCTCGCCACTCACGTCGCGCGTGATGCTCGGATTGTCGCTCTTGCGGGCTATCTTGTCTATTTCGTCTATGAACACGATGCCCCGCTGGGCAGCCTCCAAGTCGTAGTCGGCCACCTGCAGCAGGCGGCTCAGGATGCTCTC
>DFGG01000102.1 GCA_002371695.1 bacterium UBA3756
TTATACCAGATGTTCGATGAGGTCGGCGCGCTCGCCAGGCAGCATGTCAATGACGGGAATCTCCACCATGGTGTAGCAGCCGGGCTGCAGGCGCATCGAGGCACGGGCGACGTTGACCAGTACCTGACCCGTCAGGGCGGGGTTGTTGATGCTCATGTTGAACTCCAGGCGCTGGTTCTGCGTCTTTCCGCTGACACCCTTGCGCACGAGGTTCACGCCGTGGCCCATATCGCGCACGTCGTCGACACTCTCCACCTGGAACACGTGGGTCTCATCCGAGGCGAAGTAGGGATCAGCCTTGATGTCCTTCGTCACCTCCTCGAGCTTGGCGCCTTCCTCCAGTTCCACATAGACCATGCGGCGGTGGATGCCCTCGCCGAGGGGAATGGTCATGCTCAAGGCATTTTTTACGCCCTTTTTCGAACGTACGCAGACGCTGTGGCCCATCGACATGCCGGGGCCGAAGTTGGTGTAGGAGAGTCCCTTCGGTGCGAGGCTCTGCATGAGTGTGCGCACGATGGAGTCAGAGCCTGGATCCCAGCCGGCGGCGATGACGCTGACGGTATTGGTCTCCTGGTTCAGTTTCATCAGGCGCTCGCGGTAGCCGCGGATATTGGTATGGATATCGAATGAGTCGACGGTATTGATGCCCAGGGGCAGTATCTGGTTGGCATACTCTTCGCACGAGCGGGTCGGTGTGGCGAGGATGGCCACGTCGACATCCTTCAGGTCGCGGATGTCCTTGACGACTTCATACTGAGCGAGTTCTGCGGGTTTGTTCTCTGCGCCATTGCGTCGCACGATGCCTGCCACTTCCATATCGGGGGCTGTCTCCAGTGCCTGGAGTGCAAACTGTCCGATGTTGCCGTAACCTACGACGGCTGCTCTGATTTTTTTCATATTCTTTATGTTTTTTAGTTGGATTATTCAATCTTTTCGGTTGCAAAAGTAATACTTTTCGCTGAAATATGTATCATTTTGCCTAAGAAAAACACAATGAAAACCTTCATTATGTGACAATTTGTGGGTTTTTGGCCCCTTTGTGCTTCCTTTTTGCTGAGATTTCGCAGCCTTTTCTTCCGATTCGTCAGTCCAATTTTCATGCAAATCGTTTGGTAGTTTTGGAAATATTTCGTAATTTTGCACCCGTTAACAAGAATTACAACTATTATAATGATGAAGAAGAGTTTTTTTCAGCACAATGCGAAGGTCATGATTGCTTTTCTGTTCACAGTAGCCATGTCCGCAGGATTCAGTGCTTGTAGTTGGGACAATGGTGAAAACCCAGTGACTGTCCCCAGTCAGGAAAGTATGATACCTCAGGAAATAACGGAGCCCACCGACGACCAGATGCTGGTCAAGGTGACTTCCGACATACCTTTTGCCGTCAAGGGACAGTTTGATGACAAATCGATGGGCGCTGCGCTTATCAAGCGTCTTGGGACACCCTCTCCCACGATTACTGACGATACGAAGCTCGTGCTCATGAAGGGAAGCGACATCAAGACTCTCTCGAATGAAGAATTGCTCAGTCTGGCGAAAGTCTATTGTCAGGGAGGCTATTTGGCATTTGAGAAGCCAACGGCCGGCGACATGCTGGCTTTTGCTGTTGGCATGGTAGTGGTTCTCGTGGAAGCGGAAAACGAAGTGCTGACAGCCGACGGCGATGTGACCATCACGCCAGACAGTCCTCAGGCCGCCCCCCTTGTGACCTCGTCGGAGGCTGAGCAGCTGAAGGGCCGCATCGCCAGCATGAGGGCCTACGCCACGCGCGGAGCAAATGAAGAGGGTGATACCATGCAGGAGATGCTCGGTGAGATGGTCATTTTGGCTCGGGACAGCTACTACCTGCGCGAGTGCTATAAGGGTCAAAAGGGAAACTTTACTATCAGCGACGAGAATGGCAATCAACTCTTGAACAAAGAGGAGGGAATTAAATGGGATTACACCAACTATCAGAGCGGTCTGATGGCCGACGGTGCTGCCCAGTGGCTCAACAGCCGTGCCAGCTCGATGAATGAGCGCCAGGCCGAGGCTCGTCGGCTGGCTGCCACCAGGGCCGATGGCAGCAAAAGCATCAATGACCTGATGAGTGCCAGCGATGAGTTCACCTTCGACCTCAGTCTCTATAGTCACAATTTTAAAGGCGAAAGAATAAGGAAGTCAGATGCGCATCATGAGATCATCCGGGTGTGGGGTGTCCACAATACCAAGACCCAAAAGGACTATTACTACGTTCAGGAGAAAGTGAGACTGTCAGTAGGTGGAAAACATGGCAATGATTATCCGGACGACAACACGAGCCTATACAAAGGACCTGAAGATAACAAACTATGGTGGAAAGGCAGTTATGATCAGGATGGATTTAATTTTAAATGGTTCTTTGGTTCCTGGCTGCAATCCTTTGAGGCAGAACTGGAATTGAGGGGTTCGGGCAGCATCAGGGTGGAGGAAGCCATCCCCACGACAGACAACAACAACGTGAGCACCTCGATAGCTATCGGCGAGACCCATAGCGAGACTAACACAGTGGGCTTCTCACTGGGTTTCTCTATCGGAAAAAATTTCAGTTTCAATCCCAGTGTCAACTACTCTCACGGATGGACTGACGGTACCACCTATACCATGACAACCACCAACAATGCCAAGGAGCTGAATTGCAAGAAGAACACCAACGGCGCGAATGTGAAGTGGACATACGAGTGTGGTAAGAATATGTTATCACTATACAGGGACAACGATGATTACTGGTGTCACCAGTCGGCTCCTGATGCCCTGATCAACGATGTGGATATCGAGAACCAGATTTGCTGGTCGGTCAGCAATCCCAGTGGCTCTTATCGAGTGATGAATTTCAGTAAGCCAATGATGCGGTTGCTGATGAAAGTTGATAAAGCTGGTACACATTATTATTGGGACGATTGGGACTCAACCGAGTATACCTTCTCGCTGAAGACCCCGAACCGGGTCGTGCAAGAGTGGTACATGGACATCACCTTTCCCGAAATCGGGCAGGCAGGCCACCACGGCGACAAGGGAAAGCTCATAGAGTATCTACAGCGACAGTTCCCCAATCTCTACCAGCCCCGCCTGTCGCTGGCCGACCAGACGGAAACCTCAGAAGGCACCATCAAGTTCCTGGTGGACTACACCAAGAAGTTGCTGCTCAACAGCGACGGTGCACAGACCATGCGTGACTACGCGCTCGACCTCGGACTCAGCCAGTACACCATCAAATGGTATACCATCGACGGCAAGCACAACAAGTATGACCTGGTGATCAAGGCAAAGGATTGATAATTTCAAGACTTCAGAAACAGCAATAGGGGGTGTGTCAAAACAGGCACACCCTTCTCTTTTGTGTGTGCAGATACAATAAAAAGCGGCTTTCATGCGTTTATAGTATTGTATATATACAAAATGTGAAGTTATGATAGAATATATTAAGGGAGAACTGACGGAGCTGACCCCTGCCTTGGCTACGGTTGAGGCTGCTGGCGTGGGCTATGGTTTGAACATATCGCTCAATACGTTTAGTGCCATTCAGGGAAAGAAGGAAGTGAAACTGTATGTATATGAGGCTATCCGCGAGGATGCCTATCAGCTCTACGGATTCGTGAACAGGAAGGAGCGCGAGATGTTTGAGCTGCTCATTACGGTGAACGGCGTGGGTACGAACACGGCGCGGATGATGCTTTCGGGCATGAGCGTCAGTGAATTATGCAACGCCATCTCGACAGGTAATGCCAAACTGATACAGAGTATCAAGGGCATCGGCAAGATGACAGCGCAGCGTATCATCGTGGACCTGCGGGACAAGATCGTGGCCCTGGGCATAGCCGACGAGATACCTGCCGGCGGACAGATGGCCGCACCGGTGAACAATGCCGTGCGCGACGAGGCCGTGGCCGCGCTGACGATGCTGGGCTTCTCGCCCGCACCGAGTCAGAAGGTGGTGGTCGGCATCCTGCAGCAGCAGCCTGACGCTCCTGTGGAGACGGTGGTGAAGCTGGCGCTGAAACAAATAAAATAGGTGGTTTGAGATTTGAAGCGAGTCGTATATAGCATCTTGGTGCTGCTGAGCGTGACGGCACTGGCCATTCCCCCGCAGGATGTAAAGCGTCCTGCGCCGAAGGCCCAGCCTGTGTCGGCTGTTGAGGATGAGATTATCCCCGACTCGCTGCTCCATGCCCGATGGCGTATCCAGCGGACGGCACCAGTGGAGGTGAGCGACCTCGACTCGAGTGCCCTCGACCTGAAGATGCCCGACAACATCCGGCAGACCGTGGAGTACGACGACTCGCAGAACGTGTATTACATCGGCTCGAAGATTGGCGACACCTATCTGAATGCGCCCGTGCTGATGACGCCGGAGGAGTATCGCCGCTGGAGCGAGAAGAAGGCCCTGCACCAGTTCTTCAGACAGAAGGATGCCGAGAACGTGAAGACGGATGGCAAGGATAAGTTCTCGTTTGCCGATATGCACTTCGATCTGGGGCCTGCGGAGAAGATCTTCGGGCCCGGCGGCGTGCGCATCAGGACTCAGGGAACGGCAGAACTGAAGCTGGGCGCCACGATGAAGAACATCGACAACCCCTCGCTGCCCATCCGTAACCGCAAGACCACTGCCTTCGACTTCGACGAGAAGATCAACCTGAGCGTGAACGGAAAGGTGGGTGACAAGGTGAACATGAACCTGAACTACAACACCGATGCCACCTTCGACTTCGACGCCCAGAGCCTGAAGCTGAAGTATGAGGGCAAGGAGGATGAGATCATCAAGCTGGTGGAGGGCGGCAACGTGACTTTCCCCTCGAACAACTCGTTGGTGAAGGGAGCCTCAAGCCTCTTCGGTATCCGTGCCGACATGCAGTTCGGCAGGCTGAAGCTGCAGTCGGTGGTGTCGCAGAAGAACTCCACCTCGAAGAGTGTCTCGTCGAGGGGTGGGGCACAGACCACCGCCTTCGAGATGAATGCTGCCGACTACGAGGAGAACCGGCACTTCTTCCTGGCACAGTATTTCCGCGACCACTACGACGCGGCCATGGCCACGCTGCCCAACCTGACCACGAGCATCGAGATCACCCGTGTGGAGGTGTGGATCACCAATCGTACGGGAACGACGAGCAACACCCGCAACATCATCGCGCTGACAGACCTGGGCGAGAATACCAAGGTGAGCAGCGGCAACTGGCAACTGACGGGACAGCCCGTGCCCTGCAATGCCGCCAATACCGAATATCAGATGCTGACGAGCAGCTATGCCGAGGCTCGTGACATCGACCAGGCCAGCAGCGTACTGGCAGGTATCAGCGACTTTGAGGGTGGCGTGGACTACGAGAAGCTCTCCAGCGCCCGTCTGCTCAGTTCTTCGGAATACACACTGAACAAAGCCCTCGGCTATATCTCGCTGAAAACGGGACTGCAGACAGACCAGGTGCTGGCCGTGGCCTATGAGTTCACATACGGAGGACAGACCTATCAGGTGGGCGAGTTTGCCGGTGACAACACCGAAACCAGTCAGGCCCTCTTCGTGAAGTCGCTGAAGAACACGTCGAACAATCCCCAGCAAGGCAACTGGGACCTGATGATGAAAAACGTCTACTATCTGGCCTCGACGGTGGAGAAGAGCAACTTCCGGCTCGACATCAAGTACCAGAGTGATACGGCAGGCGTATACCTTATATATATACCGGAACAGCGGGTGAAAGACGTGACGCTGCTGAAACTGCTCGGCTGTGACCGTCTGGACAACAATAACAAGGCCCACCCCAATGGCTTCTTCGACTTTGTGAGTGGGTATACGGTCAATAATGGTCGCGTGTTCCTGCCATCCGCAGAGCCCTTCGGCGACTACCTGCGCAAGCAACTGATGAACAAGGGACTGACGGGCGACGTGGCCGAGAAGTACGTCTACAGCCAGCTCTACGACTCCACCAAGACCGTGGCTAAGCAGATAGCCGAGAAGAACAAGTTTATGATGACGGGACAATACAAGGGACGCTCGGCCAACGTCATCTCGCTGGATGCCTACAACGTGCCCCAGGGGTCGGTAGTGGTGACGGCAGGAGGCGTGACGCTGCAGGAAGGCAGCGACTACTCGGTGGACTATTCCGCAGGCGAGGTGACCATCCTGAACCAGAGCATCATCGACGCCGGCACCAACGTGAACGTGTCGCTGGAGTCGAACACCGACTACGGCATGCAGCGCAAGACGATGGTAGGCCTGAACTGGGAGTACGACTTCTCGAAGAACTTCCAGTTGGGGGGTACGCTGATGCATCTCTCCGAACAGGCCCTTGTCTCGAAGGTAGGTATGGGCGAGGAACCGCTGAGGAACACCATCTGGGGCCTGAACGTGAACTGGAAACAGGACTCGCAGTGGCTTACCTCGATACTCGACAAGATACCCTTCCTCAACGTGAAGGAGCCTTCGCACATCACCTTCACGGGAGAGTTCGCCCAGCTGATAGCAGGCACGGCAGGAGGTACGCAGGACAATGCGTCGTATATCGACGACTTCGAGAATACCAAGACCTTCATCCATGTGGGCGACCCCAAGGCGTGGACCCTGTCGAGCGTGCCCAGACTCTTTGCGGAGAATGCCGACAAGACGGGCGTCAGCAGCGGCTACAACAGGGCTCTGCTGGCCTGGTACAACGTAGACCCCATCTTCACCCGTCACTCATCGACACTCACCCCAAGCCATATCAAGAGCGACTTGGAACAGCTCTCGAACCACTATGTGCGCGAGGTCTATGTGAAGGAACTCTATCCCAACCGTCAGCAGTCGACCTACAACGGTGCCACCTCGACCCTCTCGGTGCTCAACCTGGCCTACTACCCCGAGGAGCGCGGCCCCTACAACCTGACGCGCGACCTGAACAGCAACGGTACGCTGCGACAGCCTGAGACCAAGTGGGGCGGCATGATGCGCAAACTGGAGACCACCGACTTCGAGCAGGCCAACATCGAGTACATCGAGTTCTGGATGCTCGACCCCTTCATCTATACCCGTGAACAGGGCAATGCCTCCGACTATAGCGGCGACCTCTATTTCAACCTTGGTGAGGTGAGCGAGGACATCCTGCGCGACGGCAAGAAATTCTATGAAAGCGGTATGCCCGTGGACGGCACCAGCTCATTCGCCACTACCCAGTGGGGTAAGATACCCGTACAGGCCGTGCAGACCTACGCGTTTGCCACCACCAGCGGCTCGCGTGCCCTGCAGGATGTGGGCTATAACGGCCTGAATGATGAGGAGGAGCGTGAGTTCGGAGCCTATAAGGAATGGCTCGATGCCGTGGTGAACAGCGGCATCATCACCAACGACAGCATCATCGCGGCCTGGCGCAACGACCCTGCCGGCGACGACTACCACTACTATCGCGGCTCTGACTATGACAACGAGCAGAAGAGCATCCTCGAACGCTATAAGCGCATCAACAATCCACAGGGCAACTCGCCCGACACCGACGATCGCACCGAATCGTATGACACCAGCTACAAGACTGGTCCCGACGTGGAGGACATCAACCAGGACTTCACGCTCAACGAGTATGAACGCTACTATCAGTACAAGGTGCACATCAGTCCTGAGATTCTTGATGCCTATAAGAACGGTACGCCTCTGCCTGATACCTACATCACCGATATGCGCACCAGCGGCGTGGGACTGCGCAATGGCGATACGACGAGTGTCAACTGGTTCCAGTTCCGCATTCCCATCACCGAGTATGAACGCAAGGAGGGCAGCATCAACGACTTCTCCAGCATCCGCTTCATGCGTATGTTCATGACCAATTTCCAGAAGCCCATCGTGCTGCGTTTCGGCAGTCTTGACCTGGTGAGAGGCGAATGGCGTATCTACAAGCAGAACCTCTCCAACGGCGTGGAGACGGGAACGGTGAAGGTGAGTGCTGTCAACATCGAGGAGAACCACGACAAACAGCCAGTGAACTACGTCCTGCCGCCAGGCATCAGTCGTGCTACCGACCCCTCGCAGCCACAACTGGTGGAGAACAATGAGCAGGCCCTGAACATGCGGGTGGAAAACCTGAGTCCGGGTGAGTCGAAGGCCGTCTATAAGAATACCCACTACGACCTTCGGCAGTATAAGCGCATGCAGATGTTTGTGCATGCCAACCATCTCTTGCCTGACATGACACAACTGAAAGACAAGGAACTGGCCGTGTTCGTACGTCTTGGAAGCGACTACCGCAGCAACTATTATGAATACGAGATACCACTGACGCTGACTCCCGACCGCAGCACCTATAGCCGATACTCCACGGCAGACCGTATGCAGGTATGGCCAGCAGAAAACATGCTCGACATCGACCTTTCGGTGCTCACGGCCCTGAAGAGAGAGCGCAACCAGAAGAAGGGACAGGGACTGGCATCCTATAGTCAGGTGTACTCAGCCTACGACGGTAAGAACGGTGCCAACAAGGTGAGTGTGGTGGGTAATCCCTCGTTGGGTGAGGTGAAGACGATGATCATTGGCGTGCGCAATATCTCTGGTGAAACCAAGTCGGGTGAGGTATGGGTCAACGAGATGCGACTGATGGATACCAACAACGACGGCGGCTGGGCAGCATCAGGCAACCTCAATGTGCAGCTCTCCGACTTCGGTAGTGTCAACGTGACAGGCCATTACGTCGGTGATGGCTTCGGAGGACTGGAAGAAGGTGTCATGCAGCGCAGTACAGATACTAAGAAGCAATACTCCGTGACGACATCGCTCGAACTGGGTAAATTCTTCCCCGAGAAGGCACAGGTGTCGGTGCCCCTTTATTACTCCGTCACCAAGGAGGAGGTACGCCCGCGCTATAATCCCCTCGATACGGACGTGCGACTGAAGGATGCCCTGGATGCCGCAGCTACGCAAGAGGAGCGCGACAGTATAGAGTCGGTGGCTGTCACCAGAAGAACCAATACGAATTTTGCCCTGACGGGTGTCAGATGGGGACTGAAGACCAAGCGCCACCCCATGCCCTACGACCCCGGTAACTTTACCTTCGGCTATAGCCACTCCCACAGTTTCAACTCGGGTGCCACGACCGTCTACGAAAAAGATGACCGTTGGCGAGGCACGCTCAACTATACCTATTCGCCCGTCTACAAGACGTGGGAGCCGTTCGGCAAACTCAAGGGTAAGTCGAAGTGGCTCAACTTCCCCAAGGCCCTCGGACTGAACTATCTGCCGCAGAGCATCAGCTTCAACTCGGAAATCATCCGTAACTACTACGAACAGCAGGAGCGCGACCTTCAGAACCTGGAGGGACAGAAGATGCCGCTCAACTTCAATGAGCAGTTCCTCTGGAACCGCGACTTCACTCTGCGCTGGGATTTCACCAAGAACCTGCGCTTCAACTTCCAGTCGGCTACCCATGCACAGATAGAGGAGCCCTATACCCCCGTGAACAAAGAACTCTATGCAGACCGCTACAG
>DFGG01000179.1 GCA_002371695.1 bacterium UBA3756
AAGAACTCTATGCAGACCGCTACAGCGCATGGAAGGATTCTGTGTGGCAGAGCATCAAGAACCTCGGTACGCCACTCGACTACCAGCAGCAGACCACCATATCCTATCAGTTGCCACTGAACAAGCTGCCCATCTTTGACTGGGTAAACAGTGATGCTTCCTATACGGCCAATTACTCGTGGCAGCGCGGTACAGAACTGGAGGATGGCTCCACGCTGGGCAACACCATCAACAGCCGCCGTAACCTGAATATCAACGGCGCGTTCAATCTCGAAACGCTCTACAATCACTTCCCCTTCCTCCGCAAGGCCAATGAGCGTTTCAAGAAGGCCATCCCCAAGAAGGCTCCAGCCAAGAAATCCAGAAAATCCGCAGCCCCCGGCAAACCCGAAAAACCCGGTAAACCCGGTAAATCCGGTAAATCCGGCGAATCCGGCGAATCCAGCGAATCCAGCGAGCCAACTATCGCCAAGGACGATGAGCCAGCATCCAAGAAGCGCAATACCTATCAGCGCGAGATCACCCTGCTGCCCGACACCACAATCACCGTGGCCCATAATAAGAACTCAAAGCGCGTCAGAGTCACGGCGCGTACCAAGGACGGAAAGCCTTATAAACTGAAGTACAAGGTCATCAACGAGAACAAGATTCTCATCAAGTCGAAGGACTCGGTAGATATCAAGATCTCCGTGGTAGCCAAGCCCTCATCGGAGAATGAGTGGTGGTATAAGCCCGCACAGAGCGTGGCCCGTCTGCTGATGATGGTGCGCAGCATCAACCTGAGCTATCGCAACCAATACCAGATGAACCTTCCTGGCTTCATCCCCAACATCGGCGACGCCTTCGGACAGCGCTCTTCGGGAGGTCTCTCACCTGGTCTCGACTTTGCCTTCGGTGTCATCGGTGACAGCTACCTCGACAAAGCCCTCGACAATGGCTGGCTGATGCGCAGCGACGGCATGTCGAACTCTGCCACCACCAATGCCGTGAGCGACCTGCAGCTGAGGGCCGTCGTGGAACCCATCCGCGACCTGAAGATCGACCTGAACGCCTCCCGTTCTGATACCCGGGC
Organism: bacterium UBA3756; assembly: GCA_002371695.1. The sequence goes on from DFGG01000179.1 coordinate 1,073, forward strand.
CAAGAGCATCCGATTCCAGTATGAGGGCATGCCTACGACTCATAGCGGATCGTTCAACATGACGGTCATCTCGCTGAAGGGTGCCCTCGAGGGGATAGGCAGTGCCAGCAACGGTTATCACTCGGCTTCCTTCGACAGGTTCCGTGAGCTCCTGCCGCAGTTCCAGCAGCGGGTGGAGGCGCAGTATGCTGACGCTCCAACCCATCAGGCTGTCAATCCCTATAGTGGCGATGTGATGATTCCGGCTTTCCTTGCGGCATATACCTCAGGGGCAGGCTCGTCGCTCGACATCTTCCCGGCTTTGACACGAATGCTGCCTAACTGGAGTGTCAGATACAGCGGACTGTCGAAACTCACATGGTTCAGCAACCATTTCAAGTCGTTTAACATCAACCATAGCTATAAGTCTATTTATCAGGTCGGCGCCTATGCTTCCTACAGCTCATGGCGCGAGTATATGGATGGGTTGGGATTCACGACTGACCAGGTAACGGGGGCACTGATGCCTACGTCGATGTACAACGTGTCGACGGTGAGCATCAACGAGGCCTTCTCGCCACTAATCGGCGTGGATGCCACGTTCCACAACGACTTGACGGCCAAGGTGGAGTTCCGTCGCACACGTGTGCTGAACCTCTCGATGACGAGTGTACAGATCAATGAAGCACGCTCCAACGACTGGGTGGTTGGCCTGGCCTATAAGCTGAAGGACTTTAATCTCTTCGGTGCCGGGGGAAACCGTAAGGTGAAGAAGGCACAGAACAGAGGCAGGAACAGACAGCAGACAACGGCTACCACTACGGGGCGCAGCGGCGGCGTGAACCACGACCTGAACCTGCGACTCGACATCTCGTTGCGAAAGCAGGCTTCCATCACCCGCGACATAGCCAGTGGCACCTCGTCGGCATCCAGCGGCAACACGGCCTTCAAGTTCTCCTTCATGGCCGACTACACGCTGAGCCGACTGCTCACGCTCTCTGCCTACTACGATCAGCAGACCAACTCGCCGCTGCTCTCCTCGTCGAGCTATCCTACGACGACACGAGACTTCGGCCTGTCTTTGAAGTTCTCGCTCACACGGTGAGGATTGCTTTTTACTTTTTCTACTTTTTTGCCTTTTTTGTTTCTCCTTTCCGAAATTATCGCTACCTTTGCAGCGTAAAGTATTATTCTATACCGATATGATGAAGAAATGGTTGATGACAGCTGTCCTTGCGGCAGCAGTGACAGGCGTTGGGGCCCAGAGTGCAAAGGGTACCTTCTCGGTGCAGCCTTTCGTGGGTGGTACAGCCTCGACGGTAGCCAATATGGTGAAATACAACCTTGACAGGGAACAGAACGGAACGAAACTCGATGAGTTTGTCAATGCAGGTGTAATCTTCGGCGTGGAGTTCGCCTATCAGCTCTATGACGTGGTGAGCATCGCCGCTGGTCTCAACTGGTCGCAGCAGGGCATGGCCTGGGAGCGGTACGACTGGAGCGGTCGTCTGCAGGGTGACCTGCAGACTGAGGCCCTCGGCAACGTGAGCGTGAAGAACCTGCGGGTGCGAAACAAGGTGGAACTGGGCTACGTCAACCTGCCCCTCACGGCCAGTGTCTATCTCTACAAGGGACTGGCCATCAAGGCTGGTGTGCAGTTGGGCATCCTGACCAACGCCGCTGAGATGAGCCGCTTCAGGGGCGACGGGATAGCGGAGCGCCGCGACATGGACTTCAATATGGAATTCTCGCGCAGCATTTATGAGGACTGCCGCAAGATAGACTTTTCCATCCCCATCGGCATCTCCTATGAGTTCAAGGTGCCTATTGTCATTGATGCCCGCTACAACATCGGTGTGACACGTGTCAA
>DFGG01000035.1 GCA_002371695.1 bacterium UBA3756
CGGTACTCCTCCGACTGTTTCATCACGTTGTAGCGCAGTTATTAGAATGGTTTTCAGATTCATGTTCTTATATTATAGTTGTTATATGTCCTTTTTTGCCCGCACCTCTTACACCTCCCACACCCAGCTGGGTGTGGGAGGTGTAAGAGGTGCGGGATGTTTCAGAGTTTCCCTACTATTACGCGCGCGTAGTGTCGCGTCAACCACTTGCGCCGTCTTGGCTATAGAAAGAAGGTATGTTAGAAGTTCCACTTGGCGGCAATCGTGGGATTGACGAAGAACGACTTGTCGTTGTAGGTGTTATAGATGAAATTGTTGCTGATCTCGATCTCAGACCCGAAACTCAGATGGGGCGTGACATTATACCAGAACTGTGGCTCGGTGAGGATGACCAGCTGTCCGTGGCCGTCGGCCTTCTCGCCGCGCCAGAAGTCGATGAAGCCCGAGAAGGTACACTTGCCGCCGGCGAAGTTGAGGCCCCAGACACCAGTGAGCTGCATACTGTGGTAGGCAGAGGTATAGTCGTAAGCCTTGAAGAAACGCTTGTAGAGCAACTGTACGGACCACGTCTTGGAGAAATCAGCCGCATGCCCATTGTAGGCAGCACCTACAAGTGCGGCCTGCTGATAAGAACCGCTGGCATGATGCAATCCGCCGTCGTACTCGATGTGGGCCGCAAAGGGCGACTCCTTGCCCAGTTTGAGCTCCCTCGAAATTTCCGTATAGGCACTACGGAAAGCCTTGCGACTGAGGTCGACGTCGACAAAATAGTACCACGAGCCCCATTTGTCGGCCTTAAACTGCTCAAGCGTCAAAGTGACCTTCATACGGTCAGGCTGCTCATCGGGATAGATGAAACGCCCGAAGTCGTAGTGAGCCTGGATGTTCTGTGCATTGACAGTGACGGCAGCTATAGCCATCAGTGCCATCATCATCAATCTCATTCTTTCATTTTTCATTTTTTCTATGTTTCATTTTTATAATAGGGGTGCCAGATACTTCAGCACAAACAGTACGCCGAGGATATACATCATTGGCGAGAGCGACTTTCCTTCGCCGATACAGATCTTCACGGTGATATAAGACAGCATGCCCAGCACAATACCTTCGGAGATGCTCGCCGTGAAGGGCATCATCATCATGGTGACAAAACAGGGCATGCCAGTACGGAAATGCACGAAGTCGATATGCAGCACGGGGCGCATCATCATGACACCTACCAGGAACAGGGCACAGGTGGTGGCAGCAGAGGGAATCATCAGGAATACTGGCGAGAAGAACAGAGACACGAGGAACAACAAGGCCACGGTAAACGATGTAAGGCCCGTACGTCCTCCCTCAGCGATGCCCGTCGTGCTCTCCACGTAGGTGGTCACCGTCGAGGTGCCGCAGAGGGCTCCCACGGTCGTTCCCACGGCATCGGCCATCAGCGCCTTGTTCAGGTTGGGCACGTTGCCGTTCTCGTCAACCATCTTTGCCCCGATAGAGGCTCCCACCAGCGTGCCGATGGTGTCGAAAAGATCCATGAACAGCAGGGTCATCACGACGACGAGATAGTCGAGGTCGAGTGTCAGGAAGCGGGAGAAGTCAAGCTGAAAGGCCACGGGCTCCAGCGATGCAGGCAGGCTGACCATCGTGAAGTCCTCAGGCAGCGCGGTCACCCCGAACGGTACGCCGATGACCGTCATCAGCAGGATGGTATAGAAGAGGGCGCCGCGCACCTTCAGGGCCAGCAGGATAGCGCCGAGCAAGATGCCTCCCACGGCAACGAGCGACGTAGCCGTCCATGGCCCCAGGGCCGTCATGGTGGCGGTGCTGCTGACGATGACACTGCCGTTTTTCAGTCCTATGAAAGCGATGAACAGGCCGATGCCTACGGAGATGGCGTAGCGCAAGTCGAGCGGGATGCTGTCGACGATGGCCTGTCGCACCTTGAAGATAGTCAGTATGATGAACACGATACCTTCGAACAGTACCGCTGCCAGTGCCTGCTGCCAGCTGTAGCCCATGGAGATGACCAGCGTGTAGGCAAAGAAGGCGTTGAGCCCCATGCCAGAGGCAAGGGCGAACGGCATTTTGGCGTAGAAAGCCATCACCAGCGTGGCAAAGGCGGCTGCGATGACGGTGGCAGAGAAGACAGCCCCCTTGTCCATGCCCGTCTCGCTGAGGATGATGGGATTGACGGCCAGAATGTAGGACATGGTGAGAAAGGTGGTAAGACCAGCCATCATCTCAACCTTGACAGAATGCTTAGCCGGGTCGAAGCCCAGCCAAGAGAGAATTTGATTCATGATTTAGATTTCTTATTTAAATATGTAAATATCATCTTTGCAGCCTCATCGGGAGCGATGCTGTCGCCCAGCCGTCGCCTCACGTCGGCATAGCCCTGAAGCATCTGCTCGCGCCCCGGCTGCTGAAGAATCTTCTCCAACTCGCGACGGATATGCTCCACGGTAAACGTCTGCCCCAGGAGCTCGGTCACCACCTCACGGTCGGCAATGAGATTGACGAGCGAGACATAGCTGACTTTCAGCAGCCGGTGACGGACGAAGTCGGCTATCGGCGGGAGCGGCAGTTTGTAGCACACCACCTGCGGCACGTCGAAGAGAGCCGTCTCGAGGGTGGCCGTACCACTGGTGACGAGTGCGGCATAGGCCTGAGAGAGCAGGGCGAAGGTCTGATTGAACACCACTTCCACCTGCCGCCCTTCGATGAAGGGACGGTAGTAGTCGGGCTCGATGCCCGGCGCTCCAGCCAGCACTATCTGATAGCGATCCTGAAAGGGTTCCACAGCCTTGAGCATGGCAGGCAGATTGTCCTTGATCTCTTGTCGGCGACTGCCTGCCAGCAGGGCGATGATGTTTCGAGACTGAACATTGAACATTGAAGATTGAACATTGAACATTGAAGATTGAACATTGAACATTGAAGATTGAACATTGAACATTGAAGACTGAACATTGGGCTCTGGATGCTGGGCTTTGAATTCCCGCACCTCTGCTGCCGTGGGGTTGCCCACATAGTGGATGGGATAGTGATGCTTCTGCTCAAAGAACGGAACTTCGAAGGGAAGGATGGAGAACAGCTCGTCGACATCTCGCTTGATATTCTTGATACGATACTCCTTCCATGCCCATATCTTGGGGGAGATATAATAGTAGACAGGAATACTGGTATTTGCCTTTACGAACTTGGCTATCTTCAGATTGAAGCCGGGATAGTCGACGAGAATCACGCAATCGGGTTGCCAGGCCACGATGTCCTGCTTGCACATCTCCATGTTCCTCAGGATGGTGGGCAGATGGAGCAACACAGGGATAAAGCCCATATAGGCCAGTTCACGATAGTGGCGGACACGAGTACCGCCAACAGCCGTCATCAGGTCGCCACCGAAGAAACGGAAATCAGCTTCACTGTCTGCATTTTTCAGCGATCGCATCAGGTGAGAGGCATGCAGGTCGCCAGAGGCCTCGCCGACTATCAGGTAGTATTTCATAGCGCTATGGTTCGAGTTCCCAACTGCTGACCAGACTGATGGCCTGGTGGGCAGTGACATCGACTTGAGTAGGCGTAATAGCCACATAGCCGTGCTCCAGCGCCCATTTATCCGTATCTTCAGCCTCTGGCTCATCATTCTGATAGTGACCCACCATCCACCAGTAGTCATAGCCACGGGGATGGTGACACTTGGTGACCTCATTGCACCAGGAGCCACGGGACATACGACAGACCTTGACACCACGGAAGGACTCTGCCAACGGGAAATTCACATTCAGACAGACCCCCGTAGGCAGGCCGTCAGTCAATATCTTTCGCACAATCTGTCGCACGAGAGGGCGAAGCGGACTGAAGTCAGCATCGTCGGCAAAGTCGCACAGGGAGAAAGCCACCGGGGGGATATACTTCATACACCCTTCGAGG
>DFGG01000115.1 GCA_002371695.1 bacterium UBA3756
CAGCGCATGGGACTCATCACTATCAATCACGACGATCTGCAGCATCTGCACAATGTGAAGGTGCTTCTGCGTGCCCATGGGGAGCCCCCAGAGACTTACGAACTGGCTCGTCGCAACCACATAGATATCATCGATGCTACCTGTCCTGTGGTGCTGCAACTTCAGAAACGCATCAAGCAACAGTATGAGACCTCAGTCTCATCACCTTCTCAGATTGTCATCTTCGGCAAGAAGGGGCATGCTGAGGTCCTGGGACTTGTAGGGCAGACCCAGAGTACAGCCATTGTGATAGAGAGTTTCGACGAGGTGAAACGTCTTGATTTCACGCATGACATCTATCTTTACTCCCAGACCACGAAATCGCTCGATGAGTTCCATCGCATCATCGATTATATCCAGACGCATATCTCACCAGAAGCTACGTTTAAGAGTTTCGACACCATCTGTCGGTCTGTGGCTAATCGTATGCCTAATATTTCGCAGTTTGCGGCCCGTCACGATCTCATCCTCTTCGTGTGTGGCCACAAGAGCAGCAATGGAAAGGTGCTCTTCAACGAGTGCTTGCGGGTCAATCCCAATGCCCATCAGATAGAGACCCCGGGTGAGATCCAGTCCTCGTGGCTACAGGGTGTTGAGACGGTAGGCATCTGTGGTGCCACCAGCACTCCTAAGTGGCTGATGGAACAATGTCGTGACGCTATACAGAAGATGCAGGGTTAAAGCCCTGCATCTTTCGTTTTCTCATGGAACTTATCCAATAGCCATTGTTTCTGTTCTGCAATCGTCATCTCTGAATTGTCGAGCAGAATGGCGTCGTCTGCTTGCCTTAGGGGCGACTCCTCGCGATGTGAGTCGATATAGTCGCGCTCCTCGACGTTCTTTAGGATATCGTCGAAGTCTGCTGGCATACCCTTTGCCTGTAGCTCGTCGTAGCGGCGCTGTGCCCTGACGCGCGCAGAGGCTGTGACGAACACCTTCAGTTCGGCATCGGGAAACACCACCGTTCCGATGTCGCGTCCGTCCATCACAACACCTTTGGCCTTACCCATCTGTTGCTGCTGGGCCACCAAGGCACGGCGCACGAAGCCGATGGCGGCAATGGGACTTACGTGACTCGACACCTCCAGTGAACGGATTTGCTGCTCCACGCATTCATTGTTGAGATAGGTATCAGGGCGTCCTGTTGTCTCATTCAGCTTGAAGGCGATGTGGATGTTGGCCATTTCCTGTTCCAACTCTGTTGTCTTCACGCTTCCATCTTCGTTGAACAATCCTTTTCTAAGGGCGTAGAGGGTGACACTGCGATACATGGCTCCCGTGTCGACGTAGATGTAGCCTACCTCACGGGCCAGATCCTTGGCCATCGTGCTTTTTCCACACGAACTATGGCCGTCAATAGCAATCGTTATCTTTTTCATAAAGCGTATGATATGTTTATCAGAATGGATGATGCGCTGACGTGATATTTGCCGTAGGCCACGTGCAGCTTCAGGCGTTCCAGCTGCAGTCCGGCACCGAGTGACAGTCCTGCGCCGTGGGCACTGCTGCCGTCACTGTCGCTGATCTTCATCTCGCTGGCCCTGCGGAAGTTGTAGCCCGCTGCCAGGTAGAACGTGGAGCCCAATATAATGTCGGCACCCAGGCACAGGTGCTTCGCGAAGCCCTGACTCCAGTCTGTCAGCCGTGTCAGTGTGGCTGAGAATCGCAGAGGCGAGCCTATCAGTCTTTTACTGATGCCCACCTGCAGGTCGAAGGGTATCTTCTCGAAGTCGTTGTCGTAGGCTTTCACCTGCCCTCCCAGGTTCTTTGCTACGGCTGAGATGCTTAGCTCACTCTCTTCCCGATAGTAGTTCAGTCCGAGGTCTACGCCCACGGCCAGTGAGTTGTAGCCAGCGATGTGTGAACTGATGATGCGCGCCGTGATGCCGCCTGCGAACAGTTCGCTCAAGGCATAGGAATAGCTGCCGGCCACTTGCAGGTCGCGTGCTGAGAAGTCGCCTGTGATGATGTTGTCGGCGGTGGTCTCCTTCATCTTCCCGTAGTCCATATACTGGGCAGCAACGCCCCAGGTGCCTCGTTGACCTGCAGCCTTTACAAATGCCGCACTGGCAGTCTTGGCACCTTCCATATAGGTCATCAGGTTCAGGTTGATGGTTCGGTCGCTCACCTCGTTGATGAGTGCCGGATTGTGGAAGATCAGGGTCGCGTCGTCCTCCACCAGTGTGATGTTGTCGCCACCCAGTGCTGCCACGTGGGCACTGACGGGCAGGCGCAGGAAGTTGTAGGCCGTCTGACTCTCCTGCGAAAGAGTGAATAGCGAATGGTGAATGGTGAATAGCAGTAGCAGTGCCCGCTGCCACCCGATCCTTCTTCTTCCATATTTCGTCTCTATCCGACTCATTTTCTTTTAAAACGCTGCAAAGTTACGCAATTTTTCTTAATTATTATCGCTTAACGAGGAGTTCTTCACACTTTATTCAAGAATTCTTCGTATCTTTGTCGCCGTTTAATAAACGGAGAAATTCCGATTTTATTATGAAGAAGTTGCTCAGCGACGAAGAAAGAGTGCGAAAGAGTCGTCAGGCCGACCTCGAACGCCAGCATACCACCAGTTTCCTGATGGGACTGATTCTCGTGCTCGCTGTCTTCTTTGTTGCCCTCGAGTGGAATAGCTCTGACAGCGAGTGGAACTTCTTCAATATAGAGGATGACGAACTGACTGCCGAACTCGAACTCTCCCCCTTGCATCGGGAGGAAAATGAGGTACCGATGATGGTGCCCGACAAGCCTGCCCCCGAGCAGGTCAAATCGGAGGAGGTCAATCCCGTTGAAGAGGATACTGAGCTGCTCCCAGAAGTTCCGGAGGAACCAGTCGCTGAACCTGCCAAGGAAGAGCCGAAGCCAGAAGAAGAACAGAAACCCGAGGCCGTTGACATGTACGATGCGCCTGTCGATTTCCGCGTCGTCGAAGACCTTCCCCAGTTCCCTGGCGGAGCAGTAGAGTTCATGAAGTGGCTTACGCGCAACCTGCACTATCCCCCCTCAGCCCAGCAGCGCAAGGTGCAGGGTAGGGTGGTGGCTCAGTTCACGGTCAATCGTGATGGTTCCATCTCCGACCTCGAACTGGTGCAGCGACTTGATCCCTCCTGTGACCGAGAGGCTCTCCGCGTGCTGCGCATGATGCCTCGATGGCAGGCAGGCATCCTGGATGCCAAGCCTTGCCGCACGCGCGTCTGCATCCCTATCATTTTTAAATTGTAGTAAGAAATAAGTTAGAGATATGTATCAACCAGAAGAATTATCGAAGATGGTCAATGAGGCTATAGCAGCCCTCCCCTATGACCGTAAGCCGGGCTCTCTCTATGCCCCTATCCAGTATGTGCTCTCACTTGGAGGCAAACGCATCCGTCCCGTGCTGATGCTCATGGCTTATAACTTGTATAAGGAAGACCCGCAGCAGGTCCTCTCGCAGGCCATCGGACTGGAGACCTACCACAATTTCACTCTCCTCCACGACGATCTGATGGATCAGGCGGACATGCGTCGAGGTCATGAGACGGTTCACCGAAAGTGGAATGCCAATCAGGCCATCCTCTCTGGCGACACCATGATCCTGCAGGCTTTCCAGCACGTTACCGACTGCCCTCCTGAGGTGCTTAAGGGTGTCATGCAGCTCTTTATTCAGACGAGTTTGGAAATCGACGAGGGACAGCAGTACGATGTAGAGTTCGAGACTCGGGATGATGTCACAGAAGATGAATACATTGAGATGATCCGTCTGAAGACGAGCGTCTTCCTGGCTTGTGCCCTGAAGATGGGAGGATTGCTGGCAGGTGCTTCTGAAGCTGATCAGACGGCTCTGTACAACTTGGGCGAGAAGATTGGACTGGCTTTCCAGCTGCAGGACGACCTGCTCGATGTCTATGGCGATCCCAAGGTGTTTGGCAAGAATATCGGAGGCGACATCACGTCGAACAAGAAGACCTACATGCTCATCAATGCCCTCAACCTGGCTAACCCCATTCAGCGGAAGTCGCTCGAACGCTGGATTGAGGCCGAGCGCTTTGACCGCAACGAGAAGGTTGCTGCCGTCACCGCTCTTTATAATGCCATCGGCATCCGTCAGCTCTGCGAAAACCGCATCAATCACTACTTCGAACAGGGCCGTCAGTATCTTGAGCAGCTCTCCGTCGCCGATGATCGGAAAGTTATCCTACGTCAGTACCTGGCTCAAATGATGAAGCGCGAATGGTAACCGATACCCACTGCCATCTGGACGGTGAAGAGTTCAGCGACGACCGCGATGCGGTGGTGGCCCGTGCACGCGAGGCTGGAGTGGAACGTGTCTTCATCCCGGCCATCGATCTCAAGTCCTGTCAGTCGGTACTCGACACTTGTGCCCGCTATCCCGGCTATTGCTATCCCATGCTCGGCCTCCATCCTGAGGAGGTACGGGCTGATTGGCGTGAGCAGCTCTCCGCCATCCGCCAGCTCATTACTCAATCTCTCAATTTCTCAATCTCTCAATCTCTCAATCTCTCCTCCACGCTTCTCGCCATCGGTGAGATTGGTCTCGACTTCTACTGGTCGCGCGAGTTTGAGCACGAACAGCTGCTGGCCTTCGAAGAGCAGGTACGCTGGTCCGTAGAGATGCGTCTGCCGCTGATGATTCACTGCCGCAAGGCCCAGAATGAACTCGTAGCTATATTAAAGAGGTATAAGGATGATCTTCCGGGAGGCGTGTTCCACTGTTTCACCGGTAATGAGCTCGAGGCTCGCGAACTCCTCCAGTTCGAGGGCTTCGTCTTGGGAGTAGGCGGTGTTCTCACCTTCAAGAAGTCCCACCTTCCTGAAGTCCTTCCGGCAGCCGTTCCCCTCGACCGCATTGTCTTGGAGACTGACGCCCCTTATATGGCACCCGTCCCCCATCGTGGCCAGCGCAACGAGCCGGCTTTTGTCGTCGAGGTGCTCCACCGTATGGCTCAGGCCTACGGCATCACTGCGGAAGAGTTGTCTCAGCGCACCAATTCGAATGTAGAACGGGTATTCTTGAGTTAAAATTCCCTAATTCCCTCCATATTTCTTATTTCTCGTCTTTTTTCTCATTTTATTTCACTACCTTTGCAGCCGCAATTCAACAAGGAGAGGTGCTCGAGTGGTTGAAGAGGCACGCCTGGAAAGCGTGTAACCGGCAAAACTGGTTCGCAGGTTCGAATCCTGTTCTCTCCGCAGAAAACAGGTCAAAGCTCCGAGGCAAATCCTCGGGGCTTTTATTCTCTCCACTACCCAAACCCGCCAAGCCTCTTCACACAGCATAAATCGTTTAATACCAATTTAACTGATAGAACCATGACGAAGGAACGAATAGCTTTTGTAGATTACATCCGCGTAATCGCCTGCCTGTTGGTGATGGTGGTACACGCCAGTGAACAGTTCTATAACATGGGGCCTGTGTCGCAGGTGGCCACTGAGGACAACCGCCTGTGGGTGTCCATCTACGACGGTTTCTTCGGACGCATATCCGTGCCGCTGTTTATGATTGTCTCGGCCTTCCTGCTGGTGCCGATGAGGGAGGGCGCGACGATGAGCCAGTTCTACCGTCGGCGGTTCCTGCGCATCCTGCCGCCATTCGTCTGTTTCCTGGTGCTCTATGCGGTGCTGCCGGCCACTTGGGGCGGACTTACATGGGAGGAGGCCGTGGAGCAACTGAAGATGGTGCCCTTCAACTTCCCGCTGTGGGGCGGTCATCTGTGGTTCATGTATCCGCTCATCAGCCTCTACCTCATTATACCCGTGGTGTCGCCCTGGCTCGAAAGGTCCAGTGCGAAGGACGAACGGATATTCCTCGGCATCTTCGCCTTATCTACGCTGACTCCCTGGTTGCACCGTTTCGTCTCGGCAGAACTTTGGGGTGAATGTTTCTGGAATCACTTCTCAGCCCTGTGGTACTGCTCGGGCTACTTAGGCTACCTCGTATTGGCTCACTATATCCGTGTGCATCTGAAATGGGACAGGCAGAAGCGGATGACTATCGGGGCAATCTGTTTTGTGATAGGCGGACTATTCACAGCCTGGAGTTTCTGGTGGAAGGCCGTGCCGGGTGTACAGATGGAGACACCGATGATGGAGTGGGCTTGGGAGTTCTGCACACCCAATGTGCTGATGGCCACTTTCGGCGCCTTCCTCCTGTTCACCTGCATCGCGAAGGCTCCCCGATGGATCAACAGTCTCGCCAAACTGACCTTCGGCATGTATCTGATGCACATCTTCTTCCTCGTGTTCATTGCCGAGTGGATTATTGGTGGCGATGTGGCCCATCCATTGCTGCCCGTATGGCTGGCCATTCCCGTCATCGGACTGCTCACCTTCCTGTGTTGTGCAGTCACCACGAAGCTCCTCTCGTTGATTCCGGGCAGTAAATACGTGATAGGTTAACGATTAAAAAAATAGAAATATGAATAAGCAACTATTCTCATTATTAAGCATCGGCCTCATGCTGACGGCATGCGGACAACAGAACAAACAGGAAACGACTATGGATTTCGTAGACAACGTACAGGTGGCACTCTCTGACAGCGGCCACATCGATTTAGGCAGCCTCCAGTGGACACGGGAGCCTGCGAGGTGTGAGATCAAGGATGATACCATCCGTATCACCACGGCTCCGAAGACCGACCTCTGGCAGCGCACCTACTATCACTTTCAGAACGACAATGCCCCCGTGCTGCAGATGAAGACGCGCGAGAAGTTCTTCAGCTTCGTGGTGAAGACCGACTTCACGGGCAGTCACCACCGCTTCGACCAATGCGGCATCGTGATGTATCTCGACAGTGAGAACTGGCTGAAAGGCTCTGTGGAATACGAGAACGAGGAGTTCCAGCATCTGGGTAGCGTAGTGACGAACAAAGGCTACTCCGACTGGGCCACGACGGCCATTCCCGCCGATGTGAAGACCATGTGGTACAGGTTCTCGCGCCGCGAGGATGACTATTGTATTGAGTGCTCTACCGACGGCGTGACGTTCAGCCAGATGCGCATCTGCCACATGTACGCCGGTGCCGATGAGATCAGTTTCGGCATCTATGCCTGTTCGCCAGAGGAGTCATCCTTCACTGCCGTCTTCTCAGACATGAAGATCACCGAGTGCGCCTGGAAGGCTCACGACGGCCAACAGCCAGACAAGGAATAGTGCCGTTACTTTATCTTCCTGTTAGTTGCTTGATATGTTGCTTCAGGATGTAGTAGGCAGGCTGCGGCATGGCGCCGTGGTCGTAGCCCTGCATCTCGTAAAGCGTCACGTCCTTGTGGCCCACCAGCTTCAGCTTCCGCCAGAAATAGGCCTGCTCCTCATAGCGTCCGAAGAGTTCCAGCTTGTCAGTGAGAGTACCGCTAAGGCTAGTCCTGTGAGGCTTCGGATAGTTCTTTTCATTTTATGTGAGATTGTTACGGCAAAGATACGGATAATGTTCCAAAGCAGGATT
>DFGG01000167.1 GCA_002371695.1 bacterium UBA3756
ACGGATAATGTTCCAAAGCAGGATTAGGGGACGACTTAAAGTTTGTTAAAAGTAGTCCCGTTAACGTTTGAGTGAGAAAAATTGACTGAATTGTGCGGGGTTTCGCTATTTTTTTGTAACTTTGCACACGTTTAAGACTAAAACAAATTAAATTATCGATAGTTTATGGAACAAGTGTTTAGTTACATTATCAGTTTGGGTGCTTCTGTAATGATGCCTATCCTGTTTACGATTATCGGATTGTGTATCGGCATGAAGTTTGGCAAGTCGCTCAAGTCTGGTCTCTACGTTGGCGTCGGTTTCGTGGGCCTTGGCATCGTGACAGCCCTGCTGACCAACAATTTCGGCAGTCCGTTGTCGGAGATTTCCCGTCTTTACGACCTACAGCTGGGGGTGTTCGACATGGGGTGGCCCGCAGCAGCTGCCGTAGCCTACAATACAGCCGTGGGTGCGCTGATTATCCCCATCTGCCTGGGTGTGAATTTCCTGTTGCTTGTTACAAAATGTACGCGTACGGTAAATATTGACTTGTGGAACTACTGGCACTTTGCCTTTATCGGCGCTGTGGCCTACTTCGTGATGGACCAGTCGCTGGCGTGGGGCTATTTTGCAGCTATCGTCTGCTACATTATCACGCTGGTGATGGCCGACCTGACGGCCGACAAGTTCCAGAGCTACTATGACGATATGGACGGTATCTCCATCCCGCAGCCGTTCTGCCAGAGCTTTACGGCCTTCGCCATCGGCATCAACTGGCTGCTCGACAAGATTCCCGGCTTCTCGAAGCTCGATATTGATGCCGAGGGCCTGAAGAAGAAGTTCGGTGTGCTGGGCGAGCCCATCGTGCTGGGTGTTATCGTGGGGGCCCTGATCGGTGCCGTGGCTCAGCTCGACATCAAGAAGGTGCTCTTCCTGGGTGTGACAATGGGTGCCGTGATGGAGCTGATACCTCGTATCACGAAACTCTTCATAGACGGACTGAAGCCTATCGCTGAGAAGACGCAGGAGGTGGTGCAGAAGAAATGGGCCGGCAAGAAGGTGTACATCGGCATGTCGCCTGCCCTGGTGATTGGTCATCCGACGACGTTGGTGGCCTCGCTGATACTGATACCGCTGGCCCTGCTGATGGCTGTGGCCCTGCCCGGCAACGAGTTCCTGCCGCTGGCATCGCTGGCAGGTATGTTCTATGTGTTCGTGATGGTGCTGCCCTATACGAAGGGTAATGTGGTGAAGACGCTCATCGTCGGTATCGTGACTGTGGGCATCGGCCTGTGGTTTGTCACCGATATGGCTCCCGCATTCACCCAGGCTGCACAGACCGTGTATGCCCAGACACAGGATCCTGCCGCCAAGATTCCCGAGGGATTCCAGGCCGGAGCGCTCGACTTCGCCTCGAGCCTGTTCGGGTGGGTCATCTATAAGTGCGTCGACAGCCTTGCATACGTGGGTGCTGCCGTTCTGAGCGCCATCACTGTCTGCATGGTGCTGTGGAACCGTAAGCGCATCGTGGCAGACGAGAAGAGACTGAACACCGAAGATTGAAGATTGAACATTGAAGATTGAACATTGAAGATTAAAGCATACAACAATTATGAAGAAAACGATTCTAACTATTGTAGGGGCAATGGCCCTCTCGCTTTCTGTTGCTCAGGCACAGGAAGCCGACAGGTTTGTTGGAGCACAGCACGTGAAATTCCAGACGGCCTGTCATCCGGAAGATGTGAAGCACTATGACACGAAGCTGCTCCGCGAGCGCTTTGTGATGGAAAAGGTGATGGCACCCGACTCCATTCTGCTCACTTACTCCCACTACGACCGTTTCATCTTTGGCGGTGCCATGCCGGTGAACAGCACGCTGACTCTGGAGAACTTCTGGGAGCTGGGTCTGGATGTCGACAACACCATCAAGGAGAAGTACTTCTTGTACAATCGTGAACTCGGTGTAGTGAATTGTGGTGCTGGCGAAGGCGTGGTGATCGTCGACGGCAAGGAGTATGCCCTCTCTCCGAAGGAGGCCCTCTATATCGGTCGTGGCCATATCGCCAAGGACAAGGACGTGAACAAGAAGGTGCAGTTCCGCTCGAAGGATCCGAAGAATCCTGCCAAGTTCTATCTGAACTCAGCTACTGCCCATCAGCACTACAAGACCCAGTGGATCACACTCGACGGCCGAAAGGGTTCGCTGAAGGCTGCCGTCTGGGGTCCCGTTGGCTCACTGGAGGAGTGCAACAACCGCACCGTCTACAAGCTCATCGTCAACGACGTGCTCGAGGAGGGTCCCTGTCAGCTGCAGCTGGGTCTGACACAGCTCAACCCGGGTGCTGCCTGGAACACGATGCCTCCTCATACCCACGGACGTCGCATCGAGGCCTACTACTATTTCAACCTGCCTGACGGACAGACCATCTCGCACATCATGGGGCAGCCCCAGGAGAGTCGCGTGGTATGGCTGCACAACGAGCAGGCCATCATGAGTCCGGAGTGGTCGATGCATGCCGCTGCCGGTACCTACTACTACACCTTCATCTGGGGTATGGCAGGCGAGAACCTTTACTATAATGACAAGGACAATATTCCCGTGATTGACATCAAGTGATGGGCAATCACGGAGCTCTAAATTCTAAACTCTAAATTCATAAAACATGACACCTGTTACTACTACAAAGATGAGCAACTTCCGCTGGGTCATCTGCGGACTGCTCTTCCTCGCAACCACCATTAACTACATGGACCGTCAGGTACTATCGCTGACGTGGAAAGACTTTATTGCACCAGAATTCCATTGGAGTGACGGCGACTACGGTACCATCACCGGTATGTTCTCGCTGTTCTATGCCATCGCCAACCTCTTCGCCGGTAAGTTCATCGACTGGATGGGCACCAAGAAAGGCTATCTCATCGCCATCTTCGTATGGTCGCTGGGTGCCGTGCTACATGCTGGTTGCGGCTGGGTAGCCATGACCATCGAGGGCTACGACAGCATCGAAGCCCTGCGCATGGTGCAGGCCGGAAGCGACGCCGCTGTGGCCATAGCCACCATCTCCGTCTGGCTGTTCCTCAGCTGCCGTCTGATCCTCGCCGTCGGTGAGGCCGGCAACTTCCCTGCAGCCATCAAGGCCACGGCCGAATACTTCCCCAAGAAGGACCGCGCTTTCTCCACCTCTATCTTCAACAGCGGTGCCTCCGTCGGTGCTCTGGCTGCTCCTGCCACCATTCCACTCTTGGCCCGCGCCTGGGGCTGGGAGATGGCCTTCATCATCATCGGTACCCTCGGCTTCATCTGGATGGGCTTGTGGATGTGGCTCTATGAGAAACCGGCCAAGAACCCGCGTGTGAATCAGGCCGAGCTGAACTACATAGAGCAGGACAGCGACATTGCCGAGGTGCAGAACCGCCAAGAGGCCAAGGAAGAGAAGACCATCAAGATGCTTTCTTTCTCGTGGGCATATTTCATCTTCGGTATTGCCCTTATCATTTTGGCAGTGTTCACCGATCCCATTCCGCTGTTCTCGCCGTTCTTCTGGATTGGCATCCTGTTGCTCAATCTGCCGTACCTCCACTATTATAAGTTTAAGCAGACCTGGTCGTTTGTAGTCGGCAAACTGATGACCGACGGCGTGTGGTGGTTCTTCCTGTTCTGGGCTCCCGCCTATTTCTCCGACCAGTACGGCTACACCTCCGACTCAGGCATGGGTATTGCTCTTATCTTCACGCTCTATGCCATTGTCACCGTGCTCTCCATCGGTGGTGGCTACCTGCCCACATATCTGGTCGAAAAGAAGGGCATGAACCCCTACGCCGGCCGCATGCGTGCCATGTTTATCTTCGCTTGCTTCCCCGTGTTGGGACTCTTCGCCCAGCCTCTCGGTGCCTATAGTGCATGGTGGCCAGCCATCCTGATTGGTCTGCTGGGTGCCGGACACCAGGCTTGGTCGGCCAACCTCTTCTCTACTATTGGCGACATGTTCCCCAAGTCCACCATTGCTACTATCACAGGTCTGGGCACTATGGCCGGAGGTATCGGCTCCATGTCCATCAACCTTGGTAGCGGTAAGTTCTTCGACTGGGCTGCAGAGCAGGGAGCTGCCTTCTCGTTCTTCGGATTCGACGGTAAGCCTGCTGCCTACATGGTGGTGTTCTGCATTTGTGCCGTGGCCTATCTGATTGGCTGGTGCATCATGAAGACGCTTGTGCCCAAGTACAAACCCATCGTTGTGGAAGATTGAAGATTGAAAGAATGAAGAAATAAAGAAATGAAAAGGGGTTCCTCAAACGAGGAGCCCCTTTTTGATTGTGTATGGCAGGAAGCCCTGACGTATCAGGGCATCGATGAGCCCCTCCGACATTGCCTCGTTGTCCTTGCGGGTGTAGCGGATATCGGTGAAGACCTGAGCGAGCGTCTCCTTGTGGTTAATCTCCACGAAGTGACGATTCTCTTCGAGTTCTTCTTTATATTTATAATAGGTGTCGATATCTTGGCCCATGTAGTCGTTGTAGGTCTCCTGGTGTACGAAACTCTCCAGGGGCAGGCGGTCGGAGAGGGGAGGCTCCTCGTCGGGCCAGCCGACGGTGAGGGTGGCGACGGGCATGACGAGTCTGGGCAGTCGCAGGATGTCGATGATCTGCTGCGGCTGGTAGACAGTGGTGCCGAGGTAGCAGTAGCCGAGTCCCTCTTCGTCCATGAGGTTGCAGAGCGTCTGTGTGAAGAGCAGGGCGTCGGTTGCGGCATTGATGAAAGAGAGGAAATTATCGTATCCGGGCTCTGCCTTGCGGCATTTTGCCCAAAAACTGGTGCGGTTGAAATCGGCACAGATGGTCAGCACCACAGGGGCACCGGTCACCATTGGCTGGTTGAAGTGGGCGGGGGCCAGTTGTTCTTTCATCTCCTTGGAACGGGTGACGACAACACTGTAGAGCTGGAGGTTGCCCATGGTCTGGGTGCGTGCAGCTTCGGTGAACAGACGATTCAGCAGTTCTTCGCTGACCTCTCTGTCGGCATACTTTCGGATGGTACGACGGGTAAGAATTGTCTTCATATACTGAGTGATTTGGCTGCAAAGTTACGAAATGTTTTTCATATGAGCATATTTTCTGCGCTTTTTTGCAGCAAAAGTGTGTCATTTTGGAAAACTTTTCGTAACTTTGTCGCCGAGAAAATTAATTTAGGATGTTAACAGAGAAGAACAACGAGACGCTGCAGAGCATTGCGGAAGCATTGGTGGCTGCAGGAACCAAGGCAGGCAAGGTGGTGTCGGGCAATCAAATCATGTCTACGCTACAGAAATGTATCGGCGGTCTGACAGACGAAGAGGCTTCAGAACTGTTGGAGTTGTCAGAACAGGCCATAGCTATGAATCGCAGGCCGGCGGTCACGGAGATTCGCCCGCAGGCACTTGAGTGCGATGTGGTGCGCTTCCAGAACAATAAAGAGAAGTGGGTGGCCTTGGTGGGACTGCTCGACGGCTATCCTTACGAGATCTTCACCGGTCTGCAGGACGACGAGGAGGGTATCATTCTGCCCAAGAGCGTGGTGCACGGAAAGATTATCAAGCAGGTGAATCTTGACGGAACAAAGCGCTATGACTTCCAATTTGTAAACAAGCGCGGCTACAAGACCACAGTGGAGGGACTCTCGGAGAAATTCAATCCTGAGTACTGGAACTATGCCAAACTGATCTCGGGTGTGTTGCGCTATCGGATGCCCCTGGAGCATGTCATCAAGCTGGTGGCCTCGCTCTCGTTGAAAGATGAGAGCATCAATACCTGGAAGACAGGCGTGGAGCGTGCTCTGAAAAAATACATGCCTGGCAGCCACGACGAAGAAGAGATTGAGGATTGAGAAATTGAGAAATTGAGAGATTGAGGGTTGAGAGAGGATATATCAGGTTGAAGGGTGTGCGCCTTCATGCCTTCCATGGCGTGATGCCCCAAGAGGGTAAGGTGGGTACTGACTTCCGCATCGATTTGAGGGTGGGCTATCCGCTGGAGAGAGCCTTGGAAAGTGACGATGTGGCCGACACACTCGACTATGCCCGTCTGTATGATGTTGTCAAGCGCGAGATGTCTGTTCCTTCTGAACTGTTGGAACACGTAACCGGACGTATTGCCAAGGCCATAGAGCATACATTCCCCTTAGTGACCTCGATAGACCTGGAAATTACTAAGCTCAATCCCCCAATGGGTGCCGATTGTGAAGGAGCTTCGGTGGAGATACATTTAATAAATGATAAAACTGGACGATGATTGGGAGTTTTTCGGGGGATAATGAGTAATTTTGCACCTGTTTATATAAGGTATGTGTAAGAAGATTGTATTATTATTGATAACAACCCTGTTTATGGTGGTATCGGCAGATGCTGCTGGCAAGCGGTTTACGCTCGTCATCGATGCCGGACACGGAGGCAGGGACACAGGTGCAAAAGGGCGCCAGTCCATGGAAAAGACCCTGACGCTGAGGATGGCACTGGCATTCGGAAAACTGGTGGAGCAGAACTGCCCTGACGTGAATGTGATCTATACCCGCAAGACAGATAAGTTCGTTGAGTTGTACCGCAGGGCAGAGATCGCCAACCAGAACAAGGCCGACCTCTTTATCTCCATTCATATTAATGCACTGCCTAAGGGCCGGATAGCCCGCGGGTTCCAGACCTATACCCTCGGAACCAGCAAGCGTACGGGCAAAAAGACGGGCGTGATAGAGAATCTCGAGGTAGCCAAGCGTGAGAATGCCGTGATCTTCCTGGAGAAAGACTATAAGCAGACCTATCATGGCTATGATCCTAACTCGCCAGAAAGCAATATCATGTTTGAGTTTGTGCAAGACAAAAACATGGAGAACTCTGTGGAGCTGGCTCGTTATATGCAGCGCTATGTCTGTCAGGCGACAGGTCGGCAGGACATGGGAGCACAGCAGGACAATCTTGCCGTGCTGCGACTGACCTCTATGCCGGGCTGCCTGATAGAGCTGGGCTTTATTTCTACCAGCGACGAGGAGCAATATATGAACTCAAGTGCTGCCACCTCAGCCTATGCACGGGGAATCTACAACGCCTTCGCTGCCTATAAAAAGCGTCATGGTGGTCAGATCAGTGTGCCGTTTATGCCTGAGCCCAAGTCGGAAAGGGTTGAGATTCCGCAGATTGTCCCAAAGCAAGAACAGAAACCTGAGCCTAAGCAGAAGTCTGAGCCTAAACAGGAACTGGTGAAGATGCCTGAATCGAAGGTGGAGGAAATAGCCCAGACTCCAGTGTCGCAGGAAACACCGTCGCAGCCAGATATTGATCTGTCTGTTGTCAAGGATGAGCCTGCAGCCACCCAGCAGGAATCGTCTGCCAAGCAGGAGGAGCCGCCCGTGACAGCTGAGCCTTCTGAGGTGGAGGCACCGGTGTTTAAAATCCAGATCATGGTCAGTTCTACGGTACTCAAGAGCACTGACAGACGATTCAAGGGTGTCACCGACGTTGATCGTTTCCAAGAAGGAGGTATGTATAAATACACAGTGGGCGCCTCGACGGATTATAACGAGATTTACCGGATGCGCAAGAGCATTCTGGATAAGTTCCCCGAGGCCTTCATCATTGCTTTCAGACAAGGGCAGAAGATGAATGTGCAAGAAGCCGTTCAGGAATTTAGGAAAAGCAAAAAGGTGAAGAAATAAAAAAGGCAAAAACAAGATAAGGTTATGAAGTATAATAAAGAAGTTCAGATAGCGCTGGTGGCAGTAACCAGTATTGTGGTGTTGTTCTTCGGGTTGAAGTTCCTCAAGGGCATGACGTTGTTTTCTACAGACGACAATTATTACGTGACGTTTGATGATGTCATGGGTCTGTCTGCTTCGAGTCCCGTCTATGCCAACGGCTATCGTGTGGGTGTGGTAGACGACATCATCTTCGACTATCAGGGTAAGAATCAGATTGTGGCAGTTATCGGACTCGACAAGCAGATGCGTTTGCCCAAAGGGTCTTCGGCTACGATATCCAAGGACCTGATGGGAAATATTCAGCTCGACTTGGAGCTAGGTCCCAATCCTGCTGACCTAATGGCTCCTGGCGATACTCTCAGGGGAGCTGAGCAACAGGGACTGATGGGGAAGGCTAGTGCCATGCTGCCTCAGGTAGAGAAGATGCTTCCAAAGCTCGACTCCATCCTTGCCAGCGTCAATGCCTTGCTGGCTGATCCTGCTTTGGCCCACTCGTTGCACAACATCGACCATATCACGGCCAATCTGACCACCACTACCGACCAGTTGCATCGTCTTTCTGCTAGTCTGAACACACAGGTACCTGGGATGTTGCAGAAGGCAGATGTTGTGCTTGACAATACCAGCACCCTGACCAAGAACCTGAGTGACCTGGACATTGCCATGACGATGGCCAAAGTGAACAATACACTGCAGAATGTAGAGCAGATGACTGCTAAGCTGAATAGCAACGAAGGTACGCTTGGCCTGCTGATGCGTGACCCTCAGCTATACAGGAATCTGAATGCCACAGTGAGCCATGCCGACTCACTGATGATAGACCTGAAGCAGCACCCGAAGCGCTATGTACACTTCTCTGTGTTTGGGAGAAAAGACAAGTAATTTAAATTTTGTCTAAACAAGCATATGCGTTCTTTTTCTGACTGAGCCCTCTCCCTAATCCCCGTCTGACAAAGGATTTTGAGCGTCTTGGAAGATATTGTTTTTTTATTCGTTTTTCTATCTTGTCTTGTGCAAGTTGTTGTTTT
>DFGG01000082.1:0-7114 GCA_002371695.1 bacterium UBA3756
GTGATAAAGTATTAGTCTATGCGCGAGCCTGAAAGAGACCAATCACGCTTGGAGGACATCCTGTCTGCTATCAATTGCGTGGAAGAATATACCAAAAATCTTACTGAGAATCAACTGAAAGAAGATCGGTTGCGACTCCATGCGACAATCTACAACATTCAGATTATAGGTGAGGCCATATACAAACTAACAAAGGAGTTCAAGCAAGAACACCCAGATACGCCTTGGCACCTAATAGAGAAGATGAGACACATCCTTGTCCATGACTATTTCAGAATAAACTTTGATATACTATGGATTGTCATAACAGAAGACATACCTCTTTTGAAAGAACAAGTTAAACGGTATATAGGGTAAAAAGAGTCGTAATATCATCGTTTTTATAAGTTTTAAAGTTCGAAACAATCGTTTGTGTGCAAGAAATTAGTGAATTTCTCACAAAATTCACGATTATATTTTGCATATTGACTTTTTTATTGTATCTTTGTCGCCGAAAATCATTCATTTAAAAGTGACAAATATGATACAGGAGTTTCAAGTACAGAATTTCTACAGCATCAGGGAGCGGCAAACCATCAGTTTTGTGCCGACCAATGATGGCAATATGCGTGGACAATACGTTCACCAGGTAGCTGAGGGAGTGGAACTCCTGAAGATTGGTATTGTGTATGGTAGCAATGCCAGCGGTAAGACTACTTTGCTCCGAGCCCTATCATATTTCCGTAGCATCATGCTTAACAAACCGGAATCAAAGAATGAAGGCATGAGATACTTTCCTTTCTTGCTCGACAAGCACAGCAGGGATGAGCATTCACACATGCAGATGACATTCTGGGTAAATGGAGAAAAGTGTATCATGAGCCTGGAATTTGACAGTAAGCGGATCTACGACGAGTCGCTGATAGTATATACCAGCGCCCGCCCTACTACACTTTACAAACGACTTTATCAGCCAGATTCCGACCATACTGAGGTGTCTTTCGGTGCTAAGGCAGGAATAGACAAAGCCACTCAGCGTGCTATCGAGGGAAACACCACCAACAACTGTACGGTGATGGCTGCTTTCGGACAATCGAACGCTCACGTTTCAAAACTTAACGATGTGTTTGACTTTTTCCTTTCAGGCATGCAGAATATCCTGACCCCAAGGGATTATCTGTCGTTCGACGTGAAAAACGAACTCAAGAACGACAAAGATGGCAAGAAGAAGCGATTCCTGCTCCAGCTGTTGAAGGCGAGCGACTTCAACATCGTTGACATGACGCTCGATGAGCGTGAAGAGTCTATTACGCCTGAAATGGAGAAGACCATCAAGAGCGCACCAATACCTGAGGAGGCAAAAATAGAGATGCTCCGTCGCGGCACCATCAAGCACGATGATATTATGTTCAGACATACGGGTGAAGATGGAGAATACGAGTTGCATGAAGGGCTGGAGTCTGCCGGTACGCATAGGTTCATGGGAATGTCGATTGTGCTGTACTATGTATTGCATGAGAACAACTTCATCCCCATCGACGAGATAGAGACCAGCATCCACTATGAGCTGCTCGCCTATTTCATCAAACTGTTCCTGGCCAACAGCGAGGGCTCGTCGCAGCTGCTGATGACCACCCACGACATCAATCTGCTGAATGAAGACTTCATCCGCCGAGACATCGTGTGGTTTACCGACAAGAGCAGTAATGGTGCTACGCAACTGAAACGACTCTCCTCGCTCGGACTCCACAAGACGATGAATCCATACAACGCCTACAAGCAGGGCAAACTGGTGGATCTGCCTTTCCTCGGAAGTATTTACCTTGAAACAGAGTAGCACATGGCGGTCAATAAGAGTATAGCAATCATTGTAACACGGTGACAGGCACGGTGTGACACGGAGATGAAACAAAAAATTATTATTGTATAATTTGAAATGACTTATAACAAACATTATTATATAGATAGTCAGATAACCACATTTCTAAGGCAATTGGCTAACGGCGAGATTGCGGATAAAGATGTCAATTGGTTTGAGATGAGAAACGTTGTGAGACGATGTCGTGAATTAAGAATCATGGATGAGTTTCACCGGCAACTGCAACCTTACTATGAAATGTATTTGTTTGCGGATTCGAAGTTGATTAATGATAAATCATACAATTGTCTTCGTTTTATTGAAGAATGTGCTAAAACTGATAATCAATTTGCATTTTGGGCAGAGCAATTCGAATTGGATGCCATCACAGAAGCCTGGGCAGACTACTTGCGCAAAGCTGACTTGTCCATAAGTTATTACCGGCCGATTGTCCGCATTTTGTTAGAGGGCGGCTATGACACCAACTGGCATCAACTGGCCGAGAATCTTAAGAATGACCTTCACAAAGCTGAGGTGTATAGCGACTATAAGACGGGTGAATTGATTGCATTTCTTCATGGTGTGGCTATGCTGATGAGTACTTCGTGGGATGATGCAAAGAAGATGGAACTTTTCGACCTGTTGTGTGACAATTGGGAGTTCCTAAAGCATTTCTATTCCGTGATGATCCGCAGGCCTATTGGCTGTAGATTGCCAAATTTCTCTGCTGTGGCTAATCTATTGGTTCAACAACCTAAATACCACCAATATATTCATATTTTCTATTGCGTGCTGTGCTATCGTGAGCCAACTTTGAATTTGAGCAAGACCCAGAAAAAAAGTTTAGATAATCAGATGGAGCGCATCCAGAGTATCATGGACAATACGAAACCTTCTGACAATCTGGATGAATTGTGCGACACGCTGTTTCCGGAGGACTTTCAGCGTATGCTTGATGAGTTCCGTCCTGAAACACGCGAACAGGTGGAAAAGGAACGAAACAGATTGCGCTATGAAGTAGGCTTATTGACCGATCAGATGTCGGCAATGGCAAACCGGCTGAAAGAGGCTTTGGAGAATTCTGTTCCCATTCCTGAAATCGAAAAGCAGTTGCTGCGCCTATCACCTGGAACAGCCCTCGACCTATGCGGTAAAATGACCTTGATGTTGTCGGACAATCAGGCGTGGATGACCAACATGCCTGGTATTAAGGAGAAAATAATAAAGAAGAAGGAAGAGCAAGACCAACAGTTGGCAGAACTGCTACAGCAAATGGCTGGGAAAACACCTGTTGCCGTTACTGCAGGGAATGGCGGTGTGGTTCAAATCACAGACAAGGAAATTATCAATAATAACCAAACAGGATTACCAGAACAATTATGAACATCAAAATCCACGTAGAGTCCGGAGGCAAGGTTGAGATGACCGACAAACCCATCATAAACGTGATGGGCGACGTTGTACAAAATAATATCGTACCCCCCGAAACATACAAGCAGGCCGAAACATCGGACGGACATTCAGGGAAGACAAAAGTAAATCCCAAACCGAGAAGTGTGCGCAAAACGAACAGTAGGTCTAAGAAACCGATGACGCTGAAATATTTTACACACGGCAATAATGGTGCGCTGATGAAGCAGCGCAAGAGGGTACATCAGGTTTTTAACATGTGGACCAGGTGGGGCTGGATTGACGAGCAAACCGACCCAAGTGATTTTGATGCTTTTTTTGAGGGAGAGCCCAGACATTGTAATATCACTTGGAAGGCTAATTCCACGATACTGACGATTCTGCTGCAAGAACTGCTGAAACAGACATATATAGAGAGGCAAACCGGATGTTCGGCAAAGTCATTAGTCGAGCAGCAGTTTGGAAAGACGGCCAATTCGGACAGAACTCGTATTGATAACATCTCTGAGGAAAGGATAAAACTCACCATGTATGTCCTTAATCCCCAAAATCATGATTTGATATTCCAGAGTTCTGATATTTTGTCTGAAAAGCAAGATATACAGGATGATGCACTCAAAGAAATCTTTGCGGGCCAACTTCGGGCAACCAAAGGCATATAGTCATGTAAGCGATTGCATGCAGATGTAAGCGAAAATGTAAACCCGCTTACAAAATAATTGAGTCGGAACGCTCTTGAAACACAGAGTGTTCCGATTATTTTTTGCTTTTTTCAAAGCATGTAAGCGATTCTTGAGATAATGCTTACGTGTAGAGGGGTGATTTCCCCATTGCTGAGGGCAACAATAAATGCCCGAAGCGATTATGACAAAGAAAATAAAAAGAACTCGCGAAGGAAGTGCTCAGCACGCCCCTCGCCTCGTAGGAGAAATCCTGCACGACTATTTGGAGAACAGCAACGAACCCTTGGCAGTTGCCTATCGTGAACGCACAACCGAAAGTGAAAAGCAAGGTTGGAATCGCAACACGGAACTCTCCGTGGATTTGAAGACGCTACTGCGCAAGGACGTGCGCATGGTGACAGGCAAGGAGTATCATGGCGTGCTGCGCCGCGACGCAGAGGCCGAGGTCGAGGAATACCGCTCTTTCGACCCGCACTTCACCTTCACCGAGACCGTTCCTCCAACGGCGGCCAAGCGCAACCCGCACATCTTCGACGGCAAGTACATCACAGTCACACGCCGCGATGACGGAAGCCTCAGGTTGAACTTCAAGGAACTGAAGACTGGCGAGGACTTCAACCTGGAGCGCTATGCCCTCGGAGTGTACAACGAAATCTGCCTGGCGCTGGCTGGCGTCATAGAGGAAGTGTGAGCGAGTAAAAGCAGGACTGAGTGCGTTACGTTACAATTGTTACAGTTGTGAAAAAGAGATAACAACCTCTTTTAATATCAGCATAATTAATTAATAATCAAATAGTTGCATTATGTTTTAGAAGACCATACCCCTCAAAAAAGCAATTGTAACGACTGTAACGTAACGCTCGGTAGAAGACAAATTAATCATTTAAATAGTTGAGAATCAATGAAGTACGACATTACAAAAACAATGCGGCCGAAGATGCCAAAACTTGGAAAAGGCCTTGAAGCAGTCAACCTTTTGCTGTCACAGGTCAGCAAACCCATGCATGAGCCGCTTGCCCCGACGGTTTTCCCTTCACTTGGGGCACACGTCAATGGTTGTGAATTTATGTATCCTTCGGGAGTTTGGATGGAGCCATGCGGCCTGATTGCCCACATCTGTGCAGAGTTCTCGGGTAACAAAGGCCAGTTGGGGCTGTTGGCAGAGGCTAACTGCAGGGACTTCAGGACGCACGATGAAGAATCGGACAGGAAACTGAAGGACTGGGATAAGACCTATAAGTGGAACAATCAAAAGGACCGTCCGCCACGGCCTGATGTAGCCTTCTACTTTCCTCCCGCCGACTGCACGCCGGCAGGCTTCAATAAGAATGTTGAGGTGCTCGCCGAGCAGGGTGGCAAGTGTATGTACATGAACCTCCCCGAGGTGGTGATGGCCAACGACATTTGTGGGGGCCATAAGAAGGTGAGCAAGATGCTCAGGTGCTGCTTCGACCGAGAATTGTACGGGCAGTTGCGAGCCACGGAATGCGGTGTGACGTGTAACGCGAGACTGCGCGCCTGCTTCACCTTTGCCAGCACGCCTGTTGACGCCCGCGAGTTCTATAAGTCAGAACTCTTCAACGGAACGCTTGCCAGAATCACTTTCTCCTACGTTCCGCAGCATGCCCGCGACGGTCGTATACCAAGGGTAGGCCAGTTCTCTGACGAGTTCTATGGCCGGCTCGACGAGTATCTGCAGCGTCTCACCTCTGCCAAGGGCCGATTCATCATCAAACCGCTTAACAAGCTCATCGACAAGATGGCCGAGGACATGGCCGAACTGGCCGACTGCATGGACGAGTCCTGGCTTTATGCTTGCAGCAAGAGGAGCCTGGTATCAGCCTGGAGGGTTGGTTGCATACTCTATCTGCTTAACAACCAGACTTTCACTCGCTCGATGGCGGAATTCGTAGAGTGGCTCGTCTATCAGGATCTCTGGAGCAAGCGAATGATCTTTTCAGACATGGTAAACGGCAAGGATATTGACCTTACTGCCGAAACACAGCGACATGGCCCCGTGAACATGCTCAGGAGTCTGGAGAACCCCTTCAACAAGGCGCAGCTGAAAGCACTCCGCGTGCAGATGGGCAAGAGCGAGGAGGGCACAGACGGCCAACTGCGGCAATGGGTGTTCCGCAAGTTGGTGACCTACTCGGCTGAGACAGAACTCTACTACATGACAGAGCAATGTCTCAAGAAGTTTAAGGACTGTAAGTAAAAAAAAGACCATGCAAAAGTATGAAATCGAAAAGTTGCGTTCACTCCCCTGCGAGGGAGTGGCGCAGCGCTTAGGACTCACGGTAAAGCACCACAAGGCTTTGTGCCCGTTCCATGACGACCACACGCCATCGCTGACCTTCAAGAAGAACAAGTTCAGATGCTGGAGCTGTGGGGCAAGTGGCGACTCTATCAGTCTGGTGGAGAAAGTGCTAAGCAAGGACTTCCTTGAAGCCTGCCGCTGGCTGGCCGACGAGCACCAGGTGATCATCGATGAGTGGAAGCCGCCGACCGTCGCGGCAGAGCCCCCGAGGGCGTTCGATGCCAGCCGCTACGAGCCGTTCTTCAGCCGCCCGTGGCTCTCCGACGAGGCCCGGCGGTTCCTCTTCCAGGAGCGCGGCATCGACCCCAGAGTGGTCGGCTGGTGCCGCCTGACCTCATTCCGCGACCGTCGGGGCACCCCCTGGCTGCAGACACCCTACTATAACATGCAGGGCGAGCTCACGGGCGTGCAAAGCCGCAACCTCGCGCCGGGCGGCTCGCCACGGTTCCTCTTCCCACAGGCTTCGGTATGCACGATCTACAACCAGCCCGTGCTCAACCGCCTGCGCCCCGGCGACGAGCTATGGATCACCGAGGGATGCTCTGACTGCTGGGCGATGCTCTCCTCGGGCTGCAAGGCCATCGCCATCCCCTCGGCCACGCTGCTGGGCCGCAAGGATGTGCAGCTGCTGACTCGTCTGGCCGACTCCCACGAACTGACATTCCACATGTATCCCGACCGCGACGAGCCCGGCGAGCGGCTGTTCCTGCAGCTCAGGCAGGTGCTGCCCTCGCTCGAGCACCACCAGCTGCCCCCGGGATGCAAGGACTTCGGTGAGTACTTTGCCCGGAGCAAACTCTGACTTTCCTCGGAGCAAACCCCGACTTTCCTCCCTACAAACTTAAAGCTGGGGCCAGGTCCGAA
>DFGG01000082.1:7240-11099 GCA_002371695.1 bacterium UBA3756
CCAGGTCCGAAGTTAAAGAGACTTGAAGCTGGGACCTGGCCCTAAGTTAAAGTTTGTTTGTGCGAAAAACTTTCGAAAAAAGTTGCAAAAATATTTGGTAGTCTCAGGATTTTTTTGTACCTTTGTAGCATCATTAGAAAAGGCGGGAGCCATGCACCCGAAGTAGCTGCTGGCATGAATCTAATACCATGAAAAACATTTAAACGAACATGGCAAAAGAAAACATTGCATTTCCGGTGAATCTGCGACAGAACCAGAATTCATCCTCGTCGGCCTTCTCGAAGTATTTCGCCGAGCCCGACACCAAGGAGCCCCTGAACCTGAAGGGCTTCGCCAAGCACATCTCCGACCACGGAAAGCTGGTGACCTACGACCTGGCCCAGCTGGTGCTGCTGAACATCGTGAGCTGCCTGAAGGAGCTCATCACCCAAGGCCAGCCCGTGAAGCTCGACGGCTTCGGCACGTTCACACCGACCATCGAGAACGACGGCAAAAAGGCCAAGTCGACCGTGGAGGAGACACTCGCCATGGGCCTCGACGAGCTGGTGGAGGGCATCCACCTGCGCTTCATCCCGGAGGGCGCGAAGGGCGAGGAACTCACCTCACGCGAGCTGAAGAAGGAGTGCGTGCTGCAGGCGGCCTACGTGGTCCGCTCGGTGAAGAAGACCGTCGACGGCAAGGAGGTGAAGTATCAGGAGAAGATACCCATCTCGAGCTACGCCGTGGCCACGGCTCCCGATCCGGAGCCTTAGGGCGTGACGCGAATCCAGTCGGCATCCACCCAGCCACGGTCGCACTTGGGGTCAGGTTCGGCAGCTATGAAGCCGAACTTGGCCCCAATCCATTTGCCCTGACGCATGCGGAAGGCGGGGCCTGCCTCGGAGAACTTCCTGCCGTCGGGCGACCAGAAGAAGGTGACGCGCGCCTCGTGGCGATAGGTGCCGTCGGCATTCTGGCCACCGACGTAGGCAACCTTCAGACGCAGGTAGATGTCTTCGTGGATACCGGGCTTATAGTCGATCTTGTCCTTGGCTGAAGGTTTCAGGGTGGCGATGACCTCCTCGGTCTGGGGCTTGCCGCGATCGGCATCTTGGCAGGTCATGCGCACGAGCTGGAACTCCTGTCCGATGCGGCGCACGACGAGAGCCGAGTAGTCGAGTCCCATCATGATCAGTCCGCCAAACTGCCCGTCGGCCTTCGAGGTCATGCGCAGCTTGGTGGTGACCGTAAAGTTGTCGGCAGGCGTCTTCTGGAGCAACAGGTTGGGCACCTCCCAGAAGTTCTTCCATCCCTCAGAGAGTTTATAGGTGTAGATGCGCATGGTGCCGAAGGCCGTCGGCATGCCGAACGCCTGATGGTAGTTGGCGTGCCATTGCCATTGCAGGCCGAGGTGCGGGGTGCTGAACTCGTCGCTCTCCTGGGGGTTGACCCGAGGCCACTGCCCGTCGCTCTTAGGCTTACGGTATGTCAGCACGGGCTCTCCCTTCTTGCCCATCACGGGCCAGCCGCTGCTCCAGTCGACGGGGTTCAGGTGTACCACGCGCCCGTAGGCCTCCTTGTCCTGGAAGTGGAGGAACCAGTCTTCGCCGTACTTGGTATGTACCCATCCGCCCTGGTGCGGGCCGTTGATAGTGGTCTTGCCCTGCTGGAGCACGATTTTGTGCTCGTAGGGTCCATAGGGGCTCTTTGAGCGCATGGCCAGTTGGAATCCTGTAGGCACGCCGCCTGCGGGACACATAATCCAGTACCAGCCGTCGCGCTTGTAGAACTTAGGTCCCTCGCAGGTGCGGTTCTCGTTGCCGTTGCCGTCGAACACGATGACGGGGTTGCCAATGGCACGTGTGCCGTCGGGCGACATCTCACGCACGGTGAGCACGGATGCGAACTTGTTGCGCGAGTTGGCCCATCCGTTCACGAGATAGCATCGTCCGTCGTCGTCCCAGAGAGGCGTGGTGTCGATCATACCCTTGCCGGCGATGACGAGCAGCGGCTTCTCCCACTCTCCGGCAGGGTCGCCGCCACGGGTCTTGACCATGAATACGCCGTTGTCGGGGTCACCCCAGTAAATATAGTATTCTCCCTCATGATAGCGGATGGACGGAGCCCACACGCCGTTGCCGTGGGAGGGCTTGGCGAAGAGTTCGGCAGGCTCGAGCTGCTTGACGGCGTAGTTGACAATCTCCCAGTTCACCAGGTCGCGGGAGTGCAGGATGGGCAGTCCTGGGATGCATTGGAAGGAGGAGGCCGTCATGTAGTAGTCCTCGCCAGAGGGGCCCACGCAGACGTCGGGGTCGGAGTAGTCGGCGTTGATGACGGGGTTAGTGTAGGTGCCGTCGCCATTGTCGGGCGACCATACCTGTGAAAGGCTACGGGTAGGCGAGCTATGCTCGGGATTGTTGTAGTTCTGAGCCACGGCCATCATGGGCAGGGCAGCTGCGATTAGGATTAGTTTTCTCATACGGGTCTTATTCTTAGTTTGTAATGATTATCTGTATATGCGACCTGCATCACGCCTCGCCGCGGGATGGTGAGGGCCACATGTCCCATCGTGCGGCGCAGGTTGATCTCCACGCAAGGATGGAGCAGGAATCCGTCGGCCTCAGGTCGGGCCACCACCATCATGTCCACCCCGAAAGGTCCATGATAGGAGCCGAGCATGGGAGCAAGCAATCGGCAAATCTCTGCTTGAACGGCATCGAGCAGACCGACTGACAGATAGCGACTTATAATCTCCCGCTTTTCATCCTCAGAGGCGAGGATATTGCCGGTATAGGCACCATTGGAAGTATGGAATAGTGAGAGGCCGCGACAGACGATTCGCCCGTCGTCGAGACGAAAGAACTCGATGGCGAAATCCTTCACCTTATTATATTGCGGCTCCACGACGACAGAGCCCTGCCGCTGGAATATGTTCTGTAGCCAGCCCAGTTGATAGGCATCGGGCGCAGCCTCGATGAAACGTATTCCTCGGCCGCTGCTGCTCCATGGCGCCTTGACCACCACCCTGCCCCACTTGTCGGCCAATACTCTGACGGCATCGACGGAATCGGCCAGCCGCGACTCGCCCACGGTACCTTCGAGACGCAGCTGAGGGAGCAGCCCGACCGCCGTCCGCCGGTGTGACAGCTCGCGCACGGCAGCCACTTCTGACTCAGTCAGACAGGCCTGCGGCGACACGCCCCAACGCAGCA
Source organism: bacterium UBA3756 (assembly GCA_002371695.1). Next base: position 10,432 of record DFGG01000082.1, read on the forward strand.
GGAAGCGGCGCAAGGGTTCGTCCCAGCCCCAGGGGTCTACACGACTGATATCCAGACGAGACAGTTGTGACTTCACCACAAAGCCGTCGAAGGAGCGATGCATCAGTCGGCCGAAAGCCCTTTGAGCAGCCTCGGCACTATCCACCAGCACGATATCGCCCGGCTGAGCCCAGATGGCGGGGAGCCAGTCGAGGTCGGCATGTAGCTGGCGCCCGGCATGTGGAGCCGTAAAATTAGTCAGCCCGGAGGCCAAAGCGAGGTCGTGTTCGGGGTTAAATACGTTTAAAATCATCATTTCGGCAGCAAAGGTAAGCATTTTTTTCGTTTTCCGTGAAAAAGATTTGGTAATCCCACATTTTTATTATAATTTTGCACGGGAAATAACTATTAAGACAATTTAATAATATGCCAACAAAGATTTTAAGCGTTGACGACGAGATGGATCTCGAATTGCTATTAACGCAATATTTCCGTAGAAAGATACGTAAGGGTGAATATGAGTTCTTTTTTGCCCACAACGGCCTTGAGGCCCTGACGATGCTTCTGAAGCACAAGGACATCGACATCATCCTCTCCGACATCAACATGCCGGAGATGGACGGACTGACGCTGCTGACGAAGATCAACGAGATGCAGAATCCCGCCCTGAAGTGCATCATGGTGTCGGC
>DFGG01000127.1:0-2363 GCA_002371695.1 bacterium UBA3756
CATCGACGATGAGAAGATTGCGGTACTGGATACTGCCGACCGTCGCAAGGGCGAGGAGTGGAAGGCCAACCTGCAGGCTGCGCTCAACGGTCGCCAGCCCGACTATCTGGTGGCTCACCACATGGAGCCCGACCACGCCGCGCTCATTGCCTGGATGCTGGAGACTTATCCCAGTCTGCAGCTCGTATGCAGTGCCGCAGCCGTGAAGATGCTGCCCAATTTCTTCGAGGGCTTCAATTTCGAGGGCCGTGTCATCACCGTCAAGGAGGGTGATACGCTCAGCCTCGGACAGCACACGCTGCAGTTCATCACGGCGCCGATGGTGCACTGGCCGGAGGTGATCATGAGCTACGACAGCTTGGACAAAGTGGTCTTCTCTGCCGATGGATTCGGCAAATTCGGTGCGCTGGTGAACGAGACCGACGACTGGGCTTGTGAGGCCCGCCGCTACTACTTTAATATCTGTGGCAAGTATGGTGCGCAGGTGCAGGCCGTGATGAAGAAGCTCTCCGGGCTCGACGTTCAGGCCATCTGTCCGCTGCACGGTCCTGTGCTCAAGGGTGAGCCGCTGGCTGCTGCCATCAAGCTCTATGACACGTGGAGCAAGTACGAGCCTGAGAGTGAGGGCGTGCTGATTGCCTACGCCAGTATCCACGGCGGAACGGCTGCTGCTGCCGAGCGTATGGCCGAGATTCTCCGCCAGAAGGGTGCAGCCAAGGTCGTGGTCAGCGACCTGAGCCGCGACGATATGGCTGAGGTCATCGAGGATGCTTTCCGCTATCCCACTATCGTTGTGGCTGCATCAAGCTACGACGCAGGCGTGTTCCCTGTGATGCACGACTTCCTCTACCACCTGCAGATCAAGAACTATCAGAAGCGTCGCTTCGGCATCATCGAGAACGGCAGCTGGGCACCAACGGCTGGCAAGACGATGCGCGGCATGATCGAGGCCCTGAAGGATTGCGAGATTGTAGAGCCGATGGTTACCATCCGCTCCCGCATGAAGGCAGCCGACGAGCCGCTGCTGGAGCAGCTGGCCGACAGCCTGCTGGCATAACTATAACAAGAATCCCAGTTCACGGCGGCAGCTATGAATAATTGCGCCCCCCGCCACAAATGATTGTGGCGGGGGGCGTAAATATTTGTGGCGGGAGCCGCAAACGACTTTAGACGGCACTCTCTCCCAGTTTAGTCGGAGTTAAGCCCCGGTTTAGGCGGCACTTTCTCCCAGATTCAACGGCACCCTTCCTCAGCAGGAGGGTGCCTCCTCTCCGTCGATAAGCGCTGTAAGCTCATCGAGGCTGTTGGCAACCTTGATGTAGGTGCGCCAGTCGCCACGGACCATTCCCTTCGCTCCCATATCGTCGAGCAGGGCAATGAGGGGATTCCAGAAGCCCTTCATGTTGTAGAGGATAACCGTCTTCTGATGGTAGCCGATGGTGGCTGAGGCTACTACGGTGAAGATTTCATCGAGCGTGCCGATGCCGCCGGGCAGGGCGATGAAGACATCGCCCTGGTCCATCATCATCTGCTTGCGGTCGCTCAGGTTGTCGCAGGGTATCTCCACGTCGACATAGTCGCTCGTACGCCCAGACTTCTCCACCAGCATCGGCACCACGCCGATGGTCTGGCCTCCGGCCTCCTTCGCGGCCTTGGCCAGACACTCCATCAGCCCGCAATTCACGCCTCCATACACGATGGAATGGCCGTTTTTTGCAGCCCACTCCCCCAACTCCTCCGTCGACCGGAAGAAGTCTTGGTCTATCTGCTGATTCGCAGAACAAAAAACACATATCTTCATATCCTCTCAGATAGATTATCCTGCCATTACAGGGTTATCGTCTGATGACCTTTCTGTTGTTCTGGATGATGATGCCCCGCGTCTCGCTGGTGGCGGGAGTACCGCTGAGCGTGTAAGCCCTGTCGTCGGCACTCGCGCTGCTCCTCACCGGGCGCACGCTGGCTGAGCTCGTCTTCTCGGCAAACTCCTTCTGGGCAGCGGCCAGTTCCTCACGGAAGCGCTCACAGCCCTGCAACTTGGCATAGAGCACCGAGGCGGCCAGGCGCCCGGCGTCCACGTCGCTCTGCCAGTGATAGCCAGCTATCACGCGGCTCTGCCCATACTCGTAGCCTCGGGCCAGCAGCGTATCGGCCTTGGCGGGGTTGATGTCGGAGAAGAGCAGTGCCATCGTCCATCCCAGCACGGTGTGCCCCGAGGGATAGGAGCCGTTGGTGCGGTGGCTCTCCTCCTGCTCCGGCACCAGGGTGGGCTCGTTGTAGTACATGAAGGGACGCCAGCGCATATATTTCTGCTTGGCCCGGTCGCTGATGCTGTCGCACGAGGCACCCACGTTCTGTACGAG
>DFGG01000127.1:2437-9432 GCA_002371695.1 bacterium UBA3756
GGCGTGTCCTCCTTGGTGATCATCAGACCCAGGATGGGGCAGTACTCCTCAATGATGGTGTTCATGCCGTAGACGGCGTCACGGATGGCCATGGCGGCGCGCTCCTCATTCTGACGCTGGCGCTTGCCCCAGAGGTACTGCGTCTGGTCGGCCACGAATCGCGACGACTCAAAGGCCGGGGGAGCCGGCAGAAAGTTGGACATGTCAGGCAGTTCGGCCTTGGTGAAATAGGCTTTCCCGTTTTTCTCGTCTTGTGCCGCGAAGGCTGTGGCTACGCTACCGAATACCAGGATTGCGGTGAGCATCCATTTACTGATTCTTTTCATCATATTTTTCGTTTTTTTGGGGTTAGATATTTGTTATAATCATTTATTCGACGATGCAAAGTTATATAAAAAAATGGAAGCAGCAAAATAATCTGGCAAGAATCTCTATCCCGACATTATGGGGCACACGCTGAAATTATTCCCGGAAAGCGTGCAGAATACCAATTATTTTTCGTATCTTTGCAGACAAGATGAAGACATTTGAAGAATTAGGCGTCAGCGCAGAGATTCGCCGCGCCATCGAAGAGTTAGGCTTCGTGCAGCCAATGCCGGTGCAGGAGCAAGTGATTCCACACCTCATCTCGCCCGAAGGGGGCGACGTGATAGCCCTCGCCCAGACGGGCACGGGCAAGACGGCAGCCTTCGGCATCCCCCTGCTGATGCGCATCGACACCTCACGGAGGGATACCCAAGCCCTCGTGCTCTCCCCCACCCGTGAACTATGCCTGCAAATCACCGATGACATCCGTGACTTCAGCAAGTACATCGATGGCATCCACGTGGAGGCCGTCTACGGGGGAGCAGCCATCGAACCGCAGATGCGTGCCCTCAAGAAGGGCGTGCAGATCATCGTAGCCACGCCGGGACGCCTTGTCGACCTGATGCACCGCGGCTTCGTGCATCTGGAACAGGTGATGAGCATCGTGCTCGACGAAGCCGACGAGATGCTCAACATGGGATTCTCGGAGAGCATCAACGAGGTGTTTGAGTCGCTCCCGGCAGAGCACCACACGCTGATGTTCTCGGCCACGATGAGCCGGGAGGTGGAGCGCGTGGCCAAGCAATACCTGCACGACTACGAGGAGATCGTGGTGGGGTCGCGCAATGAGGGGGCCGAGAACGTGAACCACATCTACTATATGGTGAACGCCAAGGACAAGTACCTCGCCCTGAAGCGCATCGTGGACTACTATCCCCGCATCTTCGCCATCATCTTCTGTCGCACGAAGGTGGAGACACAGGAGATTGCCGACAAGCTCATCCGCGACGGCTACAATGCCGAGTCGCTGCATGGCGACCTCTCGCAACCCCAGCGCGACCTGACGATGCAGAAGTTCCGCCAGCACCTGACACAGCTGCTCGTGGCTACCGATGTGGCTGCCCGTGGCCTCGACGTGGACGACCTGACACATGTCATCAACTTCGGACTGCCTGACGACATCGAGAACTACACCCACCGTTCTGGCCGTACGGGTCGTGCCGGCAAGAAGGGAACCAGCATCAGCATCGTCCACAGCCGCGAGAAATTCAAGATCCGCAATATCGAAAAGGAGATTGGCAAGAGTTTTGTGCAGGCAGAGATTCCGTCGGCAGAAGAGATCTGCAAGAAGCAGCTCTATAAGGTGATGGACCAGATCGTGAAGACCGATGTCGACGATGAGGAGATAGCTCCCTTCATGCAGGACATCAGCCGCTACTTCGAATATATCGACAAGGAGGAGATTATCAAGAAGATCGTATCGCTGGAGTTCGGCAAGTTCCTGGCCTACTATGCCGATGCCCCGGAGCTATCCCCAGTCACCCCAGAAAAATCCGGTAAATCCGGTAAATCCGGAATGTCCGGTAAATCCGGCTTCCCCCAGACCGACAAGCAGAAGCTGCAGAACAAGGCCCAGAAGGGGTATCGCCGTCTGTTCATCAATCTGGGCAAGCGCGACGGCTTCTATCCCGGCGAACTGATGCAGACGCTTAATCGCTTCGTGGGAGGTCGGCAGGAAGTGGGGCACATCGACCTGCTCGACACTATCAGCTATTTCGAGGTGCCTGAGCGCGATGCCAAGAAGGTGATGATCCAGCTGACGGGCATCCGCTACAAGGGCCGTCAGGTGCGCTGCAACGATGCCGACGAAGGCCCCAAGCCCGCAAAACCCAGAAAACCCGCAAAATCCAGAAAATCCGGAATATCCGGGATATCCGAAATGGAGGGCTGGGCCATGCGAAAACCAAGGAAAAAGAAATGAAGAGGGGCTGCTCATTGCAGCCCCTTCTTCATTTACTTTGCATTGATTTCCTTGAGCAGCCTGTCGGCCTTACCCCACGACTCCATCATATAGAGCACGTAGCGGATATCCACGCNNCGTCGAAGGCCAGTCCTATCAACTCACCCTTGCCATTGAACATCGGTGAGCCGGAGTTGCCGCCAGTGATGTCGTTGTTTGTCAGGAAGCAGAGGTGCAGCTTGCCCGTGGTCTTGTCGGTATACTTGCCGAAGTCCTGCTTCGAGAGCAATTCCTTCATGATGGGCTCGGCCTCGTAGTCGATGACACCCTTCTCGCCCTGTTCCATCTTCTTGACGATGCTGCTGGCCTCGGTGTAGTAGCCCGAGGGCTGTCCGGCGAGCAGATACTCACCCACCTGACCGTAGGAGAGACGCATGGTGAAGTTGGCATCCGAGTAGTTAGGCATGTCCTCCTCCATGCGCAGCTTAGCGGCACAGAGATAGCGCTCCTGCTCGGTGATACTGTCGTAGGTGGCATTGAGTTCTGCCTCCCATTCGGCCTGGACGGAGATCAGGCTCTCGCCATACACCACACCCGGATCCTTGTGGTAGTTCTTCTTGTTGATATAGATTTTCTTGTCGCTCTGCATCAGCTTCGACTTCTTGTAGAGGTGATCGACAAACTTCTGGTAGTCGCCCTTGAAGTCGTGGTCGATGACGTTGTAGAAGTCGGGCTGGTACTTGATCTCTACCTTCTCGCGATAGTGCTTCAGCAGGGCTGCGAGGATCTCGCGGTCTGTGTCATAGTCCCATGTGTCGCTGTTGTCCTTGAACTCGATGTACTGTTTCTTGGGCTTCTTGGGGTCGCCATTCACGATGACGCCGTTCTGCACACGGAGGGCGCGACGGGTCAGCTCATCGGTGTTGCGGCGCCCGAAGGTCTCGTTATAGAAGGTCAGCGCACGCATGGCGGCAAAGCGCTTCTGGTAGAGACGGTCGAGCAGGTCGAAGTCGAGCTTACCCTTCAGGTAGCCCGTGGAGTCCTGCCAGTGACGTATCTGCTGCTCGAAGGCAGCCTTCTGCCGGATGAGGCCGATGGAGTCGATACACTTGTTCATGCCGATGGAGTTCTTCCAGTAGTTGGAACTCTGGGCATACTTCGAGTCGTACTTGATGCGCACGGCCTCGGAGGCTCTCATGTGGCGCAGCATCACTTCCTGCTTCACCTCGCGGGTCTGGTACATCGGCGTATTACGGGCGTCGCGGCGTTCACGGATGCCGTAGCTCGACAGGTAGCGGCTGGTACTGCCGGGATAGCCGATGGTCATCGAGAACGAGCCCGGCACGTAGCCCTGCAGCGACACGGGGGCCCATTTCTTCGGTTTCATCGGCACATTGTCCTTCGAGTACTTCGCAGGGCCGCCGGTCTTCGGGTCTACATAGATACGGAACACGCTGAAGTCGCACGTCTGGCGCGGCCACATCCAGTTGTCGGTCTCGCCGCCGAACTTACCCATCGACTTGGGCAGGGCGAACACCAGGCGGACGTCTTCATAGTCGCGATAGGTGGTCAGATAGTACTTGTTGCCTTCGTAGAAGGGCTTGATCTCCACGCGGAGAGTCGAGTCCTGCTTCTCGATGTCCTTGAGCATGACATTCTCCAGCGAGTCGATGAAATGGTACTTTTTGTCGCTCGACATCTGGTTGACGCCCAGCGAGTCGAGCATCGGGGTAATGTCCTTCTGCTCCACCATGAAACTCACGAAAAGGCCCTTGTTGGGCAGTTCCTCCTCGTAACTGTTGGATACGAAGCCGTTGAGCATATAGTCATGCTCCACGGTGGAGTGGCTCCGGATGGCCTCGAAGCCGCAGTGATGATTGGTAAACACGAGGCCATCGGGAGACACGACTACGCCCGAGCAGAAGCCTCCGAAGTTCACCACGCAGTTCTTCACGGCGCCTTCGCCTTCGTAGAGGGCCCCGTAGGGCAGTTGGTAGTTCTCCTGCTTCATCGTCTCGTAGACAGCATTCGGCAGGTTGTAGAGTGTCCACATGCCTTCATCAGCCCTGGCTGGCGATGGCATCAGGGTGGTGAGGCAGAGGATCGATAGTAAGATTTTCTTCATAATGCTTATATATTTTTGGTAATATTTGCTGGGATTGCCGGGGGCAGGCTCTCCGGATATTCAGGGCTGTCCGGGCTTCCTGGATTTTTTTCCGGATATTCCGGATTTTTCCCGGATATTCCGGGTTGTCCAGGTTGCCCGGATATTCTGGGCTTCCTGGATATTCCAGGGGCTCCGGGCTTTCTGGCTTATATCTCTATGCCAGCTTGCCTGAGCAGGGCCTTCAGGCGCTCATTCTCCTGACGGAGGGCGGCGATTTCTTTCTCCTGGCGGATGATGATTTCCTTCTGAGTGCCGCGCTGCTCCAGGCGCGCAGCAGTCATACGCTCCTTGATGCCGCCCTCTGTCGTGAATTCCCGGTCTTTCCTTTGGATATATTTCGTCATGGCGGAGTCAATCTGGTGGCACAGGCAGATGCCCATATTCGCCAGCTCCTCATCGGTCATCTTCGGCAGCAGTGGCTGATAGTCCTCATATCTGCTATGATACTTGCAGAAGGCATGCAGCTGCTCGAACCGGGGATTATGCCCATGCCACTCCTCCATGCCCTTCCGTTTCAGATAGTCGAGGAAGTCTTCCTGTAGTTCCTTGTTACTGCCACGGGCAACGCCAAGTAACCGTAGTTCTATTTCTGTAGAGGTCTGCCCGTCGCTGCTGCCCTCAGCGATATTCTGCTTGATGCTGCGTGCGCTCTGCACCATCTGGTCTACTGTTCGGTCGCCATATTTCGGAAGATACTTCTGGCAGAAAATCTGAGTCAGCTGATAGAGCACATCACTGCGCTGGTAAAAGCGCAGTTCGGTATATACCACCGGTTTGCGCAGTACACTGGCGACACCATCATCATAATGGTTGATAGGGATATTCTTTTTCTCAGGCATAGCAGGTATTTTAGCAAGGGTTATTCTTTGAGAGCGAGCCGGATATTTCGGATTGTCCGGGCTGTCCGGGATTTCCGGGATTTCCGGATTGTCCGGATTTTCCGGATTGTCCAGATTGTCCGGGATTTCCGGGATTTCCAGGCTTCCTGGCTCTGAAGTAACGCCCGACGACGGGCAGCTGGCTCAACGGCAGGTCGCGGCGGATGATGACCGCCAGGAACAGCAGGATGAGCAGCGTATTGACGGTCAGCGATGGCCACAGCCCCCAGCTGCGGACGTAGCGCATGGTGATATAGGCCCATACAGCCAGCAGCAGATAGAGGCCGATGTCCTTCAGCGGATAGTTGATGGGATAGTGGCGCTGCCCCACGATATACGAGGCGACCATCGCCACGCCGTAGCCTGCGAAGCCACCCCAGGCACAGGCCATGTAGCCGTACTTGGGCACGAAGAGGATGTTCACCGCCAGCAGTACCGCACAGCCGAGCCCCGAGAACCAGGCGCCCCAGATGGTGCGGTCGATAAGCTTATACCAGAACGACAGGTTGAAGTAGACACCCATCATGATCTCGGCCGCCATGACGATGGGCACCACCTTCAGCCCCACCCAGTACTCCGGTCTCCTGAGGATGTATTTCAGGATGTCGAGATAGCCCACCACCATCAGGAAGGCCAGCAGGGTGAAGATGATGAAGTACTTCATCGCCTGGGCGTACATCTCGTGCTGCCCTTTGTCCTTCACGCCGGCAAACACGATGGGCTCGTAGGCGAAGCGGAAGGCCTGGGTGATCATGGCCATGATCATGGCTATCTTTGAGCAGGCGCCGTAGATGCCCAGCTGCTCGAGACCGTCGCTACCCTCGTAGAGATAGGGGAACAGCATCTTGTCGGCCGTCTGGTTCAGGATGCCGGCGATGCCCAGCACGAGGATGGGCCACGAGTAATTCAGCATGCGGCGCATCAGCGCCTTGTCGAATGTATAGCGGAAGCCCGTGAGCTCCTTGACGAGGCACACGGCGAGCATCGCCGTGCACACGAAGTTGATATAGAAGGCGTAGCCCACGTCCTTGCCGTCCATCCAGGCGAAGTAGATGACGTTGAGCAGGATGCTCACCACGATGTTCAGCAGTTTCAGCGCAGCAAACTTGATGGCCTTCTTCTGTTGGCGCAGATAGGCGAAGGGGATGCACAGGAAGGCATCGATGGCCACCGTGACGGCCATCACGCCCACCCAATCCGGATGGTCGCCATAGCCCATCACCTCGCTTATCGGCCTGAGCAGCAGGATGACCAGCGTGACGAAGACGAACGAAACGGCTCCCACGCTCACAAGCGTCGTCGAGTAGACCGTCTGCGAGTCCTCGTGGGTCTTGTTGGTAAAGCGGAAGTAGGTAGTCTCCATGCCGAACGTCAACAGCACCAGTATCAGTGCCACGTAGGCATACATATTGGTGATGATGCCGTAGCCGCCCGAGGCTGCCGACAGCTGCGCCGTATACAGCGGCATCAGCAGATAGTTGAGAAAGCGCCCCACGATGCTCGAAAGCCCGTAGATAGCCGTATCCTTTGCAATGGATTTCAGTTTGCTCATATCTTTTTCTTTTTTTCCGGATATTTCGGGATTTCCGGATATTCCGGATAATCCGGATTATCCAAAGAACATATACGCGATGGCGATAGCGGCGATGATGCCTGCCAAGTCGGCCAGCAGACCACAGGTGAC
>DFGG01000127.1:9553-21918 GCA_002371695.1 bacterium UBA3756
GTGGTATCAGTCGAGCCCTGGAAGATACAGCTCAGGCGGCCGATGAACGAGTCTGCCCCGTAGGTGGTCATCGCGTCGACCATCATGCCGCGCGCACCACTACCGCTCAGCGGCTTCATCAGCGCCGTGGGCAGGGCTCCCACGAAGTCGCTGTTCATGCCCGTGGTCTCCACGCCCCAGCGAATGCCGTCGATGAGCATATCCATTGCCCCGGAGGCACGGAACACGCCGATGCCCACCAGTATCGCCACCAGGTAGGGAATGATGCGCACAGCCGTCGTGAAGCCGTCCTTCGCACCCTCGATGAAGGCGTCGTAGACGTTCACCTTCTTGCGGATGCCTGCCAGGATAAAGGCGATGATGATCACCATCAGCATGATGTTGGCCGAGGTGGTGCTCACCTTGTTCATCAGTGTCGGGTCGAGCTGGCCGAAACCCCAGATGATGGCTGCCACCACGGCGCACATGCCGCCCAGAGTGAGCAGGATGGTGCGGTTCAGCAGGTTAATCTTCTGATAGAACGAGGTGACGACGATACCTGCCAGCGTCGAGAAGAAGGTGGCCAGCAGGATGGGGATGAACACATCCGTGGGCTGCGCTGCACCCAGTTGGGCGCGGTACACGAGGATGGAGATGGGTATCAGCGTCAGGCCCGACGTGTTGAGCACCAGGAACATGATCATCGCATTCGAGGCCGTCACCTTCAGTTCTTCAGCCTCGGTCTTCAGCCCCTTGGCCTTCAATTCTTCAATTTTTCCATTCTTCAATTCTTGCAACTGCTCCATCGCCTTCAGGCCCAGCGGCGTGGCGGCATTGTCGAGGCCCAGCATGTTGGCCGCGATGTTCATGAAGATGGAACCCGTGACGGGGTGACCCTTCGGAATCTCGGGGAATAGTTTGGTAAACACAGGACTCAGCACGCGGGCCAGCACATTGACCACCCCACCCTTCTCGCCTATCTTCATGATGCCGAGCCAGAGCGAGAGGACACCCGTAAGGCCTAACGAAATCTCAAACGCGGTCTTCGACGACGAGAATGTCGAATCCATCATTGCTGGGAACACGTCGTAGTCTCCCAGAAACACCAGTTTCACCACCGCTATCACGAAGGCGATGATGAAAAATGCAATCCAAATATAATTCAGTACCATACAGCGTGCAAAGGTACGAATAAGCGAGCGAAAAACCAAATTTATTTGAGTTTTTCCGAGCGGGAGTACCTTCGAGCGAAGCTCAGAGGTAGTGCAAATCGAGTGAAATACCAAAGAAAAACCCTTTTTTCTTTGTATTTCCGAGATGCAGCCTACCTTCGAGCGAAGCTCAGAGGTACGAATAAGCGAGCGAAAAACCAAATTTATTTGAGTTTTTCCGAGCGGGAAATCAGTAATTCTTTAACCACAGCATAAACAGTAAATCTGTTGGACGCTTCATGCCGTGATTATCGCTGAAGTCAGGACCCAAAAAAGTGACGTCAGCAAAAAACAGGCTAAAACATTTGGCCGATTCGGAATTTGTTTGTATCTTTGCAACCTGATAATACTTTATTAATTCAAAAATCAACTTACTATGTCAAACAAGAATGAAGAGAAAAAAGGGAGAGACGAGATGATGGACGTTGAAATCAAAGAGCGCTACGTGAACCCTTACACCGACTTCGGGTTCAAGAAATTGTTCGGCACGGAGCTGAACAAGGACTTGCTTATCAGTTTCCTCAACGCCCTGTTTCATGACAAGCCCGACATCACCGACCTGACGTATCTCAACAGTGAGCGTCTCGGTGAGGGGCGGTATGACCGCAAGGCCGTGTTCGACGTGTACTGCCGTCTGGCCGACAATACTCACATCATCGTAGAGATGCAGAAGTCGGAGCAGAAGTATTTCAAGGACAGGAGTATCTATTATTCCACCTTCCCCATCCGCGACCAGGCCCCGCAAGGGGATTGGGACTATCACCTGAAGGATGTATATACTGTAGGCCTGTTGAGCTTCACGTTCCCTAAGAATGAGTATCCCGGTGACAGTTTCATCCACGAGATTAAACTGAAGGATGTGGAGGACAACCACATATTCTACGACAAGTTGACCTACGTCTACCTGGAGATGCCGAAGTTTAAGAAGAGCGAGGATGAGTTGGTGACGATGTTCGACAAGTGGATGTATGCCCTGACGAATCTTGCACGTCTGCTGGAACGTCCGAAAGCTCTGCAGGAGCGGGTATTCACCCGCCTGTTTGAGCAGGCCGAGGTGGCTCGTTTCACGCCGGATGAGCGTGTGGAGTACGTGACGAGCAAGAAGGACTACTGGGATTACTACAGCTCGTTAGAGACCTCCTACGACAAAGGCTTGGCTGAGGGGCGCGCAGAAGGCTTGGCTGAGGGGCGTGCGGCTGAACGGTTGTCGAATGCCCGTAGTCTGAAGGAGAATGGAGTGCCCTTGGACCTGATAGCCAAAAGTCTTGGTCTTACTGATGATGAACTGCAGCAACTATAGCTTATTCGCACCTCTGAGCTTCGCTCGAAGGTACTCCCGCTCGTTTTATAATAACTTAGGATGATTAAGTGAACTGCGTAGGCACAGCAGATGGAACTCCGTAGGCTCTCCACTCCCCTACAAAGGAGGAGAGTCTGCCACTTAAGTTTACCCACACGATTCAGCATAGAGCACAAAAAAAGAGCGCCCACTCTCGCGGACGCCCTTCCTTTCTATTAATATGTTGTATTTGATGAATTTACTGTCTTACCTTATACCAGCTAGCATTATTACCCGTAACAAAAGTACTAAAACCGGTGTACTTTGTTTCGATGTCCAGCCACTCACTCATCCATTCGAAATCAGTAGGAACAGCTATCTTATGAGGAGCTCTTTGTTGAACAGCTTCAAGTTCATACTCCACTGAGTCACCGTCCTTAGTAGGCTTTACAACTGTCACCTTAATGTCATTAGCATTTTCATACAGCTTGCCAAGTGGAATCACCTGAGGAGCAACATTAGGACCAGCGTTAGTATTCACCATATCACTTGTTCCGACACCAAATGCTTCGTGCACCTCATGACCAGCAACATAAAGCGGGAGAGTACCACCAGCAGCCTGCAGGATGATAGCGCTCTGAGTTCCGTCATAGTCGTAAACAACGTCAAACACTACGTCGTTGAAGTCGAAGTCGCCAGTGAACTTAACACCATCCCACTCCTCAGCAGCCTGCATATCCTCAACAATTACGCGGACATCAGCTGTAGGAAGGGGAATATTCTTCTGTGCCTCTGTAACAGTAACAATCCAGTCGCTGAAGTAGCCGTCGCTCTTGCCTACCTTCACCCACTCAGTCAGGTTCTTGTTGTTGACGGGCAGATAACCGCCGTCAACGAGCTGCTTGATGCGGGGCAGGTTGATGACACTCTGATAGTAGGTATCACCAACCATAACATCTTTCAGTACAGGGGCATTCTGGATGGTTGTGATGGTGGAAGCCTGAGCACGGTTCATACTGAGGGTCTGAGGCATTGTAACAGCATCCTCTGCGATGTAGAAATTCTTATCAGTTGTCAGGAATCCAACACCATAGATAGTCTTGTAAGCATCGTAGTATTCAATAGGATAGTACTTGGTGGGATCAGCAATGTCAATAATCTTCTCACCATCCCAAGCCTTCATCGGACTCTCAGCAGCCTGTGAATAGGAGGCATAGATGACGTTGCCGTTAGCATCCTTCTCGTAGGTCTGTTCACCCTCCTTGATAGCCAGGTCGAAGCCGAGGAACGAGCGGTTCCACTTGTCGGTCACAGCCTCGCCGGGATTACCATTCTGAGATGCCCAAGCGTCGATGGTTGCTGCAGATACGAGAGCAGCCTTGTCGTTGTGGTTGGGGCTGGCCTCCTGGTTGCTGCTGCCGCTGTCGTGGTAGCCGAAGCAAGATGTATCGTCAATATTCACCATCAGCATAATCTTGTCTTTGTGATAGGTCATGCCCGTCTTATTTTTGATATTAGCACCATTGTCGAGTACATCGACTTCAGTAGCATCACCACCGTTGAAGTTATTGATATGTACTTCGTTCTGACCTACAGTCATGTGGTTCATGTTGTCGCTGGTATATGTAGAACCATCGGCTGCAACCACCTGCTCTGTAGAATTAGAACCAGCAGTAGAAGGACCACCTTTGTAAACCTGCTGAACGAAGAAATTTGTCCAGTGAGGATCGGTATAAGAGAGGTTCGGGTTAGCCTGGAAATATGCTTTAACACGCAACTTCTGACCCTCTGTCAGGGGATCGGGAACAAGCCATCCACCAAAACCTGTATTGTTAGACACATCAGCCCACTCATTAGCATTGGCATTCTCACCACGAGTCATGCGGGCATTAGCACCCTTTCTGAACTGGCCGAAGCCCCAGTCATTGTTTGGGTTAATCTTACCATAACGCGACTCAAATGCGGCCTGATACTTGCTCTCATCAAGCTGTACCTGGCTAATCTGCTCGAAATCCTTGTCCTTCGAACAGCTTGTGAATGCAGCGGTCATTGCTACGGCTGCGATTCCAATCATCAAATACTTCTTCATGTTACTAACTTTTTTAATAATTACGGTTATTGATTCTAATGATTTGTCTCACAAAATGTCATCTCTTTCTGAATATTTTGCAAAGGTACATAAAATATGTGAAAAAAACAAGAATTTCTTAGTTAATTTTTCTAAATAGGACGAAAACGTTTGCGCTAGTCCATCCCTAAGGGTAGTGTTTCGCTTTTGCGGCATTACTATCTCGCCTATTCTACTCGCGCGTTCCTTGATTATTTAAAGGAGGGCATCTGCTCCCGCGGACGCCCTCCTCCTTAACAATTAAAATCTTATGTTAGTGTATTTGGTTTCTTCTCATTACGAACTCTATTGTATCACCATCTTTGAAACAGTCACACCATTTCCTTGTATACCAAACATACCTCCTCCCCAATAATATTGATTATTGGCATTATTAGTTAGTGTCTCGATTTCTGCAGCTGACAAGATTCGTGTCAGAATGATTGTATCTCCATTTTTGAAACTCGTATTATTATTACTTTGTTGCTCAATCAAATCATTTCCAGAAGTTCCAGAAAGACCTGTTTGGAAATACCATACATCATTTGTAATAGTCAGCAGAATAGCAAGGGCTGATTCACCTGCTTTGAGTGACTGGGCATATGTTTTAGCATCACTCTGTTTTGAGACAACTGGTTTAACCCCATCATTATTAAGTGAAATCGAGTTCGACAAGAGATTGGTACCCTCGAGTGTATTACCTTCAACAATACTTAATGGGTTATCTGTTGTCCCAGTATCCTCCTTCAAATCATCTTCGGTCACGATGGTGACGCCACGCAGGGTGAAGTTACAACCAGCGAGATACCAGCCTGTGCTATTCAGTGTAGCGGCCTCGACAGTCGTCTCGATATATCCGTTGGCTGCCAGTGAAGTACGTCCTGCCTCATTGTTGTAGCTATACTGAGTTCCGTCACCGCCACCGAGGTTGCTGTTGGCCGTACCTGTATAGAGTCTCCACAGATAGCCGTCGTTATCTGCACCGATACCGTATATACGAAGAGTAACGTGACCTGTCTTAGGGAACTCTTCACCCCGAATATAAGCATAGCTGTCATCGATGCGCTTCGTATCATAATATTGTTTGAGCGGACCAGCCCCTTCTATTTTAAGCGATGTTCCCACCATCTCGGGCACTACCTGATCGACCTCTATCTCATGGTAGTCATAATACTCGCCACCATCCTGGGTGTCAGTCGTGGTTGTAGGTTCAACGATGTCGTATTTAACTACTTCATAAGCCTCTTCCGGCTCAGCCTTGAGGCCCATCGCGTCGCTGCCTGGATAGACGGCACTGGGTGCTGCATAGTCCCAGCAGTCTTTCATATTCTGCACATAGTCTGAGAAATCAGCGTAAGCCTCATCGATGGGAGTGCGCTCAGTGGCCCAAGGTGTGCCAAGGGGCACGAGCAGGCAACGGGGGATGTAGCCCGTGCTACCCTCTTCGTTGCCAAACACCTGATTGAGCTTCTTGGTCTCCTTGCCGAACTCCACCCAGATGGGGATCTGGTTGATGGAACTGTAGGCACCACTGCCCTTCAGTGTAAACTCTACTGGGGCGGCAGTATCAGACTTTGATCCTGGAGCCAGCTGCTGATCGGTCACGGTATTTATCATCGTGAGATAGTCGAAATCGCCTTCAAAGAGTCCGTTCAGCTCACCCTTCTGTGCAAAGGAAAGCGGCAGGGTGCCACCTGCTGCCAGCACGGCAATGTTGTTTTCATAGCCGATAGCAGTTTTCACCGTAGGATCTGGCTCCTCAGTCTTTGTAACCTTAGCACCCTCCTTGTGAGTGATTTTTACCGTGGTCGTTTCAACCTTTGTATGCTCCCAGACCTTGGCGTCGAACACAAGGTCGTTGAAGTCGATATCGGTGTGGCCGGAGCTACCAAGGTCTTCGCACAGTACGCGGCCCTGCTTAAGCAGCTTTTTGGTCTTGTAGCTTTCGGTGGTTGTCTCGGTGATGATTGTCTCTCTGTACTTCAGATCCACAACGGTCACCTTGGGCTTCGTACTCTCAACCGGTGGTGTGATGGTCTCGCCTTCGCGGGGCACGATCTTGAAAATCCAGTCATCGCAATAGGTGACGGAGTCGTTGTTCAGCTTCTGATCTCCGTTGTCACTCTTCTCGCCAAACATGGCCAGTCCCACGTACCATCCGTCGACAGCTGTGCCGTCATCGGCCGTGCCTGTGACGTGCGCCAGCTTGAACAGGTTGTGCGTCTCGCTGCTCCAACTCGACTTATACTTGAAGTCGAGGGCCGATCCATTCTGTACATAAACGATGTCCCACGGACCTCCGCCATTGGCGTTGAAGTCGGAGATGTGGTCGTAGGTAGTGCCGTCGCCCACCTCGAGATAGTCCATTGTTGCCGTTTTGGTGAAGTCATCCCGGTAGTAGTTGGATGTAGCGCCGGGATTATTATTCATAT
This sequence comes from bacterium UBA3756, assembly GCA_002371695.1. The sequence continues at coordinate 16,562 of DFGG01000127.1, forward strand.
AGTTCTGGTCATAGTGGTTCCAGTAGACATTGTACACCTGTGACGCCTGGCCATAGACGTACTGCAGATAGTAGTTTTTGATGTCGGCACCAGCCGTGTAGCCGGGATTGTTCTTGAACCACCACTCCACGTATTGCCTCTCGCCTGACGTGATGGAGGCCGGCTTATTGTTAATGATGGCCACCAACGTGGCGTTTTTGGCATCATTGTCCCAATCATCCTCCTTCAACACCGTACGCGTCCTGGTTGTACCCGTGGTACCGAAGCCCCAGGTGTGGTTCTTGTTGGGCATACCGAAGGCCTCAACGAAGGTCTCCTCATAGGCTTTGGCTTTCTGGTCGAGCGTGGAGCCAGAGTACATGTCTTCATCATGGCATCCCGTCAGCATCAAAGTAGCGGCGAGAGCCAGCATTCCTTGAATCAAATACTTCTTCATTGTCATAAGATCTTTAATTGTTACGTAACTTAATATACCTAAAATCGATTCGATGGTGCAAAATTAGTATAAATTTCGCAAACTTGCAACACTTCTTTGGTTAAAATCTGTAAAACACGGTAAAAAATGCTATACTTATACGGATTATTTTGTAATTTTGGCACCGAAATATAACGAATTAACAATTAAGACGATGCACAACGTAAGCAAACTCTTCGTCGGAGGATTCGTCCTCTGCACACTCTTGGCCACCTCTTCGTGCCACAGATTCAGGTTCGACCCGGATGCCTATCAGCAGATCATGGAAATAGAGTCGATAGTCGATTCCGTGGACCAATATCACAACTGGCAACTGGGCGGAACACACCAGTATACCGTCACAGCCCCGAAGGGCATCGGTGCCGTGAAGATGTACGTGCTGTCGGAAAATCCCCTCCGCACCGATGAGCCTGTCATCATGGCCCAGGCAGACATCAGCGATGGGGATGTGAAGAAGATAGGCACGTACCTGACCAACGACATCACACGACTGTACGTAGCCTTTCGCAATAGAGAAGGCACCTACACCGTCACCAGCTTCTTCACCAACAACCTGAAGCCGGAGTTTTACAACTTCCTTGCCAAAAATGTGGAACTGACGAACATCAACAAGCTGCAGACAATGACCTACCTCTTCGAAGAGGAATGCCCCGTGCCAGGCGACTACGACTACAACGACGTGGTGCTGCGTATCTCGCAGGAGCCAGTCGGCAATCGGCAGATAGACCTCCACGTGACGCTCTCTGCCGTCGGAGGTACCAAGCAGATGGCAGGAGGTATCCGACTGATGGGTTACAACTACAACAGCGTGGAAAGTATCACTACCGACAATGGCGACTCCTTCAACAAGGGCGGTACAAAGAGTGACAAGCCTATCGAGACTTACCAAGTGTGGCCCGACGAGAATCTGCTGCAGCAGAGCCGTGACAACGAGCCTCTCATCGCCATCTTTGAGGATGCCCACTGGGCCCTGTCAGACGATGAAGATGTCACGTCTATCGTAAGCGGAGAGAAACGCAAATACTACAATACGGTGAAGGCAAGTAGCAATACAGAGAAGGAAGAGTCGGACTCTGAGTCCAAGACACCTTCTGTCGAGACATCGAAGACGCTGCCCGAGCGCACCGTCACTTATCATATATTATTCAAGGAGGGTACTGACATCTCCGACTTCTCGCTGGGCAAGCTCGACCCCTTCATCGTAGAGTCGTATATGGATAGCCGATGGGAGATTCACGGCTATCGCCAGCGCCATGCACAGGTGCTGTTTGAGTATACAATGACAGACGTTAGGGCACTGCCGTGGGCACTCATTATCCCAGACGGCGACTTCCGCTATCCCGTCGAAGGGCGACACATCGGCTTCGGCAAGCACGATGTCAACGGCAAGGATGCAGGTCTCTTCGGACCATACGCCGAGCCAGGCCATTCATTTGGCCAGTGGGCGTTCAACATGAATCAATCTACTGACTGGTATCTGCACCTGTTCAACGAGAATGAGGCCTATTGAGGCCTCATTTTTTTATCGTATGGTATAGCTAATCTTGTTATTCTTGGCCGTACCGTTGACGGTGAGGACGATGCGGAACATCCGGGGGCCCCACATTCCTTGCAGCAGGGGATCGAGCTGACGGCTGATATCCTCGACGGAGGCAGAGAGCTGACGACTGTCGAACTGGAGCGAATGCCGGCCTAATCGCACAGCACTGCCGTCGGCCTGTGAGATTTCGGGCTTGATGGTGGTGATCAGCATCAGACGGACAGGCTCGCGACAGTCGCTGAGTTGGTAATCCTCCGTGACGGAAATGGCCGATTTCATCGCCTTGACGGTGCGCTTCCACGACTTCACGGCAGCATCCGACGGATAGGCACCGGCGATGTCGAGCGTGAGCTGTCCCTGCTTGTGAGCCACCACCTTGGCAGCATACTGCCTGCCGTCCTTCTCGTCCAGGCCGTTGATCTGAGGCAGGTTATGATACTGCGACTGCATGGTCCAGATGGTATAGCGGTCCTTGGAGAAGGTCTTGGCCGTATATTCGCCCACGCCAGGGTCAATGAACAGGGGCATGAACGCGCCGTCATGCTGGGTATAGACGACGAACGACCCCACGTCATTGTGGTTGTGGCTCTCGTCGTTGTGGCCTCCCTTCATGGCAACAAAGAGGTTGCCGCGACGGGCTGTCATGATCTGCAGGTCAGGGAGCCACACATCTCTTAACAGTGGTTCGGTGGGATTTTCTGCGATGAAATCGCGGATATTTCTCAGGAAGAGCAGCTCGCGCCCGAGTGTGGGGAAGTTGCCGCTCTTGTCGTAAAGGGCAGCAGGATTCTCCTGTATCTGGCGCTCGCGTCCCAGCCAGGCGCCGAACTCCCTCATGGTCTTGTCGCCGAGCCAGCGTCCGAAGGGATACACGATGTTCACCTGTTGCACGGCCCTGTTCTCGTGGGCATCGGCAAAGTTGATGCAATAGCCGCCACCAATATATGTGCGATAGGCATAGGCAGCCATCTGCCTCGTCTTAGGACCGGCCTCCAGGTCGAGCAGGCGCATCACCTCGAACATCGAGGCAGCGGCACGGTCCCAGTAGCCAGGTCCTTCGTCGCAACCACCATCCTCAGGATAGGCATCGACGAACGCCTTCGTAGCCTGCTTGATCTGCTGGATGGCCTGAGCCTTGCGGGCCTCATCCTTCTCACAGATCAGCACACAGGTGAGCCAGTTGGAACAGATCCAGGGGTTCCAGTTCATGGCAGCCTTCTTCCACCAGTAGTCCTTGGCGAGAGCAGGCTTGAGGATGCGCCGCTCTATCTCACGGTCAACCCGCTGGCAAATATCCTTCGAAAACTGGTCCAGCTGGGGTTGCAACATATAGCGCGTCCAGGCGATGAGACTGGCTGTCTCGGCATTGAAGAGGTCTACCTCCTGCAGCTCCGGCAGAGGGATGCGCTTGTTGTAGTGAGCAGGGATGCCCCACCAGGTCTCCTCGCAAAAACTGCCCATTCCATCGATAATATCCGGCAGGAAGCGGCCTTTGTTCTCCATGATTTCCGCCATCACGATGGCTGCCAGGTGGCGACGCTTCCCGAAACAGACAGCCTCGTAGTTCACACGATTGCCGCTGATCTTGTTTTCGGCAAACACCGTCCAGGGCAACACCGTCCAAGGCTTGCCCAAGTACTGTTCACCATACTGGATATAGCTCTGCCGCATGGTCTCCGGGATAGAGTCGCGCCAGAAAGAATCGCCTGCCTGCGGCAGCAGACCAGCTTGAAGAGAGAGGGCCGAGAAGAGTCCGAATAATAGGAACAATCGTTTCATGTGAGCGTAGTTACTGGTTTTTGGTGGCAAATATACACTTTTTCTGCAAATTATACAAGCAATTCAGAAAATAATTTGTATCTTTGCGCCACAAATTCATTTAAACACCTATAACTATATGTTCAGACAACTGACACTCGCTGCCCTACTGACGGCAGCCACGACGGGCGCCAATGCCCAGAAGCCGATGACAGCCCCCCAGGGCGGCAAGGCTATCAGCGACGAATTGATCGGCATCTTCTTCGAGGACATCAGCAGCTCTGCTGACGGAGGCCTCTATGCTGATCTGGTACAAAACGGCTCTTTCGAGTTCAGTCCCACCGAGCACGACGGATGGGGCCCCGGGACGGCCTGGCAAATGATACGCCCGGGCCACTCTCTGGGATATCTGGAGCCCCGCATGGACAACGGCATCCATCCCAACAACCCCACTTACATGCGCCTGCACATCGAGCGTGCCAAAGAGTTCTATGACTATCAGGGCTGGAAAGGATTCGGCATCCAGAACAACGGCTTCGACGGCATCTCCGTCAAGGCTGGCGAGAAGTACGACTTCTCGGCTTTCGTGCGCAACCATGGCGATGCCAAGCAGATGCGCGTGGCACTCGTAGAGCCGAAGGGCTGGGGCAAGGATCCTAAGCTGCTGGCCGAAGCCACCATCACCCTACCCCCCTCTACCTCCCCCCAGGGGGGAGAGAATCCGGGGGCATGGAAGAAATACGAGGCTGTGCTCACCCCCGACTCTACCAGTCAGAAGGCAGCCCTGCAGATACTCATGCTGAACACGGGAGAGGCTGACATCGACATGGTGTCGCTGATGCCCGAGGACACCTACAAGGGGCACGGCCTTCGCAAGGACCTGACCCAGGCACTGGCCGACCTGCAGCCCAAGTTCCTGCGCTTCCCCGGCGGTTGCGTGGTACATGGCGGCGGCGACGGCTTCTGGAACACTTACCGCTGGAAGAACACCATCGGCCCGAAGGAGCAGCGCAAAGGTCAGAAGAACACCTGGGGCTACCACCAGTCGATGGGTCTGGGCTACTATGAGTACTTCCAGCTCTGCGAAGACCTCGGCATGAAGCCCCTGCCCATTCTGCCCTGCGGCGTCAGCTGCCAAGGTGCTAATGGCGGCTGGGGCATGAAGGACCAGGCTCAGGAGGCATGGCCGATGGAGGATATGGACGTGTGGGTACAGGATGTCCTCGACCTCATCGAGTGGGCCAACGGCGACCCCGCCACCTCCAAGTGGGCCAAGATGCGTGCCGATGCCGGACACCCGAAACCCTTCGGACTGACCATGGTCGGAATAGGCAACGAAGAGCGTATCTCGCCGGAGTTTTCTGCGCGCTTCAAGTATATCTACGAGCGGGTGACGAAGGCTCATCCCGAAATTACCATCGTGGGTACGGCTGGTGTCGACTCCCATCCCTACTCTAAGCTCGACTGGGCCAATGGCTGGCGAGTGGCCGACGAACTGGGACTGCCCCTGCTCGACGAGCACTACTATGAGCCACGCGACTACTTCCTGAAGAGCCGTCAGTACGACAGTTATCCGCGTGATCG
>DFGG01000036.1:0-1456 GCA_002371695.1 bacterium UBA3756
TGCTTGAAGGCATTGCTGAAAGTGCGGTAATTGTGGAAGCCACTCTCCAAGGCCAGCTGCTGGGCGGTGAAGGACTGCTGGGCGGCGACAGCCTTGCGGTAGAGGCTCATGAAGTGGTCGATGCGCTGACTGTTGATGTAGGCATTGTAGGTTGTGCCTTGGCTTGAGAAGTACTGGCTGAGATAGTAGCGGTTGGTCCCGATGGCCTTGGCCAGTTGCTGGAGCGACAGGTCGTGTTGCAGGTAGAGCTGGGTGTCGATGCAATGCTGCTGCAGCAATATGCCGATATGGTCGTGGATGGCTTGCGGAAGGTCGTCGCCGTCCATGACTGTTGCAGGGGACGTGACGTTCAGTTCGCTTAACGTCTCAACCCGCCATACGAGGTAGCAGACGAGTATCATGTTGTTTAATTGCATGATGTATTTGATGGAGCGATAGTAGGGGTCTAACGTATAGATGCCGAAAAACAGCAGAATGACAGCCAGCACCACGAAGCTCTGCCACACCTCCTTGTGCTCCAGGTCGGCATAGTTGTCGCGCAGCCATCGCCCGTATTGTCGCACCTCGCGTACCATATATATTAACAAGCAGATGCCGAGCGACAGGTAATAGGCATATAATACCGGCAGGAAGGTGATGCTGCAGCTTGCAATGCACACAGCCATGACTGCGACGATGGGCACCATCGTCACGCCTGCGAGCCACAGCGGTCGCTTGCGGTCTTGCAGCATGGACATCAATACGACTATCCCCAGGGGGACAAGCGTCATGAAGTCGAGCGTCGCCCCTATAAGGAAGCTCAGCAGTATGTCATCGCTTGCAGTGAAATAGAAGGTGGGCAGATACCATATATGGCTCAGCGCCATGCTGGCAAAGAAGGCCGCCGCCCACCGGCGCAGGCGTACTGGCGACGTCACCTCGGGGATGATGGCATTGGACCGGCGTAACAGCAGATAACAGCATGCCGTTAGTGACAGCATGGCAGCTGCTCCGTAGAGTATCAGATAGAGTGTATCTTCCTGCATTTATTAATCGTACAAGCGTGATGAGCGTTCTGTCATCACACTTTTTGTCTGCAAAGATAACAAAAAAGAATGAGATAACCAAAATAATACTACCGAAAAATGGTTTCTTCCCTAAGGAATCAGGAGAATCCTCTCTATTTCAACCGCATGAGCTGAAATAGCAAAAACATTTGGTAATGTTTGGCTGTATGGAGTATTATTCGTAACTTTGCAGTTGTTTTACGAGATAATAGGATTATGAGATACAATGCAGGACAGAACCGTGAGGGCGAGTACGACCATTATGTGGTCAGTGAGCCGAAGCCGCTGCTGGAGTGGCTCTTCGAGAATGTGAAGCAGACGAAGACCAAGATCAAGGCCACGCTTCAGGGACGAGGTGTCAAGGTAAACGGCAAGACGGTGTCGCAGTTCGACTTCCCGTTGGAGCGGGG
>DFGG01000036.1:1580-11486 GCA_002371695.1 bacterium UBA3756
GTCTACGAAGATCGCTGGCTCATTGTCGTGGAAAAAGCTGAGGGTATCCTCTCGATGGCCGCAGGGCATTCCACGCTCAACGTGAAGACGGTGCTCGACGACTATTTCAAGAAGTCTCGTCAGAAGTGTACCGCCCACGTAGTGCATCGGCTGGATCGCGACACCAGCGGGCTGATGGTCTATGCCAAGGATATGGAGACGGAACAGATCCTTGAGCACAATTGGCATGATATCGTCTACGACCGTCGCTATGTGGCTGTCTGCTCCGGCGAGATGGAACAGGATGAAGGTACTGTGGCCAACTGGCTGAAAGACAATAAGGCCTACGTCACCTACTCCTCGCCTGTCGACAACGGGGGAAAGTATGCCGTCACCCACTGGCATGTGCTTGACCGTACGGCCGATCACTCATTGGTGGAATTTAAGTTGGAGACGGGGCGCAAGAATCAGATACGCGTCCATTCTGCTGATATGGGTCATCCCGTGTGTGGTGACACGAAGTACGGCAATGGTGACGACCCGCTTCATCGTCTTTGTCTGCACGCCTGGCTTTTGTGCTTCACTCATCCTGCTACGGGAGAGCCGATGGAGTTTGAGACGCCTATCCCCACGGCATTCAGGAAACTCTTTTGAGTTTACGGTTTACAGTTTACAGTTTACGATTATGGAGAATATTGAATATTATCTGTTCATGCTGGCGGCTATCATAGTGGCCTTTCTCATCATCAAGAGGGTGGTGAGTTGCTTGGTACGCTCGATAGTCCTCATAGTACTGTCTGTGGTGCTGGGATACATCTATTATATGTACCTCAGGTAGCAGCGGACTCTTCAGCGTAGATACGGTCGAAGACTTCGTGCAGTTGCTGCGGGTTGGCTATGAGCAGGCGCAGCTGGTTGAGTTGTTGCTCGTTGGGTGAGTGGGGTAGCCATAGTCTGATGTATCCGTTCACGGAGTATTTCTCGTCCATGTGCTGCTTGAATCGTTGCCATTGCTCACTTTTGTCTTTCTCGGGATAGTTGCTCAGTCCGTACTGAATGGTACGCCGTATGACGGTGTCCACGTCGATGTCTCTGTCTGCTTCGGCGATGATCTTGCCGTAAAGGCTGCGGGGGGAATGGCTGGCTGAGGCGCGATGGTCCTCAACGGCCTCCTTCATGATCTTGATTTGCTCAGGCGAGAACCATTTCTTCAGCCTGGCATCGCTGGCGAGAATCTTTCCACCTGTTATATGGTGGATGGCTCTCGGTCCGGACATTCCCAAATCGTGATAGGCGGCGATGGTGTACACCATATTGACATCGGCTCCGGTGATCTTCACCAGATCCAGTGAGCGGCGGATGACGCGGGTGACGTGCTCCAGATTGTGTGCGCGGTCGAAATCTGCGTATCTGGGGAGTATCTTGGTTTCTATGTACTCTACGAGGTCAAGGCTTGCATTCATATTATTGGAAATTTGATGCAAATATACGAAATTATTCGATAAAGGACGATACAATTCACAACTTTTTTGTACTTTTGCAAATAAATTAGTATCATTTGACGATGGAAGAAGCAATAGTAAAGACTAATTCCCCGAAGGCGTGGCTGCTGGCCGCGCGCCCTAAGACGCTTACAGGAGCAGCTGTTCCTGTGATGATAGGCATTGCCTTGGCCTGGACAGACGCTCAGGACTATTATGGTGACGACGTTTTCAGTTGGACAGCAGCAATACTCTGCCTGCTTTTCGCCTTCCTGATGCAGATTGATGCTAATTTCATCAATGACTTCTTCGATTTCGCTAATGGTGCCGATGATGCTGAGACGCGACTTGGTCCACGTAGGGCATGTGCTCAGGGGTGGGTGAAGCTCGATGCGATGAAGCGGGCTATTGCCGGCACCACCTGCCTGGCATGTATCGTAGGCCTGCCTCTCGTACTCTTTGGTGGATTGGAGATGATTATCGTGGGTGCAGTCTGTGTGGTATTCTGCTTCCTTTACACCACTCATTTCTCTTATTTAGGCCTGGGTGACTTACTGGTGCTGGTGTTCTTCGGCATCGTGCCTGTCTGCATCACTTATTACCTGCAGCTGCATACCGTCACCTGGCAGGTGTTCCTGGCTTCGCTGGCATGCGGCTTGGTAATCGATGCGCTGTTGGTGGTGAACAATTTCCGCGACCGTGATAACGACCGCGAGGCCGGTAAGCGTACGCTGATCGTCCGATTGGGTGCAAAGGCTGGACTCCAACTCTATCTCGGCGTAGGTGTCGGGGCCATGATTCTGGGGGCTACTTTCTGGCAGAACGGCCATCCTCTGGCTTTTTTCCTGCCCTTCATCTATTTCATCCTTCACGTGTTCACTTACCTCAAAATCAAACGTATCGATAAAGGAAAAGCGCTGAATCTCTGCTTGGGAGAAACAGCGCGTAATATCTTTATCTACGGTCTTTGCGTCAGCCTCGGACTCCTGTTGGCCTAATTGAAGAAGTTCCACGAAACGCCCAGGTGCAGCACAGAGCCGTTGGTGGGGTAGTGGGGGGTTAAAAACTTCTTGCGGTTACCACTGCCGTTGGCTACGTTGGTCATCATCACAAAGAAGCGGACGCCCTTGAGCTTCAAGTTGGCATAGACGTCGACGAACGGATATTCACCAATTTCCACGCGACTGCTCTCATTCTGCTGGATGGCAAACTGGTTGATCATCGGACAGAAGTCGGGGGCGTAGTATTTTGTGAACCAGGTGGCGTCTGCTCCCAATTCCACATTCAGCACGCGGGCAATCCTGAATTTCAGGTAGAGGTTGGTAAACACATTCAGGGTAGGCAATGGCAACACGTCCTTGTTGCTTGAGTTCTGATAGGTTATCACATTCTCCCAGTTCAGCGGGCCTAAGCGGAAATTCTGATACAGTTGGGCTGTGAGCACGTTGATGTTGCCCGATTCCTGATATACACCTGCTGTCATATTCTTGCGTGAGCTAGTTGTTGCGTCGTAGCTCATGCCGAAGTAGGTGTAGTTTTGTATCTCCTCCACAGCCACGCGCAGCTTGGTGTTAGTCTTTTCATAGGCGAAGATTCCCTCTATACGGGTACGTGTCTCCTTGCTCATGTCGTTATTGTCCCACCAGAGGTTGTGCGAGTGGTAGCGGCGCTGATAGAAAGTGGGGTTCAGACGGTGGAAGTAGGCCTTTGCCGCCAGACGTACGGTATCGCCGAAGAGGGGGAAGTTGAGGTCGGTGTTGAAGTCGAGCTTCAGCTGTCCGGCATCCTCGCCAACAGTCCAGAATTCACCCATCAGGTTGAAGTGCAGTGTCTTGCCCTGAGTCTTGCTCAACTGTCCGCCCAGGCTGATGTTGTGCTCTGTCCATCGTTCTTGGTAGAAGTTGTCATTGTCCTGTATTTCAGGCAATTCGTATCGACGGTATTCGTGGGTGACGAAGGCTTTCAGTCCTGCCTTCATGTATTTATTGAAACCTTCGAGTAGCGCCAGTCCTAAGGTGTTCTTCACCTGTAGGTGCTTGGTATCGTCGTAGATAGAGTCACCTGCCAGGTTCTGATAGTATGAGTCCTTATAATAGTCGGTGGGGGTATAATAGGCAATGTAGCTGCGCTTATAATTGTTGAGGTCTAACGTGTGGATGATGCTTGTCACGGGTACGTACTCGTCTTTCATCGTGGCGTCGATGGAGTCTTGTATCTCCTTGGCACGTATACTGTCACGCATGGCCTGTTCGTCGATCTGGATGCGGGTGGAGTCAATGGCCAGTTGGTGAGACTTTTCTCTGGGAGGCTCCTTGCCGGCAATGACGGCTCCCTCAGGACGACCTTTAGGCATCACGTTGGCAGGGCGGCCCTTGGGCTTCTCGCCGGGTTTCTCCTTACCAGACTCCTTGGCCTCTTTTTCTTCTTTCTCTTTCTTGGCCTCCATCGCAAACTTGCGGGCTTTGATTTCTTCGTCAGTCATCTTTACCTTACGATAGAATCCGATGTTGTAGCGGTGGCTCAGGAAGATGTGCTGGTTGTCGTTGCGGTTCCAGTTCGCGTTGAGAGTCGTTGCGATTTCGTTGTCGGCATAGCTCTCGGTATACTGTTCCGGGTGTATCACGTATTCATCGTTGAGTATACCACCGTTCTCTGATGCTTTCTGGTGATTGAACGAGAAAATCACGTGCATGTTGTAGCGGTCGCCTAAGTAGGAGCCGAACAGGGTGGAGTTGAAGTGCGACGTGCTTTGGTTGCTGAAGTAGCCTCGTGCATAGTCGTAGTCGAACATGAAGCCGAATCCGAGTCGCTTGTTCGCGTTGACGGCGAATTTGGCTTGCAGGCGATCCTCACCGTTCTGCTTGTCGCCGCAGTTGTCGTAGTTCACGTAGGTCAATGGCGAGAGGGTATTGGTGAACAAGTGTTGTTCAGGCTCCCTGAAGAAGAAACTATAGGGGTCTGTGAACATAAACGAGCTCATCTCCTTGCGGTCAATGAAGATACGGCTCAGGCGGGCTGTATAGTTGTTGCCGGTCGTGTTGTATTCACCATAGAAGCCTGTGTTGAGCGTTGTGTTCGGATAGAGGTGGGCCAGGGTGTCGGGTACGGCTGGGATGACGTTGCCGAACTTCCTGTCGACAGTCCACGTCTTCAGTCCCTTGGGTATCTCCTTGTTGTGGTTGGTGGTATCATTGTTGTGCTTGTTGAAGTTCTGGTTACGCTCCGTGATGTTGCCGCTCTCGTCTATCTGGTTGTATACGTCCTGGGCAGATGCAGTGAATAGTGAATAGTGAATAGTGAATAGTATTGCCATCACTCTCCATGTCCATCTGTTCATCTTTGTATCCTTTCTCATTTCACTATTCATTATTCACTATTCACTACTTCATCATTCTTAGTGCCGACTCTGCTATCTTTACCACCATTGCCAGAAGGATGATGTAGAGTCCCAATTCATGCTTCGACTCACTCTTCTGCACGAAGAAGATGATGCCCACGACGGCCATCACCATGAAGATGATGTTGAGCCAGTTGCGTATCAAGTCCTTGTTCATCGGTGATGCCAATAGTTATTTGCTTGCGTTAAGCAGGGTGTTAAACTTGTTGAATATGAAGTCTTTACGGTCGATTGTCTTGCGGCGGAATTTGCCAGAGACAGGATATAGCCTGGTGCGCTTCTTGTTGACGGCATACTTGTCGGTGATCCACTCTTCGGCGATATACTTGATGGGCTTGCGCTCGGTGTCGTAGTTGTAATAGATGCGCGTCATCTCTATTTCTGCCTTGCCGTCAGTACAGGTGCAGAGCAGCTGAAAACTGAACTGGGTACGGTCGAGTGAGAGGGCTACGCTCTTGAATACGAGCCACTCGTGGTAGATTGCCCCCAGCTTGTGATGCTCACGGTCCTGAATGGCCACATTGCTGTATTCCAGTTGGTTGTCCTCTGTTGTCATCTTTGTCAACTGAGCCAGCAGAATGTCGTAGATCTGGTCTGCCGACTTGCCGGGAGCCTCGATGGTGGTAACCCATGTCACCTTACCGTCTACCAGGGGTACGGCGTCTTTCGCCAGATACTTGGCATTGGGATTACTCTTTTCCACGGGGTCCTGTTCTATACGCTCCCAGGTGTTGTCCTGGGCACTCATTGCCATCGGCATTGCCAGCATGAGGGCTATTAGAAATTTCTTCATATCGCGTTCTTAATTATAAATACCGCGCAAAAGTACAAAGATTTTTTCATTTCTCGGCACGGATTACACGGATTAACACGGATTTTATGATTTTTCACTATTCATTCCCCTTTTACTTCAGCTCCAACTCTTTCTGCAGGGCAAGAATTTCGTCACGATACTGTGCTGCCTGCAGGAAGTCGAACTGCTTGGCAGCCTCCTTCATGAGTTTAGTACGCTCGGCGATGTACTTCTCTAACTGCGGGCGTGTCATGTGCTCCACTATGGGGTCGCTTGTCAGCATAGCGCCATCATTATTTGACTCAGCAGCCATTCCCGCGCGGCGCAGTTCCTTCACGTCGGAGCGCTCTTCCTGCTTCAGGCTGCCGAAGCTCAGGTTCTTCACAATCTGAGTGGGCGTGATGCCGTGTTCCTCGTTGTATTTCATCTGCTTCATCCTGCGGCGCAGGGTCTCGTCGATGGTGAGCTGCATCGATTCTGTGATGGTGTCGGCATACATAATCACCTTGCCGTTCACGTTACGGGCAGCACGTCCTGCTGTCTGTGTCAGTGAGCGATGGCTACGGAGGAAGCCCTCCTTGTCGGCATCGAGTATGGCAACAAGCGACACCTCCGGCAGGTCGAGTCCCTCGCGCAACAGATTCACTCCCACCAGCACATCGTAGACACCTTGTCTGAGGTCGGAGAGTATCTTCACGCGGTCGAGTGTAGCCACGTCGCTGTGGATATAGGCGGTTCTTACGCCATGGTTCAGTAGATATTCGCTCAGTTCCTCGGCCATACGCTTGGTCAGTGTCGTTACCAACACGCGTTCGTTGCGGTGGCTGCGGGTTAGTATCTCGTCCATCAGGTCGTCTATCTGGTTTTCGCTTTTGCGTATCTCTATCTCGGGGTCAAGCAGGCCGGTAGGACGAATCACCTGCTCCACCACCACTCCCTCGGACTCCTGTAGCTCGTAGTCGGCAGGGGTGGCACTGACGTAGATCACCTGGTTGATTTGCTCGTGGAACTCCTCGAAGGTCAGCGGACGGTTGTCGAAGGCTGCTGGCAAACGGAAGCCGTACTCCACGAGGTTGGTCTTTCGGGCACGGTCGCCTCCGTACATAGCCCTGATCTGGGGCACGCTGACGTGGCTCTCATCGATGATGAGCAGATAGTCGTCGGGGAAGAAGTCGAACAGGCAATAGGGGCGTTCGCCTGCCTTACGTCCGTCAAAATAGCGGGAGTAGTTCTCGATGCCCGAGCAGTGGCCGAGTTCCTTGATCATCTCCATGTCGTATTCCACGCGTTCCTTGATGCGCTGTGCCTTGTATGGGTCGCCCATCTCTTCAAAGAAGGCCACCTGCTTCACCAGGTCGTCTTGTATCTGACGGATAGCGATATTGGTCTGTTCCTGTGAGGTCATGAAGAGATTGGCAGGATAGAGCTTGTACTCTTCGAAACGGGCCAGACGGTCGAAGGTCACGGCATCCACTTCCTCCAGGGCATCTACCTCGTCGTCCCAGAAGGTGATGCGGAGCACTACCTCAGAGTAGGCCATAAATACATCGACGGTATCGCCCTTCACCCGGAAATTGCCGCGCTGAAGGTCAATGTCGTTACGGACGTATAGCGCACTTACTAAATTCCTTAACAGTTGGTTGCGGTCGAGCTTCTGGCCTACATGCAGACTGATGACGTTCTCCTGCAGGGCAATGGGACTGCCCATACCATAGATGCATGATACGGATGATACTACTACGACATCCTGACGGCCTGACAACAAGTCGCTTACAGCAGAGAGACGCAGACGGTCTATCTCGTCGTTGATGGCCAGATCCTTCTCGATGTAGATATCACTTGCAGGCAGATAGGCTTCTGGCTGATAGTAGTCATAATAGCTGACATAATAGTCGACGGCATTCTCAGGGAAGAAACCTTTCATCTCGTCGTAGAGCTGGGCAGCAAGCGTCTTGTTGTGGCTCAAGATAAGGGTCGGACGGTTGACGTTGGCTATCACGTTGGCCATCGTAAACGTCTTACCCGAGCCGGTGACACCCAACAGTACCTGCGACTGGTCTCCCCGTCGTAGTCCTTCTGTCAGTTGTCGGATGGCTTCAGGCTGGTCTCCTGTAGGCTGATAAGGTGAAGTAAGTTTAAATTCGCTCATAACAAGGTGCAAAGGTACAAAAAAATCCATAATTCATAATTCATAATTCATAATTTTCTTCAAAAACCTTTGCCGTTTGCGTGAAAATCAGTAACTTTGCACCCCGATATGAAGAAATGTATCATAATAGGTTCGTGCGCGCTCATGCTCTTGACGAGTTGCGCTGGAGAATTCAACAAGGTATACAAGTCTACTGATAATGCCTACAAGTATGAGTATGCCAAAGAGCAGTTCGCACTGGGCAAGTTTCAGAAGGCTGCTTCGTTGCTTGAGCAATTGGTGACCGTCAAGAAGGGTACCGACGATGCTCAGGAGTGTCTCTACATGCTGGCGATGGCACAATTTTGCAATGCTGACTTCGACGCCGCTTCGGCCACGTTCAAGAAGTATGTCAGCAGCTATCCTCGTGGACTCTATGCCGAGTCGGCAAGTCTCTACGTAGGCAACTCGCTCTACCAGAGTGCACCGGAACCGCGACTCGACCAGACTCCTACCATCGGAGCCATCAATGCCTATCAGCAGTTCCTCGACCTCTATCCTGATTCCAAGCTGCGCGCTGAGGCCCAGAAACGACTCTACGAGTTGCAGGATAAGCTCATCATGAAGGAATTTTTTTCGGCTGAGCTCTACTACAACCTCGGGGGGTATTTCGGCAACATCAACAAGAACGACGAGAGCAACTACACCTCGTGTATCATCACTGCTCAGAATGCGCTGAAGAACTATCCTTACTGTAAGAACCGGGAGGACTTTGCCTTGCTCATCATGAAGAGCAAGTTTGAACTGGCAGAGAACTCTACCGAAGACAAGCGCATCGACCGTTATCGCGATGCTGAGGACGAGTGCTACGGATTCATCAATGAGTATCCCGACTCCAAGAACATCCGTCTGGCCGAGCGCTTCATCGCCAAATGCAAGAAGGTCATTAAGGACTGAAATCGTAAAAAACGTCAATTAGTAAATTCGTCAAATATATGGACTACAAGAAATCAAAAGCACCGGTTAACACCGTTACACGTAACATTATGGACCTTTGCCGCGACACTGACAACATCTACGAGAGTGTCGCCATCATCGCCAAGCGCGCCAATCAGATCAGCCTTCAGATCAAGGATGACCTGTCGAAGAAGCTCGCCGAGTTCGCCTCTTACAACGATTCACTCGAGGAGGTGTTCGAGAACCGCGAGCAGATAGAAATCTCACGTTACTACGAGAAACTGCCCAAGGCTACCTTGCTGGCTACTCAGGAGTTTATCGAGGATAAGGTTTACTGGCGCGACCCCTCCCGTGAGGCCCAGAACCAGGATATCTGATGATTATGCGCTCTGCATTATTAATGATGTATCCCTATGTGGCAGCGTAAACAGACGATATTCCTCGTGGTGGCTGTCATCCTGACCGTCATCACTCTCACGATGCAGATAGGCGCCTTCGATGCGGCTGGCATCAAGGTGGCTCGTGTGTACAACCTCTGGTTTACCGATCCCCTTGGCAAGCACCATTTCGATGTGTGGCCTCTCTTCGCTATCCTTCTGCCCACTGCAGCACTCGGCACCTATACCATCTTTATCTACCACAATCGCAAGGCCCAGGCACTTTTCTGCGCCCTCAATGCCCTGTTGATGGCGGGGTGGTATGTGTGTTTCTTTGTCGTTTCCCGAATGGTGGGCGACAAGTCGTGGGGAGCAGTCGACTTTCAGCCTTCGTGGCCGGCGGTGCTGCCTGCCGTAGCGCTCATCCTGTATCTGATGGCCCGAAGGGCTATCCTCGCGGATGAGAAACTCGTCAGGTCACTCGATAGAATCAGATAACAGAAATCCTCGCTTCGGCGAGGATTTCTGTTTTTATATCAGGTGTCGCTCAATGGCAGTCCTGACGAGCGACGACATATTAGGACATCCCAGTTTCTGCCGCATCGTTTTGGTATAGCTATGGACCGTTTCAAAGCCGAGGTTTAGTCGGTGGGCTATTTCTTTCATGGTGAAGCCCTCCACGATCAGTCGGAGTATCTCGCGCTCTCTGGATGTCAGTGCGGGAGCCGACTCACTGCCGATGAGCAGCGTTCGCGCCTCCTGGCAGACGAACTGTTTTCCACGGGCCACAGCCT